>NZ_CAJAXH010000195.1 GCF_903946935.1 uncultured Thiodictyon sp.
CACACCGCCGACACCCAAGCTGCCTCCCGCAGAGGTTTGGATCAACCCGCCGGCCGCAGGCTTAACCGAGATCCAAGAGCCTCCCGAGCAACACTAAATTCGACACCCCGGTGTCTCATTTTCATTGACACATTCCGCCTGTGCCGTCACCTGGACGCCACGGCTGCCGAGGACGGGGAGTCGGACCGGTGCGTCTGGCTGATCCTCGATGCATTAAACGAGGCCGACCGCTTCACCGACCTGGTTCGTGCCCTGGATGACCTGCTCCCGGCCCTGGGGCGCCATCGGTGGCTGCGCCTGGCCGTCAGCCTGCGCAGCGGGGCCTACCAGTCATTGGCCCAGCGCCACCGCGACCTCCTGCAGCACGGGGCCGAGGTGCTGGCCAATGCCCGTTTCCTCGCCACCTTCACCGACCCGAAAGACCAGGAAGTTCCCTATCTGGACCTGCGGCCATTCACCGTAGAGGAGGCGGGCGCCGCCTATGAACTGCGCCGCCAGCGCCGCCCGGGCCAGTCCTGCCCGCTGCCCCACGACCGGCTCGCGCCCAGCCTGCGCGAGCTGCTGCGCGCGCCGCTCTATCTGCATCTTTTCCACGAGACCTTCCGCGGCCGTCGCGAACCGCCGTTGGAGCTGGACGAGGGCCGCCTGCTCGGGGCCTATCTGGACCGTCTGGAGTCGGACCTGCCCGGTATCGCCACCCATCTTCAGCGCCTGGGCCGGCTGATGTTCGAGCGGCGCATCCCCGTGCTGCCGGTGGCGGAGGCCGATGCCTGGGTTACCGAGTGGCGCGCCCGGCTGGGTGCCGACAACGCACTGCGCGTCGTCAAGCTGGACCCGGTAGAGGAACTGGTCGCCGCCTCGCTCCTGATGCGCCCGGCGGAGGAGGGCGAGGGCAGCGGTCGGCGCCTGACGGGCTATGGATTCACCCAGCAGCGGCTGTGCGAACAGGTGCTGCTGCGGGAACTGCGGCGGCAGATCCACCCGCGGGTGTTGCCCACTGCGGAGGAACTGCTGGCCTGGGCGGGGCAGGCGGATGGGCCGGACACCGGCGAGGGTGACGACTTCCACGAGTTGACCGGGGCGCTGGAGACGATCACTGCTGAGCTGGCAGTGGCGGGTCAGGGTCAGACCCTGGCCGCCCTGCTCAATCTCGCGGGCGAGACGGTGCGGACCCGGTTGTTTGGCAGCGCGTTGCGTGCCCTCGGGCCGGTCGGTCGCTCCAACATCGCCGCTTGCGAGCCCATCCTGGCTGCGCTGTTCGAGCGGGCCATCGCTGGCATCCAGCCCGGCAAACGTCTCTATAACTCTGTCTTGCAAGCTCAGCGTTGGCTCACCGAGCACGGCTTCAGTCCCGTCGCCGGGCGGATCGCCCAGGGCCGCCTGCAAATCATGCGCGCCCTGGTGGCGCAGGAGCCAGGGCGCGCGGACCTGCGCCGCGAGATCTCGGTGTCGCTCAACCATCTCGGTCGCCTGGCGCAGGCGGCGGGCGATGGGGCTTCGGCCCGGCGGAACTTCGAGGAGTCGCTGGACATTCGGCGCGCCCTGGTGGCGCAGGATCCGGGGCGTGCGGACCTGAGAAGGGACCTGGCGGTGTCGCTGAGCAACCTCGGCAACCTCACAGCGGCGGCGGGCGACGGGGGTGGGGCGCGCTGTTACTTCGAGGAGTCGTTGGGCATCCGGCGCGCCCTAGTGGCGCAGGAGCAGGGGCCTGCGGACCTGCGGCGCGACCTGTCGGTGGCGCTGAACAACCTCGGCAACCTGGCAGCGGCGGCGGGCGACGGGGCCGGGGCGTGGCGGTCGTTGGAGGAGTCGCTGGAGATCCTGCGGGCGCTGGTGGTCCATGAGCCGGCGCGTGCGGATCTGCGCCGGGACATGTCGGTGTTGCTCAACCATCTGGGCAACCTGGCGCAGGCGGCGGGCGACGGGGCCGGGGCGTGGCGGTCGTTGGAAGAGTCGCTGAAGATCCTGCGCGCGCTGGTGGCCCAGGAGCCAGCACGCGCGGACCTGCGCCGGGAGCTTTCTGTGTCGCTTAACAATCTGGGAAATCTGGCAGCGGCGGCGGGCGACGGGGCCGGGGCGCGGCGGTCGTTGGAGGAGTCGCTGGAGATCCTACGGGCGCTGGTGGTCCATGAGCCGGCGCGTGCGGATCTGCGCCGGGACATGTCGGTGTTGCTCAACCATCTGGGCAACCTGGCGCAGGCGGCGGGCGACGGGGCCGGGGCGCGGCGGTCGTTGGAAGAGTCGCTGAAGATCCTGCGCGCGCTGGTGGCCCAGGAGCCGGCGCGCGCGGACCTGCGCCGGGAGCTTTCTGTGTCGCTCAACAATCTGAGCAACCTGGCCCGAGCGGCGGGCGACGGGGCTAAGGCGCGGCGGTCGTTGGAGGAGTCGCTGGAGATTCTGCGCGCGCTGGTGGCCCAGGAGCCGGGGCACGCGGACCTGCGCCAGGATCTGTCGTTGTCGCTCAATAACCTCGGGAGCCTGGCGCGGGCGGCGGGCGACAAACTCGGGGCGCGGCGGTACCTAAAGAAGTCGCTTCAGATCCTGCGCGCCCTAGTGGCGCGGGAGCCGGGGCGGGCGGACCTGCGGCGCAACCTGTCGGTATCGCTCGATAACCTGGGCAACCTGGCGCGGGCCGCAGGCGACGGGGTCCGGGCGCGGAGGTACGTCGCGGAGTCGCTTGAGATCAGGCGCGCCCTAGTAGCGCAGGAGCCGGGGCGGCCGGACCTGCGGGTGGACCTGGCGATTTCCTATTGGAAGCTGTATCTGATTGCGGAACGGGCGGATAAGCGTCAGTGGCTGGATCAGGTGCTCGATACACTGAGGCCGCTACGCGAGCGCGGTCTGGTCCACGGCCAGTTGGATGAGCTTTGGGGGCTTGCGACCAACGCACTGCAGGGGCTGGACGATCCCGGTTGATGCAGCGTGTAGGTTGGGCCGACGCAGGAGGCCCGACAGGAATCCCTCCAGCGATGCCCCTTGCCGTGTAGCAAAGCAGCGAGGACGTTTGCGCCATGTGCTCCGTTGCACCCGAGAGCCCGTCACGGTCGTTGCGGCATTGGTCGCCTGAGCCGGGACATTCGAGTTGCCGTGTGGTAGCAGTAGCAGTAGCATCATGGGTAGCAATCGTTGGAGAAACCCACATGCACACCGAGAAATTATCCATTTCGCTCACCCCCGAGGCAATCGGGGTGATCGATGCCTATCGTACCGCCCATGCGATCAAGAGCCGCTCCCAGGTCATCGAGCAGGCGTTGCGCCGGCTGCGCGAAGATGATTTGGAGTCGGCCTACCGGGAGGCGTCTGCGGCCGATGCAGCGGACTGGGACACGACGGCCGGCGACGGACTGTCCCATGAAGCGTGGTGAGATCCTCTATGCCGATCTCAGCCCTACGGTGGGCGCCGAGATCAACAAACGCCGCCCGGTGCTGATCGTGAGCAACGACGCCAATAATCGCGCGGCGAGCACCGTCACGGTCTTGCCCATCACGTCCAACCTGACCCGGGTCTATCCCTTCGAGGTGGCGTTGTCATGCGCGGACTCCGGTCTGCCCAAGGATTCCAAGGTCCAGGCCCAGCAGATCCGCACCATCGCGAAAGAGCGTATCACCGGCACGGCGCTGGGCCGACTCGCCGCGGACAAACTGCGGGAAGTCGACGCGGCGATTCGCTTGCATCTGGCGCTGTAAGCGCTACCCCGGCCCTCCAGGGGCATCGGATGAATTTCGCCGCCGGACTGGAAAACGCCAACGCCTGCGACAGCACGTAGGTTGGGCCGACGCAGGAGGCACAACAACCCGCAGGCGGAGCGGTCGCCCGCGTTGGGCTTCGTTCCTGACACTGGTGGCGAATTCTCCGGCCCCCTCAGGCAGCCTGCTGCAACCTGGCAAAGCGCGAGCGTCTGGTCGGCGCCACGGGCGTTCCGTCCAGCCATTCGCAGACCCGTACCAGATCGAGCGCGACGGCGGTGGCGATGTGTTGCAGGCGTGTCTTGGCCAGGCCAATGTAGCGGCAGGTGCGCAGACCGCTGCGGCGAATGGCCTGCGCATGAGTGCTCTCGACGCCCGCGCGGGCCGCATACTCTTGCTCGAAGGTTTCGGAGGTTTGTGTCAGGCGCGCCTCGCGCAGCGCTTCGTGGCACTCGCGCGACTGCAAGAGCACGACGCGCGCGCTGGTTTTGGATTTGGTGCAATCCGCACGATGCGGGCACGAGCGGCAATCGCGGGCGGAGAAACGCACTTGCGTCTCAATGCCGGGGACCCCGGTTTTCGGCTTCCAGGTCTGGCTGAGACAGCCGGCGGGACAGGTCGCCTGTTGTGCCTCCCAATCGATGAGGAAATGCGCTTTGTCGAACTCCTTGCCCGCGCGCGCCTGCCAGCTGGTATCCTCGCCCAGCGGGCCGATCACGCAAACGCCGTCGCGCTGTTGACTGTCAAGGACCACCTGCGGAGAGGTATAGCCTTTATCGACCAAGTGCTTGGCGGGCAGCAGATCGGCGCGCGCAAGTGCGCGATGCACGTCCGGCAGCGCTTTGACGTCGGGAACCGTCGCGGCGGTGGTCTCGACGTGGGTAATCAAGCGCGGCGCGTCGCTCTCGCAGGTCTCGCTCAGGTGGACTTTATAGCCGACCCAATCGACGCTGCGTTTGGTGCTGTAGCGCGCTTCGGGGTCGTAGGGCGATTCGATGCGCTCCACCAACGCGGACAGCTCGTCGCCCGAGCGCCACGCCAGAGTGTTCTCGTCGCGGCGGTATTGCTGCTCCCAGACTTGGCGCAGCGTGCCCACCTCGGGAGCGCCGCGCGCCGCGCGCCCGCGGGTGTGGCGGCGATCGCGTCCAAGAGGGTTTGCCCGTCGGCGCCGATCTCGGCGGCCAAGCGCTCGCGCTCGCTCTTGGCGGCGGGCAGACGGAAGTTTTCGACCCGTCGGGCATAGCGCTCGTACCAGCTCGGCGGGGCGAGCGCAGCCAGCCAGTCGGGCGCCGCATCCGCCACGGCGTTCAACGCCGCGCGCAGCGTCTCGCCGACCCGTTCCAGGCGGTTGAGGGTGCACACCGCAGCCAGAATATGAGTGGAATCGGTGCGTTGCCGACCGCGCGCCTTGAGCAGGTGCATCTCCCGCAGGCATGCCAGCAGCGTATCGAGCAGCCGCCTTTCGGCCTCGCCCCCCGTCAGGCGCGCGCGAAACTCGCTCAACACGGTGTGATCGAACCCAGGGTCACTCAGATCCAGCCCGAGCAGGTATTTCCAGTCCATGCGGCCCCGCACGGCGTCGGCCGCCGCGCGGTCGGACAAATTCTCAACGAATTGCAGGATCGTCACCCACGCCAGGCGGGCGGGCGATGCGGCCGGCTGACCGCGGCGCGGAAACAGGTCGGCAAAATCCGCGTCCTGGTACAGTCCCCCCAGGGCGTCGGCGATCCTCAAGCACAACGTACCCCGCGGAAAGGCGGCGCACGCCACCCGGCGGGTTTCTTCGGGGATTTCGAACGCGGGGCAAGGTTGGAGCGACACAGAAAGCCTCCGAAACAACAGGGCACAACCGGTCGCTCCAGTGTAGGCGAACGTCGCCGCGTTGTCGGCTCGGCATCCGCCTCGCCCGGCTGCGGAATTCGCCACCAGTGTCCGTTCCTCAGCCCAACCTACGAGGGGTCCGGAGCGTCAGTCGGATCCCCCACGCTGAGCATAAATTTCCGTATACTACACAAGCACAATCTCCAGCGGAATGTGTCAATGAAAATGAGACACCGGGGTGTCGAATTTAGTGTTGCTCGGGAGGCTCTTGGATCTCGGTTAAGCCTGCGGCCGGCGGGTTGATCCAAACCTCTGCGGGAGGCAGCTTGGGTGTCGGCGGTGTGCC
>NZ_CAJAXH010000196.1 GCF_903946935.1 uncultured Thiodictyon sp.
ACGACCTTTGCCAGAAAATCAAAAACTTCATCGACTATTTCAACAAGACAATGGCCAAACCATTCCGCTGGACCTACCAAGGCAAGCCGTTGGCAGCCTAGCTTGACATGGTCCGAGCACTTTCATCCTGCGGTACTAGTCGAGCCGGTGCTCCTTGATCAACCCCTCGCGATAGGCATGCAACAGCGCATGCAATTCGTCGATTTCTTCCTGGATTTCGCGCCCGCGGTCGGTGTCGCCGATCAGCATCCGGCGCGGATAGGTGTGGATCACCTCGATCTCGGTGTCGATATCGAGCTCCTCCGATACCGCCTTATCAGTCGTTTCAAATGGTTGGTGGGCCGCCAGCAACAGATAGCGCGAATTGGAAATCAGCGTATAACCGGCAATACCGGTCTCCTTCTGATAGGCGCGCGAGAAGCCGCCGTCGATGACGATCAGCTTGCCGTTGGCCTTGATCGGCCGCTCGCCCTTGACCACCTTGACCGGCACATGGCCGTTGATGATGCAGCCGTGATCCGGGTCCAGGCCGAATTCGACGAGAATCTTGCGGGCGCTGTCTTCATTGTCGCGCAACGAGTAATAGGGGTTGCGCCGTTCGGCGTGCGTCGCCTTATCGGTGAGAAAATAGCGCTCAAAGGTGGCCATCTTCTCCTTGCCGAACAGCGGCGACTGGGGCGCGCACCACAGAAACCACATGACATCCATGCCGTATTGCTTCTGCGCCGGGTTATCGATATCGAAATAACCCTGCCGGGCGAGCCGGTCGACCCGGTCGAGAAAGGCCCGGCCGGTGAATGACTCACCGTCGACATTGAATGCGCGGAACTCGCCATCGTCGTTCATGGCAACGCAGCCGTGATAGAGCAGATTGCCGTCGTGGACCAGATACAGGCTGCCCTTGGCAAAGAGGAAACGGGTGTGCTGCTGGAGCTTGCGGCTATTGACAAAGGACTGCCGCAGCTTGTGGATCACCGCGCGTTCTTCGGGCGTCAACACATCGGGGTTAGCCGGATCGATCGTCGGAAACAGGGTATCGAGCAGCGGGTGTTCCACCCCATCCAGGGTGATCACCCCGCGCGCATAGTCGATCTTATCGAGCAACAGGCGGTCATTCATCAGATAGTGCGGGCGGCGCTTGATCGCCTGGCTCTCCAGCTTGAACTGGATAATGGCGATGGCCTTCTGCATCTGTGCCAACAGCCGGACTTCTTGGCTGGTAAAGCTGTGGTCCTTGGGCAGCTTGGGACTGAACAAGGCGCAGGGGTCGTCGCGGTAGTTTTCAAGCGCGAACGAGGCCAATGGCAGCATACTGATGCCATAGCCATTTTCCAGCGTCTCCATGTTGCCGTAGCGCAGACTGAAGCGGATCACGTTGGCGATACAGGCATCGCTGCCGGCCGCCGCGCCCATCCACAGGATATCGTGATTGCCCCACTGGATGTCGACCTGGTGGTATTGCATCAGCGAGTCGAGAATGATGTGGGCACCCGGGCCGCGATCGTAAATGTCGCCGATGATATGCAGCTTGGCCACCGCCAGGCGCTGAATCAGCTCGGCCAGCGCGGTGATGAAGGTGAGTGTGCTGCCGGTGGCGACGATGGTATCGATCTGGCTGCGGTAATAGGCCGCCTTGGACTCGACACCCTCCTGGTCGTACAGCAGCTCCTCGATGGTTTCGGCCACGTGACTGTGCAGAAAGTTGCGCACCGTCTCGCGGCGAAACTTGGCAGTGAGGCTGCGACAGAACTTCACCAGACGAATCAGCGTCAGCCGACTCCATTCGTCCTTGTCGGGCACCGACTGCAACATCAGTGGCGCCTTCAATTCGGGATAATAGATCAGCGTCGCCAGATTGCGCCGTTCCGACTTGGTCATCGCATTGCCGAACATATCGTCGATCTTGCGCCAGATCGACCCGGCACCATTACGGACCACGTGCCCGAAGGCCTCGTGCTCACCGTGTACGTCAGAGAGGAAATGCTCAGTCCCCTTGGGCAGCTGCAGCAGGGCCGTCAGGTTGATGATGGCCGTGGAGGCCGCCTGGATCGACGGGTGTTTTTCCGCTAACAGGTTCAGGTATTTGAGCGAGAGATCGGGGGCTGGCTTGGACATGGGATGGTTGGGCTCACTGACATGCGGTCTGGACGAGTATCTGACGCCCTATTTTCACCCCCGCGGGGCCTGGGGACCAGCGCAACCGTTCCCCGGCCAGCGCCCATTGTGCGGATTTTGCCCCAGCACCCCGTGGGAGCGGTCTTCCGCCGCGACCGGACCTGGCCGGCTACCTGAGGCATCGCCTCGCGGCCGGAGGCCGCTCCCACGGGCAAGGTTCAACTTCCGGGATGCCCGATGTTCCTTCCAGAATAGTCACACGTGCGGGCTCCGTGGTAACGTCTGCCGGTTTAGGTTAACAGACGCTGATAGTCCCAGCCCGGCGCTAGCCCGACCCAGGAAAAATCATGAATCAGAACGGAACCGACATCGAGGCCCGCCTATGGGATGCCGCGGACGAGCTGCGGGCCAACTCCAAGCTGAAGTCCTCCGAGTACTCGGTCCCGGTCTTAGGCCTCGTCTTCCTGCGTTATGCCGACCACAAATTTCAGGCAACCGTCAAGGAACTTGAGGGCGCCCGCAGCGGGCGGCGGCGGATCGGTCCGGCCGACTATCAGGCGCGCGGCGTGCTCTACCTGCCCGAGGTGGCGCGCTTCTCGGCCCTGATCCAGTTGCCGGAAGGGGCCAACATCGGCGCCGCCATCAACGAGGCCATGCGCGCCATCGAGTCCGACAATCCGGATCTGAAGGATGTGCTGCCCAAGACCTACAACCGCTTCGACAACGCCTTGCTCAAGGAGCTGCTCAAGACCCTGAACTCGGTCCCGATGGACCTTGAGGGGGACGCCTTCGGCCGGATCTACGAATACTTCCTCGGTCACTTCGCCATGAGCGAGGGTCAGAAGGGCGGCGAGTTCTTCACCCCCACCGCCATCGTCCAACTCATCGTCGCCATCATCGAGCCCTTCCACGGCCGCATCTTCGACCCCGCCTGTGGCTCCGGCGGCATGTTCGTACAGAGCGCCCGTTTTGTCGCCGAGCACCAGAAGAACCCCAGCGCGGAACTCTCCGTGTTCGGACAGGAAAAAGTCGGCGAGACCGTGCGCCTGGGCAAGATGAACCTGGCCGTCCACGGCCTGGCCGGCGACATCCGCCAGGGCAACGCCTATTACGAAGACCTGCACGACTCCACCGGCCGCTTCGACTTCGTGATGGCCAATCCGCCATTCAACGTCGACCGGGTGGACAAGGAGCGGCTCAAGGACGACCCGCGCTTCCCCTTCGCCCTGCCCCGCACCGACAACGCCAATTACCTCTGGATTCAGCTCTTCTACAGCGCGCTGAACGCCCAGGGCCGTGCCGGCTTCGTCATGGCCAACTCCGCCTCCGACGCCCGCGGCTCGGAGCTTGCGATCCGCAAAGAGCTCATCCAGTCCGGCGTGGTCGACACCATGGTCGCGGTCGGCTCCAACTTCTTCTACACCGTCACCCTGCCCTGCACACTCTGGTTCTTCGACCGTGCCGACAGCGACATCCGCGAGGGCGTGCTCTTCATCGACGCCCGGCACCTCTTCCGCCAGATCGACCGCGCCCACCGCGACTGGACCCCGGCGCAGATCGAGTTTCTGGCGAACATTGCGCGGCTGCACCGCGGCGAGGCGGCCGAGAACCTGCACGACAGCGCCGACCCGATCGCCGAGCATTTCCCTGATCGCCGGTATGCCGATGTGGCCGGCCTGTGCAAGGTCGCGACGCTGGCCGAGATCGAGGCCCAGGGCTGGAGCCTGAACCCCGGACGCTATGTCGGCGTAGCCGCCCGTGCCGAGGAAGACTTCGACTTCAAGGAGCGGCTGGAGGAGCAGAATGAGGAGTTGGAGACCTTGAACGCGGAGGCGCGGGAGTTGGAAGAGCGGATTGCGGAGAATGTGGCGAAGTTGCTGGAGGCGGAATGATGCGGCCACCTAATCATCGTTCAAGCTCCCACGCTCCAGCGTGGGAGCAAGTCCCGACGCTCCAGCGTCCCGCGGGCATCGGGCCGCTGGAGCGGCCAAGACTGCATTCCCACGCTGGAGCGTGGGAACGAGACAAGAATATGGATTTCAAATAATGAGCAAGGTATCTTCTTGGCCGAATAAAGCACTTGAGCAACACGTCGATTTGTTACCTGGCTTCGCGTTCAAGAGCAACCAGTTTACAGATGTTCCATCTGATGTGCCGCTCGTCAAAGGAGCTGATGTTCAACAGGGATATATCGATTGGGATAACTGCAAACACTGGCCAAGATCACTTACTCAAGATCTTGGTAAGTTCTGGCTGCAAGAAGGTGATGTCATTCTGGCCATGGATCGACCCTGGATTCCATCCGGCTTGAAATGGGCGTGGATCAAGCGATCGTCACCTAAGAGTTTGCTGGTACAGCGCGTTGCGAGACTCAGAGGAAAGAACGGCCTTTTCACAGATTATTTGCGATATCTTATCGCAAGTCCTCAGTTTACTGATTACATCCGCCCTATAGTTACCGGCGTGACTGTTCCTCATATCAGCGGAACTCAAATTCTCGGGTTCTCCTTTTATCTTCCTCCATTCACGACGCAGCAACGGATCGCCGCGATTCTTTCGGCCTATGATGACCTGATCGAGAACAACCTGCGGCGAATCAAGATCCTGGAGGAGATGGCGCAGAACCTCTACCGTGAGTGGTTCGTCAAGTTCCGCTTTCCCGGGCATCAGCAAGTCCGCTTTACCGATTCTCCGCTCGGCAGAATTCCGGAGCAGTGGCAGGTTGCGAGCATTTCGGATATCGCCATCATACACCGAGGCCGATCCTACAAGGGTACGGAACTCGCTGACGAAGGCGGCCGACCCTTCATCAATCTCAAGTGCATGGAACGAGATGGCGGTTTTCGGTCATCCGGACTCAAGAGATACACAGGATTATTCAAGGACACGCAAACTGTTCGTGCCGGCGAAATGGTCATGGCAATTACAGACATGACACAAGAGCGTCGCATTGTGGCCCGCGTTGGCCGGGTGTCACGCCTGGATAGCGATTTCGGCATCCTATCGATGGATCTTGTCCGAGCAGCCAGTCGAGGCAAACTATCTGAGGCGTACTTGTACGCAATGCTTCGATGGTCCGGCTTTGCTGACGAAGTGAAGCAGCACGCAAACGGCGCAAATGTGTTGCACCTATTGCCCGATCAAATTGGAGAATACCATTTCGTCTGCCCAACGCCGGATATCGCAACTCGCTTTGAAGAAATCGTCTTGCCGATGCTTTCGCTTTCCGAGACTCTTGAGCATAGAAACACGACGCTTCGCCGCACCCGCGACCTCCTCCTCCCCCGCCTGATCTCCGGCGAGCTGGATGTATCGGACCTGGATGTCGCGGTCACCGAGGAGCCGGCGGTATGAGCGAAATCTTCAACATTTACTGTGATGAGTCCTGCCATCTCCAACATGATCACCAGAAGGCGATGGTGCTGGGAGCCATCTGGTGCCCACTGGATAAGACGCACGAGATCGCAGTACGCCTGCGCGAGATCAAGCGGAAACATGGCATGCCGGCCCCGTTCGAGCTGAAGTGGACCAAGGTTTCACCGGCTAAGACAGCGCTCTATCTCGACCTGATCGATTACTTCTTCGACGATGACGATCTGCATTTCCGCGCCCTGATCGTACCCGACAAGTCCAGGTTACGACATGACGCTTTTCCCGGTCAGGACCACGATGGCTGGTACTATAAGATGTATTTTGACATGCTGAAGGTTATCTTCAGACCGGATGCTCGATACCGGGTCTATGTGGATATCAAGGATACGCGCGGGGCGCGAAAGACCGCTAAACTACACGATGTTTTGTGCAACAATATGTACGATTTTTCACGGAAAGTGATCGAGAAACTGCAATTAGTCCATTCCCATGAAATTGAACAGCTGCAGCTGGCGGACTTGCTGATTGGCGCAGTCAGCTACCTGAATCGCGGGTTAAAGGGCAATGCCGGTAAGATGGCGCTTATTGACCGCATGCAGCGGCGCTCGGGCTACACGCTGGCCAGAACCACCCTGATGCGAGAGGAGAAGATCAACCTCTTTCGGTGGCAGGCAGCGGAGTTTCAGTGATGACGAATGCGCCGAATTGGCTGCCGCCTCTGGTGCTGTTCGGGGAGCACGGCGGCGACTGGGATGCCTATCTAAACGCCATCTACGCCTATTTCAAGCAAGACTTCGTCGATAGCCAGCCGGTCTTCCAGGGACGGCGGCTCGGACTCAAGCGACACCCGCAGACCCATGGCAAAGAGGCAACCTTTTGGCACATGATTCAGGAAGGGGCAATCGAGGAGGACCGCACGCCCGACTTTCGGCGTTGCGAGAGGATTCGTTGGCCAAGACCGATCATCGAACACGATACCGACCCCGCCGTGAAGGTTTGGCGTAACCAGCGTGGACGGGAAGAACGGGTGTGCCTGTGGTTCGAGCAGGAGAACTATCTGGTAATCCTGGCGGATCGCGGGAATTATGTTTTGCCGTGGACGGCCTATCTGGTCGAGCAGCCACACAGACAGCGTAAGCTTTTGAAAGAGTATGAGGATTATCGGCGCAGCAGGACTGGAAAAGGCTGAAGCCGCCCCGGAGGACGGCTTCGTTACTCCTTCTACGCATGGCAGATGAGCTGTTACAAGTATCTGCGCACACGGCCGACAATTCAAGCTATTTGCCCGCAAGTGAGGATGAACCATGAGCCCCGCCGGCTACACCGAGGATTCACTGGTCGAGCAGCCGGCCATCGCCCTGCTGGCCGAACTGGGTTGGAGCACGGTCTGCGCCTATGGCGAATTCGACCAGGGTGCCAGCTGCCTGGGCCGGGAGACCAGGGCCGAGGTCATCCTCAAGTCCTCGCTGCGCCTGGCCCTGCTGCGGCTCAACCCGCAGGCGCCGCCCGAGGCCATCCACCAAGCCATCGAAGAAATCGCGCGCGACCGCTCGCGCCTGAGTCCCGCCGCCGCCAATCGCGAGCTTTACCAACTGCTCAAGGACGGGGTGCGGGTCCCGCTGCCCGACCCGCAGGGCGACGGCGAGACCATTGAGCTGATGCGGGTCATCGACTGGGACGCGCCGGTCAACAACGACTTTCTGCTCTGCTCCCAACTCTGGATCACCGGTGAGATGCACACCCGCCGGGCAGACCTGGTAGGCTTCGTCAACGGCCTCCCGCTGCTCTTCATCGAGCTCAAGGCGGCCATCGCCGCCTGGAGACGGCCTTTACCGGCAACCTGCGCGACTACAAGGATACGGTACCCCAACTCTTCTGGCCCAATGCATTGATCATCCTCTCCAACGGCAGCCAGAGCCGGGTGGGCAGCATCACCGCCGGCTGGGAGCACTTTGCCGAGTGGAAGAAGGTCGGCCGCGAGTCCGAGCCCGGCCGGGTGTCGCTCGAGACCATGCTGCGCGGGGTCTGCGACCCGGTGCGCTTTCTGGACCTGGTGGAGAACTTCACACTCTTCCAGGAGGTCCCCGGCGGCTTGATCAAGCTGACGGCGAAGAACCACCAGTACCTGGGCGTCAATAATGCGATGCAGGCCCTGAGGGTCGTCCGCACCCGCGATGGCCGGCTGGGCGTGTTCTGGCATACCCAGGGCAGCGGCAAGAGTATCGCCATGCTGTTCTTTGCGCAAAAGGTGCTGCGCAAGGTCCCGGGCAACTGGACCTTCGTCATCATCACCGACCGCCAGGAGCTGGACGGGCAGATCTACAAGCACTTCGCCTCGGCGGGGGTGGTGACCGAGGGCCGCGCCCAGGCGGAAAGCAGCAAGCACCTGCGCCAGTTGCTCAGGGAGGACCATCGCTATGTCTTCACCCTGATCCACAAGTTCCGCACCGAGCCGGGCGAGGTCCACCCGGTGCTCTCGGAGCGCCGCGATATCATCGTCATCACCGACGAGGCCCATCGCAGCCAGTACGACACCCTGGCGCTCAATATGCGCACGGCCCTGCCCAATGCCGCCTTTCTGGCCTTCACCGGCACGCCCTTGATCGTGGGCGAGGAGAAGACCAGGCAGGTCTTCGGCGATTACATCAGCGTCTATGACTTCCGCCAGTCGGTGGCGGACGGTGCGACGGTGCCGCTCTATTACGAGAACCGCATCCCCGAGCTACAACTCACCAACGACGACCTCAACGCGGACATGGAACGCCTGCTGGAGGCGGCGGCGCTGGACCCGGCCCAGGAGGCGAAGCTGGAGCGCGAACTCGCCCGCGAGTATCACCTGCTCACCCGCGACGATCGGCTGGAGGCAGTGGCCAAGGACCTGGTGAGCCATTTCATCGGGCGCGGCTTCCAGGGCAAGGCGATGATGATCTGTATCGACAAGGCCACGGCCATTCGGATGTATGACAAGGTGAAGCGACATTGGGGCGAGCGATTGGCCGCCGCGCAGGCGCAACTGGCCGGGGCGGACGAGGATACCCGGCGGGCGCTTGGGGAGCGTATCGCGCTACTCAAGGAAACCGACATGGCCGTGGTGGTCTCGCAAGGCCAGAATGAGATAGCGCAGATGAAAGACAAGGGACTGGACATCCGGCCACACCGCAAGCGCATGGTCGAGGAGGACCTGGAAACCCGCTTCAAAGACCCCGCGGACCCCTTCCGACTGGTCTTCGTCTGCGCCATGTGGATGACCGGCTTCGACGTACCGAGCTGTTCCACCCTTTATCTCGACAAGCCGATGCGCAATCACACCCTGATGCAGACCATCGCCCGCGCCAACCGGGTCTACCCCGGCAAGGTGAGCGGACTGATCGTGGACTATGCGGGGGTCTTCCGCAGCCTGGAACGCGCGCTGGCCATCTATGGCGCACCGGGTGCCGACGGCGGCGGCACGGGCAAGCCAGTCGAGGACAAGGCCGCGCTGGTCGCGGCCCTGCGCCAGGTGCTGGGCGAAACCAGTGGACTCTGTCACCAGCAGGCGGTGGACCTGGCGGCCATCCAGTCCGCCGCGGGTTTTGCCCGTATCGAGTTGCTCGACGACGCGGTGGAGGCCCTGATCGCCACCGATGCGCTCCAGCGTCGCTATCTCGACCTGGCCAATGCGGTGCAGCGGCTCTACAAGGCCGTGCTGCCGGACCCGGCCGCGCAGGCGTTCGCCGTCGCAGTGGCGCCGGTGGCGGTCATCGCGGACAAGATGCGCGCCCTGACGCCACCGGCCGACATCTCACAGGTGATGCAGCAGGTGGAGGCGCTGCTCGACCGCTCCATCGCCACCGAGGGCTATGTGATCCACGAGGCCGGCGCGCGCCCGGGCGAGGGGCCTTGGGTGGCCCTCAGCGGGATCGACTTTGCAGCGCTGGCGCAGACCCTTCAAGACCGGCCGCCGGCGCACCCTCAACGAACGGCTCAAGGGGCAGGTGGCCCAGAAGCTCATGGCCATGGTGCGGCTCAACCGCACGCGCATGGACTACCTGGAGGAGTTCCAGGCGCTGATCGACGCCTACAATGCCGGCAGCCTCAACGCCGAGGCGTTCTTCCAACAACTGGTGGCCTTCGCGCAGCACTTGAACGAGGAAGAGCGCCGGGGCCTGGGCGAGCAATTGGACGAGGAGGAATTGGCCCTCTTCGATCTGCTGACCAAGCCCCAGATCGACCTGAACGACGCCGACCGGGACAAGGTCAAGGCCACCGCCCGGGAGCTGCTGGCACAGCTTAAGGCCGGCAAGCTGGTGCTGGACTGGCGCCAGCGCCAACAGGCGCGCGCGCAGGTGCGGGTGACCATCGAGAAGCTGCTGGATCTGGGCCTGCCGCGCGCCTACACGCCCGAGCTATTCGAGGAAAAGACCAGCGCGGTGTTTCAGCATGTCTATGACGCCTATTACGGCGCCGGGCGTAGTGTGTATGCCCAGGACGCGTGACCATGATCAGCGTCACACTCAAGGCCCATTTCGATGGGCGGTCGATACTTCTGGATGAGCCCTACCAAATTCCTTTCAACGCCCGCTTGCTGGTCACCCTGGTGGAGCCCGGCCAGGACGATGAGCGCGCCTTGTGGGCGGAGCTGTCGCTGTCCGGCCTGGCTGAGGCCTATGACGACGACGAGCCGGACTATGGCCCGGCCGACCTAAAGCGCCAGTGAGCGAGGGTGACGTGGTGTTGGCCGCGCTGCCGCAAGCCGAAAGGCAGATGAAGAACCGCCCTGCGCCGTCGGCCGGGCTTCGCGTTCGCCACCGCCGGCCCGTAAACACCCAGTCCGCACGGCCGATCACTCGTGAATGATCAGTAGGTCGCGATTCAAAAGGCCAGAGCGGCAAGGACGTCCTCGCGTGTCAGGTCCTCATAGTCAGCCAGGATGTCGTCGATGCTCATCCCACCGGCCAGCCATTCCAGAACCGTCTCGACCGGATAGCGCAACCCGCGAATACAGGGCTTACCGTGGCAGATGGCGGGGTCCATGGTAATACGCTCGATCATCGACTGGCTCCGCGGCGATTGAGGCGAGGTCGCTATGATTGCAGAAAATGGTGGGCCGTCAAGGATTTGAACCTTGGACCAAGGGATTATGAGTCCCCTGCTCTAACCGCTGAGCTAACGGCCCATGAGAAACTATTGGCGCGGGATCATCCCTGATTCAGCACGCTGGTTCAACGCCCCAGCGCGCCATTCGCTTCGCATTATATCTTTATCATGTCGGGGGCGCCGCGCGCAGCCACCGCCCCGATGGGGCGACCCCAACGGCGCACCCGACGATCAGTCGTTATCGAGGAAGCTCTTGAGCTTCTCGGACCGGGTCGGGTGGCGCAGTTTGCGCAGCGCCTTGGCCTCGATCTGGCGGATACGCTCACGGGTCACATCGAATTGCTTGCCGACCTCCTCCAGGGTGTGGTCGGTATTCATATCGATGCCGAAGCGCATACGCAGCACCTTGGCCTCGCGCGAGGTGAGACTGGCCAGCATGTTCTGGGTCGCCTCGCGCAGCCCTTCCATGGTGGCGGATTCTACCGGAGAGATGACGCCCGCGTCTTCGATGAAGTCGCCCAGGTGGGAGTCCTCGTCGTCGCCGATCGGGGTCTCCATCGAAATGGGCTCCTTGGCGATCTTCAACACCTTACGGACCTTGTCCTCGGGCATCTCCATGCGCTGGGCCAACTCTTCCGGGGTCGCCTCGCGCCCCATCTCCTGGATCATCTGCCGGGAGATCCGGTTGAGCTTGTTAATCGTCTCGATCATATGCACCGGGATGCGGATGGTGCGCGCCTGATCGGCAATCGAGCGGGTGATCGCCTGGCGAATCCACCAGGTGGCATAGGTCGAGAACTTGTAGCCGCGGCGATACTCGAACTTGTCCACCGCCTTCATCAGACCGATGTTGCCCTCCTGGATCAGGTCCAGGAATTGCAGACCGCGGTTTGTGTATTTCTTGGCGATCGAGATGACCAGCCGCAGATTGGCCTCCACCATTTCCTTCTTGGCGCGACGGGCCTTGGCCTCGCCGATGGACATCTTGCGGTTGACATCCTTGATCTCACCGATGGTCAGGAAGTTCTCGCGCTCCACGTCCTGGAGCTTGCGTTGGGCGCGGCGAATATCGGGGGCGACCTCGGTGAGCCGCGCCACATAGCGCTGACCGCTCGCGAGTTGCTGATCCAACCAAGCGGGGTTGGTTTCGTTGTCCGGGAAGCTTTCGATGAACTGTTTGCGGGTCATGCCGCCGGATTGATCCACGCACAGCCCCATGATGACCTTTTCCTGGCCGCGAATACGCTCGATGGTGGCGCGCAGGATCTGGGTCAATTCTTGGAAGACGGCGGCCACCAGCTTGAACTGGAGGAATACCTCGGAGACCTCGGCCATGGCGGCGCGGGAGCGGGGGTCGTCGCGCCCGTACTGCTCCAGACTGGCCGTGAGCAGGACGAAGCGTTCGCGCAACAGCCGCACACGTCGCGCAACCTCTTCCGGGTCAGGGCCGGTATCGACGACGACCGTCTCTTCCTCGTCCGCCGCCGCATCGTCGCTATCGGCGTCGGCGTCGCCCTCGGCCACCGCCTCTTGGACCTCCGCCACAGGGGCCGCCGCGGCGGCGGCCGCCGGGGTCGGCACCGGCTCAACCTCGGGGTCGTTGAACCCGGAGATCACATCGGCCAGGCGGGTCCCCTCGCGCTCGACCCGGTCGAAGATCTCGAGCAGCTTCTGCACCGAGCGCGGATAGACCGAGAGCGATGACAGGACCTGGTTCAGGCCCTCCTCGATACGCTTGGCGATCTTCAGTTCGCCCTCACGGGTGAGCAGCTCCACCGTGCCCATCTCACGCATGTACATGCGCACCGGGTCGGTGGTGCGGCCGAACTCGCTGTCGACACTGGCGATAGCGGCCGCGGCGGCCTCGGCCGCGTCGTCATCCGAGACGGCGTTGTCGCTCAAGGTCTGATCGATCATGTCCGGCGCGGTCTCGTGGACCGCGATCCCCATATCATTGATCATCCTAACGATGTCTTCGATCTGCTCGGGCTCGACGATGCCGGGCGGCAGATGATCGTTGACCTCGGAGTAGGTCAGAAACCCCTGCTCTTTGCCCTTGGCAATGAGCTGCTTCAGCTGGGACTGTTGCTGTTCTTGATCCAT
This sequence comes from uncultured Thiodictyon sp., assembly GCF_903946935.1. GTDB lineage: Bacteria > Pseudomonadota > Gammaproteobacteria > Chromatiales > Chromatiaceae > Thiodictyon. The sequence goes on from NZ_CAJAXH010000196.1 coordinate 12,667, forward strand.
GGGTAACCTTGCCATTCTCGAGTGGACAGTTCGGACAGACCGGGCCGGACAGGCAGGGTCAGCCGGACATCGTTATTTCGGTTCTGGGCCGTGCGCGGAACTGGCCATTTTAGCACAAGACGGACGATCAGCCAATCCGGACAATCCCGCTCAATGCCGCCGGATTCTTGCCTGCTCGGCCTCCCGGTCCATTTGCTCACGCATTTCTTCGGTCCAATCCGCAGTACTACGCCGATTGAGGGGGCGCACGCGCTCGGCGTCCCGCACCTCCTTACTCAATCCCTGTAGGGCACCAATGAACTCTGCTGCACGCCCCTCAACTGGAACCGTGTCTAGGAAGGGCGCCACACTGAGCCGCTGGAGATAGTCGAAGTGAGGGTGTTCGCGCCAACGCTCGACCAAGGTCGCCGTGTTGATGGTTGGCGAAACGGCGATGGTGTCCAACAACTGGGCCAGGACCTGGACTCCGGGATTATCCAGTCGCCGCCAGTCGTCCGGCAGCAAGTCAACCTCCGTCGCTAATTGGGGACGATCAAGCAACAGCGCAATCGCTTGGGCGACGAGACTCAGCCGAGTGGGCTGCTGCGTCTGCGCCGCGCGTCGCCGCGGCCCCGCCGTGCGTCCCTGTGGCGGCGGGGCGATATCCGTCAGCTTCGCCAGCCGAGCGTTCAGCGTATCTCGGTATATGCCCGCAGGCACTTTGTCTATCAACGGCTTTGCCAGGGCGGTCAGGCGCATCGGGCCATCGCCCGTGATCGTGTCGCCCACGGTTTCCTTCAGTTGATTGAACAGAAAAATCGAGAGGTCTTCGGCCTTCTGAAGCCGCTGCTCGAAGGCCGCCTGACCCTCGGCCCGGACCAGGGTATCCGGGTCCTCCCCCTCGGGCAGAAAGAGGAAGCGCAGCGACTGGTTACCGGTGGCCAGCGGCAGCGCGGCCTCCAGGGCCTTCCAGGCCGCGGCGCGCCCGGCACGATCCCCGTCGAAACAGAACACCAACTCCGGGGCCGAGCGCAGCAACACCTGGAGGTGGTCGGCAGTCGTGGCGGTACCCAGCGTGGCGACCGCATAGTCGATGCCGAACTGGGCGAGCGCGATCGCGTCCAGATAGCCCTCGACCACCAGGAGGCGCTCCAGCTTGCGGCGCGCCTGCGTCACCTCGTAGAGCCCGTAGAGCTCGCGCCCCTTGTGGAAGACCGGCGTCTCCGGTGAATTCAGATACTTGGGCTTCCCATCCCCGAGCACGCGGGCGCCGAAGCCAATGACCCGCCCGCGGCGGTCGCGGATCGGGAACATGATGCGGCTGCGAAAGCGGTCATAGCGCTTGCCGTCCTGCTCGGTGATGAGTCCGGCCTGGGCCAGGCGCTCGCGCCCCGCCGGGTCGCCGCCGAGCCGCGACAGCAGGAAATCCCACCCGGACGGGGCAAAACCCACGCCATAGCGGGCGGCAACCTCGCCGCTCAGGCCGCGGCCCTTCAGATAGTCGACGGCCTGCGGGGCCTGCGGGTGCTCGCGCAATTGGCCGCGGTAGAGCTGCGCCGCCTGCTCCAGCACCGCGTAGAGCGGCGCGTGATCCGGGCCGGCGGGGGCGGGCGCGCCCTCAGTCGGCACCTCCAGCCCGGCGCGCCGGGCCAGGTCCTCGATCGCCTCGCGGAAACCGAGGCGGTCGTACTCCATAAGGAAGCCGATGGCGGTGCCGTGGGCGCCGCAGCCGAAGCAGTGATAAAACTGCTTCTCACGGCTGACCGTAAAGGACGGGGTCTTTTCGTCGTGGAAGGGGCAGCGGGCCTGGAAATCCTTGCCGCCCTTGCGCAGTTGGATGCGCCCGCCGATCAGCTCGACGATGTCGGTGCGGGCCAGTAGGTCATCAATGAACTGCGGGGGGATTCTGCCGGCCATGCGCCGCAGCTAGCCTGCGTCAGACCCCGAGACGGCGCTTGACCAGCGCGCTGACCGCGCCCATGTCGGCGCGCCCCTGGACCTGCGGCTTGAGCACGGCCATCACCTTGCCCATGTCGCTCAAGGCCGCGGCACCGCTGGCGGTCACCGCCGCCTCGACCAGCGCGGTCAACTCGGCCTCGCTCAGTGCCGCCGGCAGATAGCCCTGGATCACCTCGACCTCGAAGCGCTCCACGTCGACCAGGTCCTGACGACCGGCCGCGCCGTACTGCTCGATGGAGTCGCGCCGCTGCTTCATCATCTTGTCGAGCACGGCCAACACCTGGGTGTCGTCCAGCTCGATGCGCTCGTCCACCTCACGCTGCTTGATGGCCGCGAGGATGAGCCGGATGACCCCGAGACGGGTCTTCTCGCCCGCCTTCATGGCGGTCTTCATGTCGGCCTGGACTTGAGACTTGAGCATGGGATCCTTCGGGCAGATGGAATTTCAACAAAAACAGACATCGCCGACCTCGGCGCCGGTAAGACGCGCGACCGGCTGGATAACCGATCCGAGGGGCGATGCCGGTGTCCCCGGGGCCGCGGCCGCCGGGGTTTCCGTCAGGGAAGCCGACCGTAAACTAGTACGGGCGCTCCCACCGGCGCGATTCGCGCTGCAACTTCTTGTGGTGACGCTTCACTGCGGCCGCCTTCTTGCGCTTGCGCTCGGAGGTGGGCTTCTCGTAGAACTCGCGGCGACGGACCTCAGCCAACACCCCTGCCTTTTCGCAGGAGCGCTTGAACCGACGCATAGCAACTTCAAATGGCTCGTTTTCTTTGACGCGAACGCTGGGCATGGGGTCCCTATGTCTCCAGAGGATAGGTGGGCGGAAATTCAGCCTTAGGATTCTAGCCGAAGGTGGCAAGCGATTGCAAAGCTTTCGCGCTTTCGCGCTAAAATAACCGCTCACCCCTCCCCCACCCGCCGCGCGTTCCGCGGTTGCCAGCCACCCGGAGCAGCACCCATGCGCGTCCTCGGCATCGAGACCTCTTGTGACGAGACCGGCGTGGCCATCTACGACTCGGTCGGCGGACTGCTGGCCCACGCGGTCTACAGCCAGACCGCGATCCACGCGCAGTATGGCGGCGTGGTGCCGGAACTGGCCTCGCGCGACCACGTGCGCAAGACCCTGCCGCTGATCCGCGAGGTGATGGAGGGCGCGGGACTCACCGCGGTCGACGGCGTGGCCTACACCGCCGGCCCGGGGCTGATCGGCGCCCTGCTGGTCGGCGCCGCGGTGGGGCGCAGCCTGGCCTGGGCCTGGGGGGTGCCGGCCATCGGCGTCCATCACATGGAGGGCCATCTGCTCGCGCCGCTACTGGAGGACCCGGCCCCAGCCTTCCCCTTCGTCGCCCTGCTGGTCTCCGGCGGCCACACCCAACTGGTGGACGTGGCGGGGGTCGGACGCTACCGCATCCTCGGCGAATCGCTCGACGACGCGGCCGGCGAGGCCTTTGACAAGACCGCCAAGATCCTGGGCCTGCCCTACCCCGGCGGCCCGGAACTCGCACGCCTGGCCGAGCAGGGCGACCCGCGGCGCTTTCGCTTCCCCCGCCCCATGACCGACCGCCCCGGGCTCGACTTCAGCTTCAGCGGGCTCAAGACCTTCGCGCTCAACACCCTGCACCAGGAGCTGCCGGGCGCCGCGGACCCGGCGCAGACGCGCGCCGACATCGCCCGCGCCTTCGAGGAGGCGGTGGTGGACACCCTGGTGATCAAGTGCCGCCGGGCCTTGAAGGTCACCGGGCACCGCCGCCTGATCCTGGCCGGCGGCGTCAGCGCCAACCGCTATCTGCGCCAACAGATGGACCAGGCCATCGCGGCGGTCGGCGGCCAGACCTATTACCCGCGCCCCAGCCTCTGCACCGACAACGGGGCCATGATCGCCTACGCCGGCTGGCAGCGCCTGCGCGCCGGTCAGCACGAACCCCTGTGCTTCGCCCCCCGGGCGCGCTGGCCGATGGAGTCCCTGCCGGGGTTGGAAAACGCCGTCACCGAACCTGAACCACCGGCGCTTCCCGAATCGGCAGATTGAGGATGGCGGCCAGGGCGGCGAGCGCCATGTCGGCGTACCACATCCATCCGTAATCGCCGAAGCGGATCATCGTCAGCCCACCCAGCCAGGCGCCGAAAAAGCCGCCGATCTGATGACTCAGCAGGGTCAGCCCGAACAGGGTGGCCAGATAGCGGATGCCGAATAGCTTGCCGACGATGGCGGCGGTGGGCGGCACGGTCGCGAGCCAGGTGAAGCCCAGGCCAGCGGCAAAGGCATAAAAGGTCCATTCGGTCCGCGGCATCAAGAGGTACCAGGCGATCAACAGCACCCGCGATCCGTACATGGCCGCCAGGACATACTTGCTGCGATAGTGGGAGACGCAATAGCCGGCATAAAGACTGCCGAAGATATTGGCCAGCCCGATGATGGCCAGCGACCAACTGGCGACTGCGGCCGGCAGACCGCACAGGGTCACCTCGCCGGGCAGGTGCGTCACCAGGAACGCAATATGAAAGCCGCAGGTGAAAAAGCCGGCATGCAGCAACAGATAGCTGCGGTCCTTCATGGCCGTGGCGATGGCGTGGCGCAGCCCCTGATCGCCATGGGTGTGGACCACCGGGGTGGCGATCGGCGTGGTCAGCCGGCCGACCAACGGCAGTGCGGCCAGTGTCATCACCGCCATCGCCCACATCGCGCCAATCCAGCCCAGCCGCGCAATCAGTTGTTGCAGGATAGGCGCGAAGACGAATTGACCAAAGGAGCCGCCGGCGTTGATGACCCCGGAGGCCGCACCGCGCGCCTGGGCGGGCAACCGCGCCGCGGCGGCCCCCATCAACACTGAAAAGCTACTCGCCCCAGAGCCGATAGCCGAGACCAGCCCCAGCGAGACGATGAGCCCAAAACCAGACCCCATGAACGGGGTGATGGCGCTGCCCAAGGCCATTACCAGAATGCCGCCGATCAATACGGCACGCGGGCCGTAGCGGTCAGCCACGGCACCGGCGATCGGCTGGATCGCCCCCCAGGTGAACTGACCGATCGCCAGGGCCAGGCTGATGGTGACGAGGCCCAACCCGGTCGTCGTATCGATCGGGGCCACAAAGAGGCCCAGCGACTGGCGGGCACCCATGGTGACCATGAGAATACCGGCACCGGCCAGGGTGGTTGCCAGGACCTCGGGGCGTCTTAATACGCGCCACACTTGCGTTTCTTACGAAAAAAATCTATGACGCCGCCAACTGACTACTTGTTCTCGCCCTGTACGCGCGTGATCCCGAGACCATCGATATAGAGACTGGCGATACCGAAGTCGTAAGTTGCGCCGCGCGCCTTCTTCACCAGCAACCCTGCCGTGTCGAGTTGCGCAATGAAGGAATCCAAGGTTGCGTCTTCGCTCGGCGATGTCTTTTTCCAGGCGGTCTCGAGTTCGCCGCGGGAGAATTGCGATCGCAGGGCTTTATCTTTCTTGACATAATCGAGAAAAGGACGGAGTTTGGGAAACTCATTCTTAAGTTCATTTACCCGCGCTTCGGAGGCGGACTTTAGCCCCGCCTGCATTGAAGGGCGACTGAAAAGGCGGTCGGATGGAACCTGTTTGTCATTGCGTCTACGCAACTCTTCTTCTCGCGCCGTATTCAATAAAACCGTCAGTGATCGCGGATAGGTGTTGTCCTGGGAGTCGGTCATTCTTGAGTAGACCCATCTTGCCGCAAATGCCTTTTTGCCCTTCTCTTGATTCAGCCCCCAGAGCGGCGCCAACGCCCGCCGTAGGTCCTCCTCACCAGCTGAGTCGACCTCAGTATCGGTTAAAGGAAACTGGCGTTGAGCTAACGCCCGAAATTCGGCCGAGGCGCCAGTCGCCAGCCGGTAGGCGAGACGTAGAAAATCATCCCGGTTCCACTTCAGTTCAAGGGTCCGAGGATCGCCGAAATGGCTTTTGTTAGTGAATACCAAGGCGCTCCAGATGTCTTCACGGAGGAAGACCTTGAAACGGACATTGTGGAGACCCTGATTGTTTGAATCGTATGCAAGCCGCAGCAAACCGCTCAACGCTTCGCCCTGCCAGGAACTCTCTTCCTTGATGTCCTGATCAAGGTCATCATAGAGCAACCAAAGTTTCCGCCCCGCCCGCCCCAACTCCGTATTCAGATCAATCATAAGATCCCGACAGAGTCCTTTGAATGGCTCACCTAGGAGCTCGAGGAGACCGGTGGTGTGCGTTGATCGCCAGTACCCGCCCGGCTCCACAGTGAAGCATGCGAACAGATGCTGGTGCAGGGCCTTCATGTCTGGTCCCTTCAGCAGCGATTCGACGAGCGCGCGCTTCACGGAGCAAAAGACTCGAATAATCGCATAGGCGCGCCAGAGTGATAACCAATCGTCTTCGCCTTCGATCAACTTCCGTCGAATGGTATTAAAAACGTCGGTTGTCGGCCGAAACTCAGCCCCAACTGCCGGACCATGACCAGGAAGTACATCGATACCCTCGAGCCGTCCGCGCGCCCGTTTGACTGCGTTCTCTTGATGCTCTACAAAAAGATGAAAGAGCGTCGATTTTCCGGTTCCCTTGCGGCCGCGCACAACCCAACGGGCATCGTCGAGGAATTTATCAAAATCCGATGTCTTTTGGAAAAAAAGTTCAAAATCATTGGCCGCGATCGCCTTCGCCTCCCTCTGAGGAAAAGACAGCGACTCGATAATCTTCCAGCGGTCCGTCCGTTGAATCGTCGCTTCTACGCGGTCTTCCGTCTCACTTTCGAGTATCAGGTTGGCGAGCCGCGCATAGCTGGCCATGGCCGTCTCTACCGGGTAAACACCGGCAGAAGCGATACCTGGATTATAGTGAATCTCAACTGGCTGCTCGTCGTCTTCTTCCAGGCCGAGTTGTGGAAGGAACTGATCCACAAGTTTCCTGCCAAGGGGGCCTTCGGGGATAGGCGACAAAACGAGGTGGGTGGGGATCTCCCGGAGTTGCGTGAGTGTCCCACGCACAAAACGGATTCCTTCGCCGTTCTGATCGCTAGGGTACAATACGAGAAAGGCTTCGTCCGCGAGCCGCAGCAGCGACAGACCGCCCCAATCGCCCAAGCCGGTGCGCGCATCAATGAGCATGAAGTCCGGATCGAGTTGTTCAGCTAATTCTTGCTCGAACAGCGCCCAGGCATCGTCGGAGCGCGTCAGCACGTCCTCAAAGGACAGCGTATGCAGCCGTCGAACGTAATCGTCGCCCACCGCACCCGCCGGGATTACTTGGACCTGAGCGCGCGCGACAGGATCCTCGACTGCATAAGAGATCGCCTTGGCCTGCCCTGCTGGGGTACCGACCAAACAGGTTTCCAGGCATTCGTCAGTGACCTCATCGAAGGGGCGTATCTGCCGCTCCCAAAGGTAATCGACAAGACCGGCCACGATGGGCGCTCGATCGGAGCGAGGAAGCACCGTATGGAGTCCCGGTGCCTCAACGTCCAGGTCTATCACTGCGACCCTTTTGCCGGCACGAGCAAGATGAAATGCCGTATGCACAAGGGCCGTGGTGCGACCCACGCCGCCCTTGTAAGAGTAAAAAATGACTCGGCGCGGCTTGCGTTGCGGCCGCTGGACATCGACAGGCCGCTGCCCGGATTCGACCATGGAGACCGCCGTATCCCAAGTCGCTGGGGCAATAATCTGATCCGTCGAGAGGGCGATGCCGCGCTCATCGGCTTCGGCAGGCGTATAAAGCTCAGTGATCCCCGGTCGCAGACCTGCTTCATCGAGTAGCGGTTCGATTTGCATGACACGCTGCTGTCGCGTCTTTCCGGAAAATGACGGATCGATGATTAGAATGATCGCCGTTCGTTCAGCTCCGACATCGAGTTCGTACCGACCGGGAAATGAATTATCGAGCTGACGGCGAAGCTCTCGCACGGCATTCATGATGACCTATCCTCATTCTTTCTCAGCCAGCCACATACGTAATCGAGACTATGCTGCCACTCTCTTATTTCCGTTTCCGACTGCTCTTCAGCCGAATAGCGAAGAGCGATGAAGTCCACGTCAGTAGCCCCCTTCGGGTGCATAAGACGATTCAAATGCATCAAAAAAAAGGGATCCGCCTTTGCCTTGCGGTAGAGATCGTTCATGAGCTTTACCCCAGCGATGAGGCCATGCCCAGGACGTGGAATTGGCTCCTTAGGACCATTAGTACGTCGACTGCGGCAACCCCAATCACTCAAGCCATGGTAACTGACGACAAGCGCCTTGACTTGGCACTCGACCGCGACCCCCCCGAGGTGTGCCGCGGCGGTGGTAAGCTGGATCGGCGCAGCTAGCAATGCCTTGACGTCCGCAAGTCGCGATGCGCAAGCAGCCGCGTAGTCCTCCACGCTCTTACCCCTAACACGAATAATTCGATTGAGTATTCCGCGATTGCTACATCGCGTCAAGATGAGAAACGACGGATGCAGTCGTGGATCGCTCGACAGCACATTTCCCAGGCTCGCCCCCCCGGGAACTCCCGTGCAGTATACACAATCGTCTCTCACCGAAATTGAGCCCATTCGTTGCGCCCCCCCCTGCACGGGACTCGCGGATGAGTAAGCTGCGTCTTACCCATCGGGAGCACGGGCTCAGGCTGCCGCACTACCTTCGACAAAGGCCGCGCTCTCCTCCGCCAGTGCCCGCAGCAGCCCATCGGGCACTCCATCGGCCCCTTGGCCGAGTGCCAGGGCGCGCATCAGGAGTGCGGCCTCATCCTGGGTCAGGACGCCCCGCGGCAGGGCCTCGGCAAAGACCCAGACGCCGGCCTGAGCCGGCGAAGGCGGGGCCTCCTGGCCGGCACGCAGCGCCGCGGCGGCCAACAGCGCGCCGACCAGCAGGTCCATGGCGGCGGCGGGACAGGCCTGGCCGATGAGGACCTCGGCGCCGCGGAGCTTTTCCCGCGCTTGGCGCAACAGCCGCGGTTCGGCGGGGGGCTGGGCGATGTCGGCAGTCGCCTGCTCGGCATCGAACAGGGTGCTGGCACCGGCCACCGGGGAGGCGGCGCCCAGACGGCTCAGACTGCCCAGGGTGCGGCGGTCGATGAGCGCGACCGGGATGGGGCCGGGGATGGCAGCGGCGGCGCGGTCGGCCAGGTCGTCGACCTGGTCGAGGACGACCAGCAGGCCGCCACCAGCACCCAGGATGCGTTCGATCCGCGCCCCGAAGGCGGACTCGACGGCGAGGATGGCGTCGCGGATCGCCTCCTCGGCCTCGTCCGGAAGCGGCTCCGCCAGGGGTTCGGGCACGGCGCGAACGACAGCAGCCTCGTCGGCATCGGGGGGTAATTCCGCTACCAAGAGGTCCGCGGCAAGCCCCTCCCCCACCTCTGCGACGGCCTCGGCCGCCGCTGCGTCGGTCGCCTCAGACTCGGTTTCCGCCTTGCCGCCGACCAAGCCCGGACTCTCCGCCAGGTCCTGGGCCAGGATCTCCAGCAGCTTGCGCGAGACACCCACGACGTCCTCGCTGGCATTCGGGTCCACCACGTTGTCGAACAGGTGGCGCTTGCCGCCGACCAGCTCCAGCACCCGCCCCTCGTAGGAATCCGCGGCGACCAGGAGCAGGATCTGCACCCGCTCGGTCTGGCCCAGGCGGTGGATGCGCCCGATACGCTGGTCGAGCACGGCCGGATTCCAGGGGATGTCCAGGTTGATCAGCACCGAGGCGGCCTGGAGGTTGAGCCCCACGCCTCCGGCATCGGTGGAGATGAAGACCTGGGTGGCGGGGTCGTCGCGGAAGCGGTCGATCAGCGCCCCGCGTTTGTCCGTGGGCACACCCCCGCGCAGACGCACGCAGCCCAGACCCATGGCCCGTACCCGCTGCTCGACCATGCGGGTCATCTGCTCCCACTGGGAGAAGATCACGGCCTTCTGGCCGGACTGGAGGCAGAGATCATCGAGCAGATTGGCCAACTCGTCGAGCTTGGGCGAGCCCGCGGTCTCCTTATCCACCAGGCCGGCGGCGTCGCAGGCCATGCGCGCCTCTTGCAGGGCGGCGAGCAGGCGCTTGGTCTCGGCGGGGGTCAGTGGCCGCCGTCTGGCAATCTGGGCCAAGATGCGGGCATTCTGGAGTGCGGCACCGTGCAACTCCACCTGAGTGGCGTCCATGGGGATATCCAGGCGGCTTTCGATGCGCTCAGGGAGTTGGTCGCGCACCAATTGGCGGTCGCGCCTGAGCATCACCGGGGCCAGGCGGCGGCGCAGTTCCGACAGGTTGCGGTAACCCAGGACCTTGCCGCGCTCGTCGGTGATATGAAAATCCACCAGATAGCGCCACAGCGGTCCCAACACGCGGTGGTCGACCACCTGCATCAGGCTGTAGAGGTCCTCCAGACGATTCTCCAGCGGGGTGCCGGTGAGTACGAAGGCATAGCGCGAGGGGATGCGCTTCACCGCGGCGGCGAGCTTGGTACGCCAGTTCTTGATGCGCTGCGCCTCGTCCAGGATCACCAGGTCCGGGCGCAGGGTCTCGTTGATGACTGAAACGTCGCGCAAGACCAACTCATAGTTGATGATGAAAAAGCTGCGGCCCTCCCGATACTGGACCGCCCGCCCGGCCGCCGGCCCGCCCACCACGCGGGTCTCCTGACCGGTGAAACGCTGGATCTCGCGCGCCCATTGCGCCTTGAGGGAGGCCGGGCAGATCACCAGGATGCGCTCCACCTCGGCGCGCTGGCGCAGCCACGCCGCGGCGGCGATGGCCTGAAGGGTCTTGCCCAACCCCATGTCATCCGCCAGCAGTGCGCGCCCCCGCGCAACCAGAAAGGCTACACCGTCCACCTGGTAGGGATAGAGCCGGGCCGTCACCCCCGGGAGCCGGCCGCCCCCGGCGCGGATCGCCTCGCCCAGGGTGCGCGCTCGCTCGCCCTGGGCCGCCTGCTCGGCCAGGCGGCGGGCATAGTCCAGGGCGTCCGCGCCCAGGTCGATGTCGGCCCGGTCGGCGACCCGTTCGGCCAGGCGCAGGAAGTCCTCCGGCAGGCGACGGCAGAAGACCCCGGACGCATCGAAATGATCGTCGAGCAGGCGGGCCAGGTCGCCATCCATGAAGGTCGCCCGGTGCAGGCGGATGCGCGGGGCCGGGTCCGACTCCCAGTCCAGCCAGACGAAGGGCGCTGGCGACTGCTGTTGCCGCAGTTGGCGGAAATCGCGGCGCTTGCCGATACGGTGCAGCACCGCCTCGATGTGCTTACAGGTGCCCAGTCGATTGCTGGCAAAATCCGGGCAGGTGCAGTAATTCGCACGGCGGGTCAGCGAGCGGATATGGACCCGATAGCCGACCGGCACATGGGTGGATGAGGCGATGGAGCGCGCACTCCAGGCGCCGAATGCGAGATCGCCGGAGAGGTGCTGGACCTGCACCTCGGTGCGCCCGCGCTTCACCCGCTCGTCGATCGCCCCCGCCGCCGCCCCCAGCAGTTCCCGCGCCCCCGCGCCCCGATCCGCCCAGGCGAAGAGGGCCGCCAGGGCGTGGACGCAGGGCGAACCTGATTCGGCGGGACAGGCGCAGTGGGTCGCCAGGTTCCCCGCGTCGTCGCAGGTGAGCTCCAGGGAGACCTGCTCCTCGGTCGCCTCGTCCTCCACCGTCGCCCACAGGCGCTCGCCCTCACGATCCACCGCGACGACCCGGGCGTCTTTGAAGTGACGCAGCCCGGCGCGGACCCGCTCGGCCGGGGCCAGGGACTCCAAGCGCTCCTGGTCGAACAGGAAGGGGTCCGGAGTGACTTCGGGGGCCCCGGCGGGGGCGTCGCTTGAGTGCATTCGGGTGGCCTGCGCGGCGGTTAACGGTGGCGCAATCTTACCAGTACGCCGCCGCGCTCGGGCAGTGCCGCAACCATAAACGGGACGTCGCGATGGGCCATCACGATCAAAGCGATCCGTCCTACCCATTGGGCGAGCGTCGCCGGTGTCCCCATAATTGGCGGGTAAACCATGGCATTGCCCGGCACACCGCGACCCCCAGGAGTTACCGCCCATGTCTGCACCCCGCGAGGGCAGCCTCGAGGCCCCGACCCGCCACCCGCTCGACTGGCAGAACCCGCAGTTCTATGACCAGGGGGCGCTGTTGGAGGAGATGGAGCGGGTCTTCCACATCTGTCACGGTTGCCGACGCTGTGTCAGCCTGTGCCAGTCATTCCCGACGCTGTTCGACCTGGTGGACTCCGCGGAGTCCATGGAGGTCGACACCGTGGCCAAGGCGGATTACGGCAAGGTGGTGGACCATTGCTACCTGTGCGACCTGTGCTACATGACCAAGTGTCCCTATGTGCCGCCCCACGAGTGGAACCTGGACTTCCCCCACCTGATGCTCCGGGCCAAGGCGGTCAAATACCAACAGGGCAAGATCAAAGTCCGCGACCGGGTGCTCACCAGTACGGATCGCGTGGGCCAGCTCGCCGGCATCCCCGTGGTGAGCACGGTGGTGAATGCGGCCAACCGCAATGCCCCCGCCCGCCGCGCGCTCGAGGCGGTGCTCGCGGTCCACCGCGAGGCCCGGATTCCGCAATACCGCAGCCGCACCCTGCGCCGGTCTGAAGCGGGGCGCATCGGCCGGGCGGCCACCGGCGAGCCGGCAGGCGGCACCACCGGCAAGGTGGCCCTGTTCGTCACCTGTTATGGCAACTACAACGAGCCAGCGCTCAACGACGACCTGATTGCGGTCTTCGAGCACAACGGCATCCCGGTCGCACTGGCCCGCCAGGAGCGCTGTTGCGGGATGCCCAAGCTCGAACTCGGCGACCTGGAGGCGGTGCGCGCGGCCAAGGAGGTCAACATCCCGGCCCTCAAGGCACTGGTGGATCAGGGCTGGGACCTGGTGGCGACGATCCCTTCCTGCGTGCTGATGTTCAAACAGGAACTGCCGCTGCTGTTCCCGGACGACCCGGACGTGCTGGCGGTGAAAGAAGCAATGTACGATCCATTCGAATATCTGACGATCCGCCACCGCCACGGCAAGCTCAGGCTCGACTTCAAACAGCCGCTCGGCCGCGTGGTCTATCAGGCGTCCTGTCACCAACGGGTGCAGAATATCGGCCCCAAGACCCGCGAGGTGCTGGCCCTGGTGCCGGAAACCCAGGTCGAGATCATCGAGCGCTGCTCGGGCCACGACGGCACCTACGCGGTAAAGACCGAGTCATACCCCTTCGCGATGAAGATCGTGAAACCGGTGGCGGCCCGGGTCGAGAAGGCCGCGCCCGACCACTTCGGGAGCGATTGCCCGATGGCCGGGGCGCATATTGCACATGCACTGGGGCAGGACGGGCGCCAGCAACACCCATTGAGCCTCCTGCGCCTGGCCTATGGGCTTTGAGCCCGTAATCCTAGCAAGAGCGGTTCTCACGCCAAGGCGCCAAGCTCGCCAAGGTTTTTCAAAACCTTATTGACGTTCGGCCACTCACCCGCACGGTGATGCCGATGCTGCGCACATCTCGTTGTTTCTTCTTGGCGTCTTGGCGCCTTGGCGTGAGCAAGTACCGGAATTCCGGTGAGAGATATTTTTCACAGAATCAGCAGAGCAGACCATGAGACTAACCCGCGCCGACCTGTATAGCCTTGAGGAATACGCCGAGTGCCGGGCAGACTTCCGCGCCCGGGTCATGGCCCACAAGCAGGACCGCCAGGTACCGGTCGGTCCCCACGCCACACTCTATTTCGAGGACCGCCTGACGATGCAATACCAGGTCCAGGAGATGCTGCGCGCGGAGCGGATCTTCGAGGCCCGGGGCATCCAGGAGGAGTTGGACACCTACAACCCGCTGATCCCGGACGGGCGCAATTGGAAGGCGACCTTCATGATCGAATACACCGACGTGGACGCGCGCCACGCGGCCCTGGTGCGCCTGCGCGGGATCGAGGATCGGGTGTGGGTCCAGGCGGGCGGCGACCGGGTCTATGCCGTGGCGGATGAGGACCTGGTGCGGGATGACGCCACCCGGACATCTGCGGTCCATTTCCTGCGCTTTGAACTCACCGCCCGGGTGGCAGAGGCGGTCAAGGCGGGGGCGGCGCTCACCGTCGGGATCGACCACCCCCAATACAGTCACCAGGTCGAACCGGCGGCGCGGGTGCGCGATTCATTGGCGGCGGACCTGAGCGAATAGGTCGCCTTTCAGGCCAGACCGGACGCGGAGCGCCCGCACGGCGTTCCCACGCAGGAGCGTGGGAACGAGAAGAAATTCGGGAATTGCTCACGCCAAGGCGCCAAGCTCGCCAAGAAATACAATACGGCAAACCCACTATCCCGATCACCCGCCGGGTGACTGACCCAACACTGATAACGCACTAAGAAACCTTGGCGAGCTTGGCGCCTTGGCGTGAGAACTGCCCTTCTTGCGCTCACCCACCCCCGCGGGCCGCCCGGTCCAAGGCGCGCAAGCGCTCCAGCTTCTCGGCGATACGGATCTCCAGCCCCCGGTCGGTGGGCTGGTAATAACGGCGCTCGCCCATGGCCGCGGGGAAATAGCGCTCGTTGGCGGCATAGCCCTCCGGCTCGTCGTGGGCATAGCGATAGGCGCGCCCATAACCCAATTCCTTCATGAGCCGGGTGGGGGCATTGCGCAAATGGACCGGCACCTCCGCCGTACCGGATTGGCGCGCATCGGCCAGTGCGGCATTCCAGGCGAGATACACGGCGTTGCTCTTGGCCGCGCAGGCCAGATAGACCGCCGCCTGGGCCAAGGCCAGCTCACCCTCGGGCGAACCCAGACGCTCCTGGGTCTCCCAGGCGTCGACCGCCAGGGCCAGTGCGCGTGGATCGGCATTGCCGATGTCCTCGCTGGCCATACGCACCAGCCGGCGCGCAATATAGAGCGGGTCGCAGCCGCCGTCGATCATGCGCGCCAGCCAATAGAGCGCGGCGTCCGGGCTGGAGCCGCGCACCGACTTATGCAGCGCCGAGATCTGGTCGTGAAAAAGGTCCCCGCCCTTGTCGAAACGGCGCAGCGAGCCCGCCATCACCTCCGCCACCGCCCCGGCCCCGATCGACCCGCCGGCGCTCAATGCGGCCGCCAGCTCCAACAGATTGAGCGCCCGACGGGCATCGCCGTCGGCGGACTCCGCCAGCAGCCGGGCGCCCTCGGCGGACAGTTGCAGACCCTGGGCGCCCAACCCACGCACCGGATCGGCGAGCGCGCGCCGCAGGATCGCCGCGATCTCGTCCGGCATCAGCGGTTTGAGTACATAGACCCGGGCGCGCGACAGCAGCGCGTTATTCAGCTCGAATGAGGGGTTCTCGGTGGTGGCCCCGATAAAGGTGAGCGTACCGTTCTCCACATGGGGCAGAAAGGCGTCCTGCTGACCCTTATTGAAGCGATGCACCTCATCGATAAAGAGCACGGTGGCGCGGTCCTCCAAGCGGCGCAGGGCCTGCGCCTGCGCCACTGCCTCGCGGATGTCCTTGACCCCGGCCAGCACCGCCGAGAGGTTGAGGAAATGGGCGTCCGAGCGCGCCGCCACCAGCCGCGCCAGGGTGGTCTTACCGGTGCCGGGCGGCCCCCAAAAGATCATCGAGTGCAGCCGGCCGCTATCGATGGCCTGGCGCAGCGGCTTGCCCGGGGCCAGCAGGTGCCCCTGACCGGCAAAGCCATCGAGGTCGGCCGGCCGCATCCGGTCGGCGAGCGGGGCCGCCGTGGTATCAACGGGCATCGACAATCATCCTAAATCCACCAATGACTCACGCCAAGGCGCCAAGCTCGCCAAGCAATAAGACCGCTGGTCCGCACAGCGGACCCTACGGGCACGGCGCAAGCCGTAGGGTCCGCGGTGCGAACCGATCGTCGCTGGCGGCAATGATGATCAAGGCCGGACACATAGCACAACGCGAATAACAAACCCGAAACCCTTGGCGGGCTTGGCGCCTTGGCGTGACAATTTCTCTTTCCTGGGCATCAATCGAATGAGAGGAAATCCCCGCCGGTCTTTTCATTGAACTTGAACAGCGCCGCGTCCAACGCCGGGTTGCGCTTGGCAGCGGAGAAGTTGAGCCGGGTGTCCTGCCCGAAGCTGTCCTGCATGATCATGCTCTCCAGACCGGCCGCCCCAAACCCCAGCTCGATACGCACCACCTCGGTATCCGCCGCCTTGGGGGTCAACTCCACCCAGTCGCGCCCGTCGCTACTCTCAATATCGCGCAGGCTAAAGTCGCGCTCCACCGGGGTATCGTTGGCCAACAGCAGGGCCGGGGTGCCGCGCAGGGCCTTGTCCTGGCTTTGGTGCGAGACCTGATCCAGATCCAGGTCATGCAGATAGACCCGCTTGCCGTCGGCGATAATCACCTGCTTGTTCGGGGTCTCGTACTCCCAGCGGAAGCGCCCCGGGCGTTGCAGATAGAAGGTCCCGCGACCCTGCATCATGCGCGTGCGGTCGCCGTTGAAGGTGGTCTGCTCAAAATTCGCCTGGAGACTGTGCAGGCCCTTCAAAAAGGCCGTCAGGCGCTGCGTGCCGTCCGCGGCGGCGGGCGCGGCCAACCCCAGGCCGAACAGGGCGGACAACAGCAGGACGACGGCGCCAAGGCGTCCGTGCGAGTGCGCGGCGCCGCGGTGGGTATGGGGCATAGGGGTCAATCCTCGCGGGCGGAAGGGGGTGCCAGCACTTCGCGGTTACCATTGGTCTCCGCTGGGCCGACGATGCCGATGCGCTCCATCTCCTCGATCATGCGCGCGGCGCGGTTATAACCGATCTTCAATCGGCGCTGTACGCCAGAGATGGAGGCGCGCCGGCCTTCCACAACGATCTGCACCGCCTCGTCGAACAGCGGGTCCGCGTCTTCCACATCCCCGCGCGGCTCCGGATCGATCCCCGGCAGCAACTCCTGCGGCTCGCGCAGGACGTCGTCGAGATAGTCCGGGCCGCCCTGGGCCTTGAGGAAATTCACCACGTTGTGGACCTCGTGGTCGTCCACGAAGGCGCCGTGTACGCGCTGCGGGATGTTGCCGCCCGGCGGCAGATAAAGCATGTCGCCGTGGCCGAGCAGGGTCTCGGCACCCATCTGATCGAGCACGGTACGCGAGTCGATGCGGGAGCTGACCTGAAACGAGATACGGGTCGGGATGTTGGCCTTGATCAACCCGGTCAACACGTCCACCGAGGGCCGCTGGGTGGCCAGCATCAGATGGATACCTGAGGCACGCGCCTTCTGGGCCAGGCGGGCGATCAACTCCTCCACCTTCTTGCCCACCACCATCATCATGTCCGCCAGCTCGTCGATGATGACCACGATATAGGGCAGGTGCCCGATGGTCGGCACCGTCACCCCCGGCTCGGCGGCAAACTCGGCGGCCAGCAGCGGGTCGCGCAACGGCTCACCGGCCGCCTCCGCCTCGGCCACCTTGCGGTTATAGCCGCCGATATTGCGTACCCCCAGCGCGGCCATCAGCCGATAGCGCCGCTCCATCTCGCCCACGCACCAGCGCAGGGCATTGGCCGCCTCCTTCATGTCCGTCACCACCGGTGTCAACAGGTGGGGGATGCCCTCGTAGATCGAGAGCTCCAGCATCTTGGGATCGACCATGATCAGGCGCACGTCGCGGGGTCCATCCTTGTAGAGCAGGCTCAGGATCATGGCATTGATGGCCACCGACTTGCCCGAGCCGGTGGTGCCGGCGATCAGCGCATGGGGCATCTTCGCCAGATCCACCACCACCGGCTCGCCCGAGATATTGCTGCCGAGCGCCAGGCTCAACGGCGACTTGGCGTCCTGGTAGGCATCCGCGCCCAGGATCTCGCTCAAGAACACGGTCTCCCGCTCCTCGTTGGGGATCTCGATACCGATCACCGACTTGCCCGGGATCACCTCCACCACCCGCACGCTGATCTTCGACAGCGCACGCGCCAGGTCCTTGGACAGTCCGGTGATCTTGCTGGACTTGGTGCCCGGCGCCAGTTGCAACTCGAACAGCGTGACCACCGGCCCCGGATAGGCCGCCACCACCTGGGACTGGACCCCGAAGTCCTTGAGCTTCACCTCCACCAGGCGCGACAGGTCCTCGATCTGCGCGTCCGAATAGCCCCGGCCGGTCTTGCGCGGCGGGTCCAGGAGATCGAGCGGCGGACGCGTCAGCTCCCCGCCCACGGACGCCGGATCGGCGCGCGGGGGCAGCGGCGGCGCGCGCCGCGGCACCTTCTGGAGCCGCGGCACCTCCTTGGGCACCGGACGCTGGTCCTTCATCAGATCGGAGAGGGTCAAGACCGGATCGGGCGGCGGCGCCGCGACCCGGTCGGCAACGCCCCCGGCGACGGCATCGGGATCGCTGTCGGGATCGAAGTCGGTATCGAAGTCGGGGGCCGCGACCGGGCCGGGCCGGGGCGCCGCCCGGATCACCGGCGGCGGCGGCGCCTCCGCCACCGGCGCGGGCAGCGGCCGGTTTCCGGGGCGGGGGATCGGCCGCGCCACCGGCTCGGCCGACCGCTCCCAAGCGTCGGCGTGCGCCGCGCGCTCCGCCGCCAGTTCGTCGGGATCGATCAGATTGAGGTCCGCCGGCAGCTCGGCAAGACCGAAGGCGTTGCGGCGTCGATCCAGAGACTCAAACCACTCCGCGAGTGTACCCCGAATGGCACGCGCACCCGCCAACAGGCCATCGCCCAAGGTGTCCAGCAGGGCCAGCCAGGAGACCCCCGAGAACAGCGTGAACCCCACCAGCAGCACCCCGCCCAGCAGCACCTCGGACCCGGCGCCGAACCGCTCGCGCAGCAGCAGGCTCACCGCCTGCCCCAGCCCGCCGCCGCCGCCGTTGGCCAAGTCCGCACCGAGGGCGGCGAGGTGCATGGTGGCAAAGCCGCAGCCCGCGCCCAGGGTCAGCACGAAGCCGATCCAGCGCAGCGCCAGCAGCCAGGTCCGCGGGCGCGCCTCCTGGGGGTTGCCACGGAACACCACCCAGGCGCTGAAGGCCAGCATCAGCGGAATCAGGTAGCCGAAATAGCCGAACAGGTAGAAGCTCACATCGGCAAACCAGGCCCCCGTGGGGCCGCCGATGTTGGTCACGCCAGCGGTCTCACCGACATAGGACCAGCCCGCATCCTGCGGGTTGTAGCTCGCGAGCGACAACACCAGATAGAACGCCACACACATCAGCGCCCACATGGCACCCTCGCGGAGCGCCCGCTCGACATAGTCGCTAAAGGTCAACTGTCCGCTGCGCGTCGCCTGAGCCATCACCCACCCCCGCCGAAAAATAAGGCGGGCATTATAGCCTTACCGTGAAGGTCGCGCCGGGAGCGCGCTCCAACTCTCCCCCCCTCGTGGGGGAGGGTTGGGGCGGGGGGAGTCTAAACCTAGAAAAAGCAGTTATCACGCCAAGGCGCCAAGCCAGCCAAGCCCGCCAAGGTTTTTCAGTGTGTTCTCAGTGCCGGGCCATTGACCCGCCAGGCGATCTGGATGCGCGGCCTATCTTGCTGTCTTTCTTGGCGAGCTTGGCGCCTTGGCGTGAGCAATTCCCGGACTTCTCTCGCTCCCACGCTCCAGCGTGGGAGCGAGGCCGGACGCTCCAGCGTCCGATCGGTCAGGCCGCTGGAGCGGCCAAGCTGCATTCCCACGCTGGAGCGTCACTGCCATTAAGTTAAGGATTTCCCGTTCGCCCTGAGCTTGTCGAAGGGTGAACGGGAAATCATTAACCGACTGAAGTTAAGCCGTCCGTGGTTCGACAAGCTCACCACGAACGGCTTAACTTCATGGCATTGACGCCGGAGCGTGGGAACGAGAAGACCTCGTGCCCCGGTCGCGGCCGGGGGCCGCTCCTACTTCGACCAGCAATAGGGGCTGCCGCCGGTGGGAGAGCCATTGGCCGTGGTCCCGTTGGAGGTCGAATTCTTATTGTTCAATGAGTCCAGCGTCAGGCTGAAACAGGTCTTGCCCTGATCCTTGTCTTGCCTTTGATCGCCCTGGGCCGTCGCGGTGAGGATATAGCAGGCGGTACCGCCGCCGGCCGTACAGGTGCTGGCACCCGAGGCCACGGCGCCGAGCGCCGCCGTCAATGTGTAATAGCCATTGGGGCTGGTGACCGTCGCCCCAGTGGACATACCCAATCCGCCACTGCCGACGGTCGCGGTATAGGCGTTGTTGGCCGTATAGAAGCGCTCCTGCTGCTGGGCGGCATTCACCAGTAGCGCCCAGCCTTCCGCCCGCCGGGTCTTGCGCACCTGTTCGACATACATGGGATAGACGAGGGCGGCCAGGAGGCTCATCACCGTTATCGTCACCAACAGTTCAACCAGGGTGAAGCCCCTGGGGGCCTTGTCATTCATGCGCGATATCCTCGGTTTAACCACCGCCCGGCGGAACGGGGCAGACTCAATGAGCGTAGGAATGGGAAAAAGGACGCGGAGCGTCGGCCGTGCGTTCCCACGCCGGAGCGTGGGAACGAGAAGAATGAACGGCCGCTAACGGATCTGGCTCCACGATTGGCGGGGGGGAGTGCTGTTGCCACTGCTGCCGGATTCAAGAATAGGCATTACTCCGCCGGTTGAACCCGATAGAAATTTTTGATCTTTCCCGCGATCGTCGCAAGAGCACTCGGGGTCGTCGGGGGGGCAGCAGGGTAACCTCAGAATCGCCGGGGCGGTCGGTATACCCACGGTGGATTTCATACCTGAGGGCGATTGCGGCTGACCATTGACGGGGATCAGGTCGCTACTGTCGATCTTCCCATCGCCATTGACATCCCAGGGCGGCAGGCTGGGATCGAGCGGGGTACCGCAAATCGCCGACAGCTCCATCAACCACCCGGTGCCGCTCGACACTGTGGTGCAAGAATCGGCATTGGTACTGGCCAGCGGGACCAGCGTGGTAAAGATCACCCGATTGTTATTCAACAGCGGAAATGAAATGACGCGCTCGCCGGCGTCGGTCAGGTTCATCAACCACCCCTGATTCCCACAACCGTTGTTCGATGTGGTCCGGAAACTATTGCCGTTGATCGTGGTCGTGGAGGTAATGGTATGCGCAATCAGATTGCTGCGCGTCGTGGTGGCGCCGGTGCCGCTCGGCACCGCGGCGCCATTATCCCAGATCCCGTAAAAAGTCTGTGTCTGAGGGCTCGTCAGGTTATTGTCGGTCGACTCGAAATACTTACCCGTGCCGAAATAGACCATGTAGCCGCCGGTACGCCCAGCGGCGGTCGACTTCGCCAGACCGACCACCGGCCGGGAGGTAATGGGCTGGCGATGGGTCTGCTCACAGGGCAGGACCTCGTCATCGTCGCAGGCGACAAACAGCGGACTGCCGCTATTGGCCACCCCCCAACTGGCGGCGGTGCTGCCGGTGACATCGAACTTCCAGAGATTGCCTCGCAGGTCGCCGGCATAGATATAGTCGACGATCTTGTCGCCATCGACATCCGCGGCAAATGGCGTGGAGAGTCCGTTCGCATAGTTGGCGCCGGTGTTGACAAAGGCGCTCTCGTTCGTATTCACCGGATTGAGTGCCCGGATGATATGGCCATCGGCCACGCTCACAATATAGAGCACGGCCAGGTTATTGGCGCTCTGGTAGCCGTTGGCGAAGAGTGCCGCCCAGGACCCGTCATGCATGCGCACGATCGACGGCTGCGACAAGGTATAACCGAGATTGTGCTGGAATCCCCGCACGCCCGAGGTCCCCGAGGTATCCGTCGTCAGGTCCGCGGGGGTCGGGGCCTGGGTCGTGCTGACCTCCCACAACACATTGCTGCCGCTAAAATTGGAGGCAGTGCTGGTGGGGGTCCCAGGGTTTGTGATATCCAGTGCAAAGGCCGCTTGCGCGCCCGCGCCGGTGGTGCCGACCAGGACGGTATGCCAGGCACTGCCGAAATAGGCGTCCGCCGCGGCCGGCGCGCCATCGACGAAATAATGGTGGGCATAGCCGGTACTCGTGAGGTTCGCCAGGTTGGGATAGACCGCATCCGGCACATAGGCGACCTGCTCCTTGCCCGCGGCGGTCCCGGTGCCGGCATCGAAGCCATGCAGCATCCCATCGTTGGCCCCGACATAGATCATGGGACGCCGACCGCTGTAGGTACTGAGGAAGGTGCCATAGCTGCCGCCCTCGGGCGACAGCACGCCATAACCCCAATCGGGCGTCCCCACATAGACCGGACTCGAGTCGACGATATCGCCGAGCAGCCAGGGGTCCGGCGTCATGGACATATTGGTCAAGGGGTCCAGACGGGTGCGATTTCTCAAGATCAGCCCGGCCTTGAGTGACACGCAGGCCGCGTTGGCGGCATTGGCGGCGAGCGAACAATCGGTCCCGCCGGAGGCGATCAGGCGGGTCTCGCTCTGGCCGCTCGCCAAGACCCGCAGGGAATTGACCTCCTCATGGGTCTTGTCGCCGCGCAGCCAGTTCAACCGCCAGATGCCCTGATCGGTCGTGTTGGTTGCACAATTGCTGGTGCTGCCGATGCCCAGATAGGTCTTTTGGGTGGCACTCAGGTTGGCACAGCTAAAGACAGTCCCCTTGTTACTCGTGGCCGATGGGTTATAGGTGAGGATGGTGCGACCGCTCGACGAGGCGTTATAGACATTATTGGTGAGTGCGCCATCGTTGGGGATCAGCGTCGCGGCATTCCATTGCAAGTCGCCCAAGCCACCATAGCCACCCGACGATGCCACTAAATTGATGGGATAGGCGACCAGATCCCCATACCAATTGCCACTGTCGAACTTAGCCTGATAGATCAGCGAACTGCCGCTGGCCTGGGTGGAATTAGCGGCAACCGAGGCCGAGGAACCGATCTGGGCGGAGATGTTGCTGATGACGCTCGCCAGGGCCGCGGCCAGCGCGGTGGCGTCGGCGGCATAGTAGAATTTGCCGCCCCCGGCGGCGGCGGCCCGGGAGAAGACCGAGGGACCGCTTTGGCTCGGGTCGAGACTGGGATCGGCAAAGCCGACGCCATAGGTAATGACGTTATTCTTGGCGTTCGCCGCCTCCACCGCGGGGCGTCTCAAATCCGGTCGCAGGTCCATATCGTAGAGGGCCGCAGCGACATCGTCCAGATAGTCGCTGCCATTGTTGCCGCCCCCGGACTTGGCGTAATTGTACCCGACCTGGGTGCCGTTCTGGCAGGCCAGGTTATAGGTACCGGTGGTGGTGTTGCATTTCGTGCCGCTGGCGGTCAAGGCGAGATTGGGGAGTTGGATCGTATTGCGTGTGGCGTCGCATAGATGTTTGGTCGCACAATCGCCGGTGTAGTCCGCCAACAACGAACCGACGGTGCGGTCGCCATTCGGCAGACCGTCGCTGATCAGGATGGCAAAGCTCTTCTGGCAATAGTTCTGGATCGGGGCCGTGGCGGTGGTACAACCGGTGTCGTCGGTGGCAATCGTCCCGGGTAATTGCAGCGTCCCCTCGGAGAAACCGGTATTGGCCTTGAAATACCAATTGAGCTGATCGCCCCGATAAGGCCCCATGATATCGCCGCCGTTGTACTGCACCGTGTAATACAGACTGGGATTGAAGCATTGATTGCCCACGGTCAGGGTACCGCCGGTGCTGCCATTGTCGGTACCCGATGGACACTGAGCGACCGTACCGTTGCCGACCGGGATATCCAGGGTATCGACCACACAGGCGGCGCCGGTGCCGCTCGTGCAGTTGCAGGTGGCTGGGGCGACCGTGTTGCAGTCCTTACAGGTCACGTTGGGATTGCAGTCACTGTTGCCGGTGCAAGCCGCACCGGTGTTTGAGCAGCTCATATTGCGGCAGTTGCCGGAGCATTCGTTGCCGTTAGGGCAAGCAATGTTGTTGTTGCTCCAACAATAATGGTAGCCCTGACAGAGTCCGTCGTCGCACTGGTCCGCACTCGTACAAACCTTGCCATCGTTCGCACCGCTATTAGAGCAAATCTGCTTACCGGTAAAGCCGGTGCCACCGCACGTTGCCAAACATTGGGCATTGCTAGTACATGACTTCGTTTGGTTTGAGCAGATGCGAACACTTTGGCAAGTCCCTTGCCCCCAGCCGCAAGAATCACCCCACCAGTATATTACGCAGGAGGTATCTAACGCGTTCGAACATCTCAGGCTGGCGCTTTGACAGGTCGGATTCGGGGTATTACATTCGCTTGACTGCGTGCATGTCTTTGTTGGGTCGGTTGAGCAGACGTTATAGCTACCGCTACAGGCAAGACCGCCAACCTGGCAGTTTGAGTCGCCATTGCAGGAGGTAGTTAGACTGTTAGAACAGAAGTTTCTCGTGCTCTGGCTAGTACAATTCCCGAATGAGCAGTCGCTGCCGGTGCTGCAGGAATTGCTGGCATTCGAGCAGCTACCTGTACTGTTGGGTGCCCGGCAAGTCGCGGTATAGCAGCCGCTGTCGCCGGTGCATGAATTGGCGGTGTCGTTCGAGCAAAATTTGCCGGAGGTACTTCTGCAAAGCGCACCATTCCAACAGCTACATCTTGCGCAGGGATAGTAAGTATTACTGTAATCGCCTGGCGGATTGTAGGAAGTACCACTGATATTGTCTCCGGTATGCCAAGTACACGAATTTATGCTCGCGGCGGGGATGGCGTAATCGGTGTTATTTTTAGTATAATACCCGCCGCTGGTGCTGGTACATGCCGTGCTATTCCAATAATTGTTCGGACAGACTTGCTGCCCCTCCTGCGACGGCAGACAGCTACCGCCGCCGGCGGTACAGGTCTGGGCGCCGGTGCTGCCGGCATATTGCGCACAGACCCGGCACACACCATTATTTTTACCCTGGATATAGCAATTACTGGAACCGGGGGCGCAGGTCGTCGTGCCGCTGCTGCCGGCCATGAGCGAGCAGACGCCGGTGGTATCTGCGGTGGTCGTGAAAGACAGCAAATTACCCGTGGTGTTATTGGGGTCCGGCGGGGTGACCGTGGCGCTCAACGCCTGGCGTATCCCATTGACCGCCACCACGCTCGAACTGGTGGAGTAGGTGGAATGGGGGGAAGCGGTCACCTGGGTGGTCGCCGCGATGGCGGGAGAGCCGGCCGCATAACTGATGTCTTGCACGGTACCAGTGGTATTCGCCGTACAGGTCTGACAGGACGACAAGCCGCCGGTGCATTGGCAGACATTGAAATTGCGTTGGTCAGCGCAATAGGGCGCCGTGGTGCCGGTGCAAATGGTCGGCTGGGTGCCCACCACCAGCATCTGGATCGGCGGATAGGTGACGGTATCGGCGGCCAAGTCCAGGGTACTGGCCCCGCCGGCGACATAATTGGTGCAAGGACAGGGCGGGGTATAGGTCGTCAGGGTCCCGCCGACATTTACCTGGCAGCTTGCGCCACTCGCCGGGATGATACAGTTGTCGGGTACGATGACGGTGGTCGTGGTGGGACAGGTGCGAGGGACGGATTGGCTGGAATCGAAGCCGCTGGGACCGAGCCGCGGGGAACTACCCGAGGTCTTGGTAAAGGCCGCGGCAATCGTCTGCAGGCTGGGATTGCTCCCGGGGTGGAGCGTCACATTGCCCGTGTTGTTGCCGGTGGTGTAATAATAACCGATATCCAACAAGGCGGTCGCCAAAGGCGTGGCCGTACTAGCGGACAGACCGTTGATCGCGTTGTTAATTTTGGTTGCCTGACTGATTGTCTGAGAAGGGCGAGGCGTGGCGCTCAGTTCGTCCAATGGAATGACCAATCGGCCGCCATCGCTGGTGTTGCGATAAACCGCCAGCCCCATCCGGACGGTGGGCTGTGCCCCGCTCGCCGGAGTCAACTGGCTGACCATCGCAGTGGCGGCGGCCTTGGCGATACTCAGTCTAGTACCTTGCCTGGTCCCGTTGACCGTCACCGTGTTGGACATGGATCCCGAATTATCCACCATCAGCATGATATTTGGCTTGCCGGGGACGGTCGACAAATACAGCGGCATTTGCGCTATCTCCGCCTGGGGTCCGGCCGACACCAGCACCAGCAACAGGCTGGCCAGGAGGTTCAGGTATTTCCGAAACTGTGTGTTTTTCATGGAAATGGACCCTTGAATCTAAGGCTCGTAGATGGTCTGCAGGATGAAGTTCAGATAATTCCGCAAGTGTTCATCGCGTTTACCCGTTGGAACGATCAATGGCAATAGAGCGATTGCAGGATGGCGACGGCATCGGTCGCCGCCACGATACCGCGGGCGGTCACCCGGTACAAGGTGGCGGACTGACTGGGATCCTTCGGTTTGATGCCCAGGTCGCCCCCGCTCGTCCCACTGGACGGGCAGGTGCCGGCCATGAGCTCGACCACATAGCTCGCCTGGACATTGCCTCCAAGGCTCACGCTGGTACCGGTGTCGCTCCAGCCGAAGACGTTCTGCCAATAAGTTACAAGATCGTTGGTGCCAGTGGTGACCTGCGCGACGGTCGTCGGCGGCGTGGTCGAAGACACATAACGCTCGCCCGCGCGCAACGCCCCCTCGGCGGCTTGAAAGACGATATTGCGCTGATTGAAATTGCCGGCGATGTGCTCTTCTTGCGTGGCACTTTGCATGGCCGAGACCCCGATCAGGCTCAGTGCCAGCAGGAGCACCAGCGAGATCACCAGCACCGCACCCCGTGAGTCGGTCATGTCGCTAGCCCCCCGTCAAGCGGTTACGAATGCCTACGGTGGTGGCGAAGACCTGATAATAACGCCGGTCGGTCGCGGTACTGGTCCGGCCGAACTTGGCGGCGTCGCCGGTATCGGCCGGCCATTGATAGCTTTGGGGTTGCGGCACGATATTGTCCTCGAGCGTCGCCATCAGGAGTGAAATGCGCACCGCCAGCACGTTGTTCCAATTGACTACCGAAGTCGCATCGCGATAGATGTCGACCACACCGTCCGGGAGTCCGGTACCCAAGGGGTCGTTGACGATGGGGTCATCCTCGCCATAGAAAATTTGCATATCCTGGACCCCCTCAGTCACCTCCTGTGCCACCATGGCGCCGAGGATAAATTGCAATTGGTACAATGAATGGGGCAAGGCGCAGGCGCCGGTGCCGCAGGTGGCACTGTTGCCGATATAGAAGGCGGTGGGAATATAATCGCGCAGACCGATTTGAGCGGCGGGGGCCGAGCTACTGACGCTCAGGGTAGCGTCGCTATTTCCGGGGCACGTCTGTCCGGGGGGGCACGTCTGTCCGGAGCACGTCGTCGTCAGGCGCGTGTGCCCGACAGTATAATTTGGGGCAGTGGTCGAAACCGATGTGGCCTGGAAGAGCGACACATTCGAGGTATCGCAGGCAATGAGCAGATCGTATGGCTTCAGGGTCGCCCCAGAGGGTTTGGTGATCGAAGATAAGATGAGTGAGGTGGAGCCGTTAACTTTGACGGGGTAGCCGCCGTCGCCGCCGAGCGCAATCAGGGCATCGGTAGCGCCGATCCGCTTACCGCCGGTCACGGTAGTGAATTGGACATCAGGGAGGCAATCCGTTGACGGAAAGTCTTGTGTGCCATCGTAGCCCCTGATAGAGACCCCCGATGCGGCAGTGGCGCTCGTTGCAAAATTTTCCCACCAAACCGTTGAAGAATTATTTAAAAGATTTGTGATTGGCTGCTCCCGCGAACACCCGGTAAAGCCGGCCATGCGAATATTGCGTGTCACGATACCCAAGGCATAGCGGCCGTTCTCCTGCATCCGCGCGATGGCGGCATTGGACAGATAAATCCCTTTGCTGACGCTCACGATCTTAATCACCCCCAGGGTCAGGAAGACCCCCAGGGTCAGGGCCACCATGACCTCCACCAGCGAGAAGCCGGCCGCGACTGCAATCAAGTCTACACGCCGCCACTGACTTGGGTTCCTATTCATAGCCCGGTCACCGTGGTAAATTGCTGCACGGGCTGCTCACCGCGCGAATCGTCCCACTGCACGGTGACGGTGAATGTCGTGCCGTTGCGGGTAATCTCACCCGTGCCCTGGGGAAGCCCACAGCCCAAGGCCTTACGCCACAGGTCGCGGTCTTGGGCGGCAATACTGGCGGTCGCCAGCGCACTCACGGTCTGTGGACAGCTCACGGCGGTCGGCATACCGCTGTCATCATAGGCGCCCGCGAGTGCCGCCGCGCGGTTCGCCTGCATGCAATCGATGATGAAATAGGCCAGGTTGGTGGCTTGCGAGCGATAGACCGCGCTGGTGCCAAAGCGCATGCCGGTGGAGAGCAGTGCGGAGAGCCCCAGCAGGCCCACCGCCAGCACCACCAGGGTCACCAGCACCTCGACCAGGGTGAAACCGGATTCGTTGCTCATCTTGAAGGCGGCCATGGCGATACTCGACGACTCAGAAACACGGTGAAAGACTGTCGATGGCCAGGCAGTTCGTGTCCGGCGTACAATTGGCAAAGGTATCGCCCTTTCTGCACACATGGGCGTACCCGGTGTTGCCGATCGTCAGACGCTGGAGGCTCCCGCCGATCTCCGATTTATTGCAGACTTTATCATACATTTCAAGCCTGTAAGACACGGTCGAGGTTCGGTTTGTAGCGCCGAAAGCATTCTTGTACGCCACGCCATCGGACCCATAGACCAGAAATCCCATGCCGTTATCCACCACCATGGGGGCGCCCTCGAATGGCCCATGCTGGCGGATGACGATATCGCCGGTATTGACCGTCGAGCTGTTGTCGGCGTCGACAAACACGGTCCAGCCATTCTTCCAGCAGCCACCCCCGCAGGCACCGTTACCACCTTTCTTACAGACCTTGACGTCCCGACCGCGTTTGACCGCCTCGCTACGCGCCAGATTGATATCGCCGACCAGTTCGTTGAACTGGGTCGCCAGACGGTTACCCCGGATCATGTTGATGAAACTGGGGATCGCCACCACGGTCAGAATCAATACGATTGAAAGGGTGACGATCAGTTCGATCAGGGTCAGGCCGCGAAAGTCGCGCCAGGGGCGCGCCGACGGTGGCGACCCGCCGCCGCACCGAGAACCCTCACTGACGGTCTTTGACACGATGGGCATCAGGGCCGGGTATAGCTCTGGGTACTACTCGGCGGCGTCCATCCGCCGGCGTCGCCCTTCGCGAAGATTCGATAATAGTGCGTGGGACCCTTGATTTCGACACCGCGGGGCCGATAACACACCGTGGTGGTGGCGCCCTTATTCACGCAAGCGGCAGCGGTCAGGGTTGCTGGCATATCGACGTTGAGATGCGCGGGATCGGAGGGCCACCCCTTGGCCCAGATGCCCCAGCCGATGGTGCCGAATTGGTTATCCGCGGAGGTATAATGGATGGTATAATACTGAGTATTACCAAAATCCGGTGGATCGCCGATGGCACCGCTGTTGCGCGCCTGCGGGGTGATATGCATGGTGTCGCCGATGAAGGTCAACGACAGTGGCGTGGTGTTCAACCAGACATAGAGAAATTGGTTGAGATCGCTGGCCAAGAGGTCGACCTTGCCGTCCGCGTCGAGATCGGCCACGGCGAGATCGTTCACGCTGCTCCCGGCGGGGCCAATCCCAATCGTCGCTCCGGCGGCCTCAAATGAGCCGTCGCCATTGCCGTTCAACACCGTCACGCCAGGGCCGCCGAGACCGGCCGTGACCGCCACGGCGATGTCGGGCAGGGTGTCGCCGTTGAGATCGCCGACCGTCACCGCGACGGGCAGCAAATTAACGAACGGTTGCGCAGTGGACGCAAAGGCACCGCTGCCGTCGTTCGTCATGATGCTGACATCGCTGGTCGAATAGTTGGCGGTGACGACATCGTCGAGGCTATTGGCCGTATTAAAGCGCCCCACCGCCAGTTCCACCGGCGCGGTGCCGGGGACCGGGTAGGGGACTTGAGCGGCAAAGTTACCGGCGCCGTCATTCGTCAACACACTGATCGAGTTCGCGGATTGGTTGGCGGTGACGATGTCGAGCACGGTCGTGCTATGGGCATGGGCGAGCGCCACCGAGACCGGGCCTGTGTCCACCGCAAGGATACGCGACGCGACCGGGGTCTTGAAGGTGCCGTCACCGTTACCCTCCAATACGGTGACGCTGTTCGACGCAAAATTGGCCGTCACGATGTCCAGTATGCCATCGCCGGTGACATCGCCCAGCGCCACCCCGCGCGGGCCGGTGGCCGCGGTTACACCGTCGGTAAGGCCGTAGGCGACCGGGACCTCGAAGGTCCCGTTGCCGTTGCCTAAGAGCACGCTGACTGTGCTGTTGGTTTGGTTGACGGTCACGATGTCAACTCGCGGGTCAGGAGTTGGGGGGGCGGGGGGGGCGGGGAGAGGGAAGGCCACGCGAAGCTGGCCGGTCGCCACATGGTAGGGGCCGAGCCCGAATGGCAGGGTGATCAGCGTCCCCGCCCCCGGTGTGGGGACGACGAAGGTCCCATCGCCATTGCCGAGCCACACCTCCACCGTATTCGCGCTAGGATCGACGCTGACCAAATCGGCCGCGCCCCCGCCCGTGAACACGCCAGTGGCGATGCCGCGGGGGACGTTGACCGTCGGCAATGACGAGAGCGGGGATGTCGCCGCATCCGTCCCGGTAACGGTCGGGCCGGTGGCCGTCGCGAGACCCGGGGCGCCGAGCAGGGCGCTTACCGCGAGCCATGAGGCCCGATGACGCCACTGAGCCTGAGAACGGACTGTTTCACTTGTCATGGCAGCGTCATCTCCTGATGATGGTTGAACGGCTTCGGTTTTCCGCACTAAAAGTCAGCATCTCGCGGCCCTGACAAGCCGCTTAGCAGTCATCGAGCGGCGGCCCGGCCCCCGCACCGCGAGCGGGCCGTCGCGGCGATGGCAGGCGCCTTGGCTCGCGGGGAGCCCGGCCGCGGACACGGAGTCGTGACTTTGGCCACCGAGACAAGATATCAAGCCCCGTCGCGGGAGGGTTCAAAGCTCCAGCAGCGTCGCCATGGTGTGATAAAAGGCATCGAGCCAGGGCTCCGGCCGATCGAACTGCCAGGATTGCGGTTGCGCGGTCCTGGTCTGGCGCGAGCTGACATACAGGATCTTGCCGTCCCAGGTCAATTCCACCGCATAGGAGGCCTGACCGCCGGGGATGTGCAGGGTGAGGCCGCAGGGGTAACGCTCCCCGCCCAGCACCCCGGCGACCAGTCCCCGCGCGCGATCGGGCCGGCGCAGATAGTCGTCCGGCCAGATTTCTTTGAGCACATCGATCCGGACAAAGCTGCCCTCGACATCGGCAAACGCCTTAAACAGCGGCGCCGCCGCCGCCTGTCGCCGCTGCGCCAACTCCTGCGCCGAGTCCTTACCGCGGGCCGCGGCGGCCTGCCGACGCTGTGCCTCTGCCTTGATTCTACTCAACGTGTCATTCATGGCGTATCGTTTTAGCCCCCATCGATTCGGGGGACCTCCTGAAAGTTTATGGTCCTAGCTGCCGGCGCCCTCGCCCGCCGCACCAACGCCACTGAAACAATAGCGTTGGGGCTCTCGACATCGCCGATTATCACAAGAACGACCGCCCTGCCGCAAGTGCGGGCGACCCCGCCGGGCCGCTCGACGCCGCCCCGGCCGAAAAAACCTAAGATCCTGTAGCAATATGAAAATCCGCTCAGTCGCCCCGCACCTTGTTCCAGGTATACACGGAGGTGACGGCATAGTTCCACACCGCCCCGACGAGGATCCCGGCGACGGCCGAGAGGACCCAGGCGGTCGCGCCGACCAAGTGGGTCTCGAAGGCATAGGTGGCGATCCCGACATTGGCGATGACACCCAGTGAGCAGGCCAGGGTGTAGGAGAACCAGCCGCGCAGCAGACCCCACCCGCGCAACTGCCGATCGCGGTAGGTGAAGGCGTTATTGATAAAGAAATTGAAGGTCATGGCCACGGCGGCCGCGGCGCTCTGAGCGGTGGCAAAGCCCGACCCGCCCAGGTCATAGACCAGCCACAACACCAACAGGTGGACCAAGACCCCGGTCCCGCCGACCAACGCGAAGGGGATGAAGCGGATCGGGACATAGCGGCCCAGGGTCTTATCGAGGAACATCATCAGATAGTCCCAGATGGCGTTGGTGTCGCG
This sequence comes from uncultured Thiodictyon sp., assembly GCF_903946935.1. Classification (GTDB taxonomy): domain Bacteria; phylum Pseudomonadota; class Gammaproteobacteria; order Chromatiales; family Chromatiaceae; genus Thiodictyon. The sequence continues at coordinate 44,510 of NZ_CAJAXH010000196.1, forward strand.
CCCGCCCGCCCCCGTCGGCCGGACACCGTAAGGGACTTCGGTAAAACGCAGTGGCCGCCGGTTGGAGGCAAAGAGGTCCGGCAGGACCTTGACGCCGATCCCCGAGAGTCCGCCCAGCGCCCCGTCCAAGACCTCGCGGGTGAGGACGAAGACCCCGCTCATGGGATCGGTGAGGTGGACCTTCAGCACCAACCGGGACAAGCGGGCCGCGACCCGGCCGGCCAACCCTGGCGCGGCCGGCACGGCGCCCAGATAGCGGCTGCCCACGGCGAGATCGAGCCCGTCGCTCTGTACCGCCCGCAGCAGGGCGGGCAGTTGGTCCGCGGCCGGTGCCTGGTCGGACTCCAGCACCGCCAGGTAGGGCGCGGCGCAGGCCAGCATCCCCTCCACGCAGGCACTGGCGAGCCCACGCCGGCCAATCCGCTGCACCACCCGCACCCGCGGGTCCTGCCGGGCGAGCGCGCGCACCGCCGCGGCCGTGCCATCGGGCGAGTTGTCATCGACCACGACGACCTCCCAGGCGATCCCCGCCAGGGCGGCGGCGAGCCGCTCGATCAATGGATCGATCTGCCCGCGCGCATTGAAGGTCGGGACGACGACGGCGAGCTCGGGACTGGGAAACACGATAACCTCTGCGGGTTTGGTGAAATAATGAGGGGGCGGCCTTGATCGTCATTCCGGCCACTTGGGCTCGCCGGATGCGTAGTCAGGCCATCTTGGCCTGACACCGTCAGGGCTGGAAGCCCTGACTACGCACGCCGCTGGCCGGGATTACGATCGACGCCGGGGGTGCCGACCCGCGCGGCCCCCGGCCGCGACGAATATTCATGATCAAGGCCACTTCGCACGCCAGGGGCGCGGCAAAAGCGGTTAACATCCCCGGCCTTCAACCGTCGCCATCGACACGCTACGCTATGCCGCTTAATCAGTCATTGCCCATTTCAGAACACCCAGTACCGCCGGGTGCCGACGCCGCACGCTGTCTCACCTGGTCCGACCTGGACCCACTGCACGCGGGCGCGGTGCCGACGCGCTACGGCATGGAGATCGTACTGTGCGAGCCGGGCGCCGCCCTCCCCGGCAGCTATTTTGGCGACGCCGAGGCAGGTCTGATCGGCAACCGACTCTATCTGCGCCCCGACACGCCGCTGCACTCGATGCTGCACGAGGGCTGTCACTACATCTGCATGGACGCCGCGCGGCGCGCGGCACTGCACACCGACGCGGGCGGCGATTTTCCGGAGGAGAATGGGGTGTGTTACCTGCAGATCCTGCTGGCGGACGCCATCCCGGGCTTCGGGCGGGGGCGTATGTTCGCCGATATGGACGCCTGGGGCTACACCTTCCGGCTCGGCTCGGCGCGGGCCTGGTTCGAGCAGGATGCGCAGGACGCCCGCCGGTGGCTGCGCGAGCACGGGCTGACCGACGACCAGGACCGGCCCACCTGGGCCCTACGCACCTGACGACGCCACCCCTGAGCGTCCGCCCCCGGGTCCTGCTCAAGGCGCTGGGCTGCCGCCTGAACGAGGCCGAGCTGGAGGACTGGGCCGTGGGCTTTCGCGCGCGCGGATTTGTGCTCGCCGGGGACGATGAGCCGGCGGACCTCATCGTCGTCAACACCTGCGCCGTGACCGCGGAGGCGACACGCAAGTCGCGTCAGTGGCTGCGCCGCGTACACCGCGCCAACCCTTTGGCACGCCTGGTGGTGAGCGGGTGTCTGGCCTCCCTGGAGGCGGCCGACCTGGCGCGGGAGTCCGGGGTGGACCTGGTGGTTGAGAACCGCGACAAGGACCGGCTGGTGGAGATTGCCGCGGCCGCCCTCGAATTGCCGATCATGCCCGAGCTGGCCATCGTTGGGTCGGCCAACCCGCTCTTTGCCCGCGGGCGTCAGCGTGCCTTCGTCAAGGTGCAGGACGGCTGCCGCCATGCCTGCACCTTCTGTGTGACGACGCTGGCCCGCGGGTCGGAACGCAGCCGGCCGCTCCCGGAGATCGTCGAGGCCATCCGGCGGCTCGCCGCCAGCGGGGTGCGCGAGGCGCTGCTCACCGGGGTACACCTGGGCGGTTACAGCGATGCGACTGGGGCCGACCTGGGCGCACTGGTGCGGGCGGTGCTGCGTGAGACCGACATCCCGCGGGTCCGCCTGGGCTCGCTGGAGCCCTGGGACCTGCCGCCGGGATTCTGGGGGCTGTTCGCCGACCCACGACTCATGCCCCACCTGCACCTGCCGATGCAGAGCGGGTCGGACGCGGTGCTGCGGCGCATGGCCAGGCGCTGCAAGAGCGCCGAGTTCGCCCGTCTGGCCGAACAGGGACGGGCCGCGGTGCCGGGGCTCAACCTCACCACCGACATCATCGTGGGCTTCCCGGGCGAGACCGCGCCCGAGTGGCAGGAGACCCTGGCCTTCGTCGCCGCCATGGGATTCGGCCAGGTCCATTGCTTCAGCTATTCGCCGCGCGCCGGCACCCGGGCGGCGAGCCTCCCCGGGCAGGTAGACGCAGACACCAAGCGGCGGCGGGTGCTGGAGTTGCAGGCCTTGGCGCAGCGGCTGCAACAGCAGGCGTTCGCCGCGCAGGTCGGGCGCCAGACGGCGGTCCTGCGCGAAGGCCAACCCCGCGCGGGCCAGCCGGGGGACCTGTTCGGCTATACCCCGAATTACCTGCCGGTGCGCATCGACGCACATCCGGCGGCGGCGCCGGTTGGGGCGGTCATGGAGGTGAGGATCCGCGGGATCGATCCGGATGGGGCGGCGTTGCGCGGATACCTCAGCGAACCGGCCGGGTAAGGCCCATTGCGGTCAGGCAGCCGGCCGACGCGACACCTCGATCTGCCCGACCGCGGCGAGCCCATCCGCGACGAGCTCCGGGCTCAGGCTGGGCGTCAGCCCACGCGGCTGGCGTGGATGCGGCGCAAACACCGGCCCGACCCGCTCCAGGTCGGCCTTGCTGCGATTGAAATAGCGCGCCGCCTGAATCGTCTTGGGGAGATTCTTCAGCACCTGCCACAGGCTCCAGCGATGTTGCCAAAGGCGTCGCGCGAAGCGCCGTCGGAAGCCCTTGCTATCATAGAAACGCCGGACCAGCGTGTTATACAGTGCGTCCATCTGCGCACGCGACGCAAAGCCCTTCGGCAGGTAGGCAAAGTTGAGACAGTTCATGAGCCGCCAGTCCTCGTTGAACTCGCCCGATTCGCCGCCGACACACTCGTCCCAGATTGGCGCACCGTACAGGGGGCTGAACTTGCTCATATTCATGTCATCGAGCCCGAGCGACAGCATAAAATCGCTGGTCGCGGCGATCGTCTCCGGGGTCTCGCCGGGCAGCCCAAAGATGAATAGCCCCTTCGCCCTTAGCCCCGCGGCATGAATCTGCTCGACCGTCTGGCGGACCGCGTCCAAGCTGACCCCGGCCTTGTGCCGCTCCATCATGCCCGGAGCGGCCGACTCGATACCCATGGATACCATCACCGCACCGGCCCGCTGGAGCAGGCGCAACAGCGCGTCCGACGTATGGCCGGTGCGCACGGCGCAGTTGAAATTCATGCCCAACGGTTGCGCAATCAGCTGTTCGCACAGCGCGGTCACGCGCTCACGTTGTGCCGTGAACAGATCGTCATAGAAATTGATGTGATGAACGCCAAAACGATCGCGCAGGTACTTCATGTGCTCGTAGACGTAAGCGGCGGAATTCGTCCGGTACCAGCGCTCGAACACCGTGCGGTCGCAGAACGAGCAGGTGTAAGGGCAGCCGCGGGACGTGACCATGGTCGCGCCGTACCGCTTGATAGAGGAGAACAACGGCAGATGATAACCGCGCGGGAAACCGGCGAGTTTTTCGTAAGCGGGAAACGGCAGGTCATCGAGGTCGAGGATGCGCTGCCGCCGGGGATTGACAACGATATCCTCACCGCTGCGATAGCAGAGATTCGCGATCTCCCGGAGGTCGCGCTGCTCGGCCAAGTCCAGCAGCGTACCCTCGCCTTCGCCCAGGCATAGGTAATCGATTTCCGGAAAGTGGCGCAGCAGTTCCCCGCCAATAGCGGAAACGTGTACATTGCCGAACACGATTTGGACCGCAGGACGGCTTGCCTTGATCCGCGCCGCGAGCTCGAAGGCCGCCATGAAGCTGGAAGTGGTGGCCGAAAAACCGACCAATTTGGGATTCGTCGCCAAGATGATCTCGGTATTGGCGGCGAGCGAAGCGGGCGCGCCGGGACCGAGACAATCGTAAACCGCGCACGGATGCCCATGCTGCTCCAGGTAAGCCGCCAGTTGCAGGATGCCGAGCGGCGCCATGCGATTCGCCAGCAGCGAGAAATCCGGCTGCCCGGGTACGAAATTGAATCCAGCCGGGTGAACGAGGGTTATTCTCATATCGGCACCAAAGCGAACGTTGGCGGCCGCGAATGCTGCCGCATTGCCTCGTGTGGACATTCTGCAACGGTCGCTGGGCCGCCGCACCCTGGGGCGCGACGGCAGCGCTTCCCGATTTGCTGCATGTTCGGCCTCAGGCTCGCCCCGACTAACCTGGCGCCGCCTATTTCACTAGCGTGAAACTGGAAATAATCCGCCTAACGCAGGGCCCTGCAAATCTACCTTTGTCATCGCAATGCTTACGATATGATCGATTATTTTACAAAACCTTAGCAGTCACGTGAAGCGCCGATGAAGCGCTGCCATCCGCCCCGGCAGCCGCCAAAATCGCGCGCCGCGGGGCGCGCACGAGAGAGTTTAGGCGGCGTTGGTTATCGAGTAAACTAGCACTCACGGTTCGATCTGGGTTGCCCACAATACGAACGCATCGGGTTGCCACTAACCCACAGCACCGCGCCGGCGCAGACGGTTGGCGCTGCACCTGCGGCGGCGGCCGCGATCCCAAGTAGCTGCGAAACCACCATGACTGAAGCCCATTGTGAACTGCAAAGCGAGGTCGCCCGACTGATCGTCGACGCCCTCAATCTCGACATCAAGCCGGAAGCGATTCAACCCGAGGCCCGCCTTTACGGTGAGGGACTGGGACTCGATTCAATCGACATTCTGGAAGTGGCCCTGGTCGTGTCCAAGCGCTTCGGCTTTCAGTTGCGTACAGACAGTGCGGACAATGCCCGAATCTTCGGCTCTCTCGCCAGTCTCACCGAGCACATCGCGGCGGCCCGGACACAATGAGCCTTGACCCCGAATCATGTCGACACTGCCGCTGATTGCCCATCGCTGCCCTGACGCCAGCGTGGCCTGGCGCGACGGCCTGCCGGTCAGCGCCCGGCAGTTTCTCAGCGACGTCGATCAGGTCGCCGGATTGCTGCCCGCCGGGCGCAACGTGCTTAACCTATGCCGCGACCGCTACCGCTTTGCCGTGACCCTGGCGGCCTGTATCGTCAGCGCCCGGGTCAGCCTATTGCCATCCACCTACACCCCGGAAATGGTCAGGCAGATGCGGCGCATTGCCCCCGATGTCTTTTGCGTCGCCGACCAGGAGGCCCCCGGGGTCGACTTGCCCGTTTTCCACTATCCCGACCGACTGCCGACCTCCGGTGCCGACCTCGCGATCCCCAACATCGCTGGCGAACAGGTCGTCGCGCAGGTGTTTACATCCGGTTCCACGGGCCTGCCGGAGCCCCATCTCAAACGCTGGGGCAGCCTGGTGCGCAACGTGCGTGCGGAGGCGCAACGACTCGGTCTCACCCGCGGCTACGCCATGGTCGCAACCGTGCCGGCCCAGCACATGTATGGACTGGAATCCACCGTGCTGATGCCCTTGCAGAGCGGTGGCGCACTGCATGCCACGCGGCCCTTTTTTCCGGCCGACATCTGCGCGGCGCTGGCGTCCCTACCCCGACCGCGCCTGCTGGTCACAACCCCGTACCACCTGCGCACCCTGCTGGCGGAGTCAGCCAAGGTTCCGGCCGCCGACCTGCTGCTGTCGGCCACCGCGCCCCTGGCGCGCGACTTGGCGCACGCGGCCGAGACCCGTTTCGCCGCCCCCTTGGTGGAAATTTACGGCTGTACCGAGACCGGCCAGATTGCCTCCCGACGCACCACCAGTGGCGCCGCCTGGCAGACCTTCGCCGATATCCGCCTGCGTTGCGAGGGGGAGCGGGTCTGGGCCGAGGGCGGGCACGTCGCGACGCCGACACCGCTGGGCGACGTCATTGAACTGGTGGACGCGGACCCAACGCGGTTTTTGCTGCACGGCCGCCATGCCGATCTGGTCAACATCGCCGGCAAGAGGTCCTCGCTGGGTTATCTCAACTACCAGCTCAACGCCATTACTGGGGTGCTGGACGGCGTTTTTATTGCGCCGCTGGACGGCGACGATCGCGCCATGGAAGGCATCCGCCGCCTGATGGCCGTGGTGGTGGCACCGGGGTTGACGTCGGCGGACATCATGCAGGCGCTGCGCCAACGCATCGATCCGGTGTTTCTGCCGCGGCCGCTGCTGTTCGTGGATGAGCTGCCGCGCAATGCCACCGGCAAGTTGCCCGAGCACGCGGCGCAGGCGCTGCTGGCGCGCGTGCGGTCGCCAATGACAACGGACCTAAAGCGATGATACGTGAAAAAACAATGCTCACGCCAAGGCGCCCGCCACTTTCAGCTTGCGGGGTGGTGCGGGCGCCATGGCCGTTAGCCTGCCGCTGTCGGTGCTTGCCGATCACCCGGCCTATGCCGGTCATTTCCCCGGCCAACCCATCCTGCCGGGCGTCGTGCTGCTGGATGAGGTCCTGCATGCAGTGGCGGTACGGCTGGGACTCGGGGACGCCGTCGGCGAGATCAAGTCGGCGAAGTTGGTGCGCCCGGTCACGCCGGGAGAGCCCTTGAGCCTCAACTATGTCCAGACGGCAGCGGGTGTTTTCCGCTTCGAGGTCATGGCCGGCGAACGCTTGGCCGCCAGCGGTGTCGTTGCCTTTGCGGCGACTGGTGTGGCCGGTGGGGCGCAGTGAGCGCTCCCAACCCGGCCGAGTGGGTGCGGCGCCCGGAGCGCAGCAACATGGCCATGCTGCGCGTGATGACGTGGATCTCGCTGCGGCTGGGGCGCCGCATCGCGCGCGCCCTGCTGTTCGGCGTAAGCCTTTACTTCCTGCTGTTTGCCACGGCCGCCCGCCGTGCCTCGCGCGCCTATCTGCGGCGCGCCCTGGGGCGGACACCGCGTCTGCGCGAACTGTTTTGGCACTTTCACACCTTCGCCTCCTGCACCCACGACCGCATTTACCTGCTCAATGAGCGCTTCGATCTATTCGCTATCCAGGTGCATGGCGCGGCGGCGCTGGAGACCGTGCTGGCCGCCGGTCGGGGCGCCTTTTTGCTCGGCGCCCATGCGGGCAGCTTTGAGGTGGTCCGCGCGGTCGGTCGGCAGCGCCCGGGGCTACGGATTGGCATGGTGATGTACGAGAAGAATGCCATTAAGATCAATTCCGCCTTGGCCGCCATCAACCCGACAGCGGTGCAGGACATCATCCCCCTGGGCCAACTCGATTCCATGCTCCAGGTGCAGGCCCGGCTGGACGAGGGGATGGTGCTGGGGGTGTTGGCCGATCGGACCTTGGACGATGCGCCCACCCTGCCAGTGCAATTTCTTGGGTCGTCGGCCCCATTTCCTCTCGGTCCCATGCGCCTGGCGGCCATCCTCAGGCGTCCGGTGCTCTTCATGACTGGCCTGCATCTGGGCGGCAACCGCTATTGCATTCATTTCGAGCCCCTGGCGGATTTCACCGGCATCGAGCGCACCGGACGCGATGCGGCCATCCGTGAGGCGGTCGCCGCCTATGCCGCCAGTCTGGCGCGGCATTGTCGCGAAGCGCCATACAACTGGTTTAATTTCTTTGATTTTTGGCGCCTACCCGCGGGTAGCGGGCGCGACGCCGCATGATCCGCGGGATGCAGCGATTGTTCAGGAGGGCGATACTGCACAGTATTTTGCTCGGGTGCAGTCTGTCGGCGCAGGCCGCCCAGTTCACCATCGGCGAACTCATGGCTACACTGGCGAACCGCCACGATGGGGTAGCCACCTTCACCGAGACGAAATACCTCGCCATCCTGGACCTGCCGGTCGAGTCGTCCGGCGAACTTCTATTCGCCCCACCCGCCCGTCTGGAAAAACGCACGCTTAAGCCGAAGGTCGAAACCCTGGCGCTGGATGGCGAGGTACTCACCGTCGTGAGCCAGACCCAGCGTCATGTGCTGCAACTCAAGGATTATCCCGAAGTGGCAGGGATCGTCGAGAGCCTGCGCGCCATCCTGACCGGCGACCGCCAGGCATTGGAACGGCTCTATCGACTCAAACTCGAAGGCAGTCCGCAGCGTTGGGCGCTGGAGCTCAAACCGCTGGACGCCGCAGTGGGCTGGTCGATCGCCCGCATCCGCGTGGAGGGCACCGGCGATGAGGTCCGCTCGGTCGAGATCCAGCAGACCGACGGCGATCGTTCGGTGATGAGGGTGCAGAAGGGCGTCTCGCCATGAGGCAAGGCGGCAGGGTCGCGATCGTCCTCTGGCTGGGATTGCTGGGCGGGTGTCTATGGGTGGCGATGCGGACACACTACACGGCTGACTTGTCGGCCTTTTTGCCGGGAAGGCCGACTGCGGAACAGCAACTGCTCATCGACCAACTCAAGTCCGGCGTCACCTCCCGCCTGATCCTGATTGGCATCGAGGGGGGCGATCGTGCGGCCCGGGCCCGGGTCTCGCGCGCGCTGGCCGCGCGCCTGCGCGCCGATCGGCAATTTCTGCATATTGCCAATGGCGAGACCCAGAGCCTGGAACGCGACCGCCAGGTCCTGCTTGCGAACCGCTATCTGTTGAGCCCGGCCATGACGGCCGATCGCTTCACGGTGGCGGGTCTGCGTGCCGGCGTCGCCGACAGCATCGATCTGCTTGCCACCTCGGCGGGGCTCTTCAGCAAGGCCTTGCTGCCGCGCGACCCCACCGGCGAGTTCATGCAACTGCTCGACGCCATGGGGAGCGGCCACCGGCCACCAACGGCCGACGGCGTCTGGGTGTCACGCGACGGCAACCGGGCCCTGCTCCTGGCCCGCACCCGTGCCGAAGGGGCGGACACAAACGGACAGTCCATGGCGGTCGTGACCATCCGGGCCGCCTTTGCAGCGGTGTCCGCGCCCGGCCTGCGGCTCGCGCTGACCGGCCCCGGCCCCTTCTCCGTGGCGGCCCGCGCCACCATCAGACACGAGGTGCTCGCCCTCTCCGGGCTCGGCAGCCTGATCATCATCGGCCTGCTGCTGCTGGTCTATCGTTCGCCCATGGCGTTGCTGCTGGGCTTGTTGCCGGTACTCTCCGGCGCCGTGGCCGCCATCGCGGCGGTCAGTCTGGCGTTTGGCATGGTGCATGGTCTCACCCTTGGCTTTGGCATCGCGCTCATCGGCGAGGCGGTCGACTATTCCACCTACCTGCTCATGCAGTCCGAACGCACGAGCGGCGCCGCCGGCACGTCCCCCAGCGCGACCCCCAGCACGACCCAGGCCCACTGGAACGCGGCCTTCTGGCCGACGATCCGCATCGGCGTGCTGACCTCCGTCATCGGCTTTGCCTCGCTGCTCTTTTCCAGCTTCCCCGGCCTGTCCCAGTTGGGCCTGTTTGCGATCGCCGGTTTGGTCACGGCCGCGCTGGTGACCCGTTTCGTCCTGCCCATCCTCCTGCCGCGTGACCTGCGGGTGCGCGATGTCACGGCCTTTGGTCGCCGCCTGCAGGCCGGGGTCGAGCGGGTAGGGCGGCTGCGCCTACCCGTACTGGTCCTGTTCCTGGCCGCCGGCGGCGTGCTGCTGGCGAAGCATGACGATCTGTGGAACCGGGAACTCGCGGCCCTGAGCCCGGTGTCGGGCGCCGACCAGGCCCTCGACATGACCATGCGCGCCGACCTGGGCGCCCCGGACGTGCGCTATCTGGTGGTCGTGAGCGCCGCCGAGCGCGAGGCGGCCCTGGCCGCGAGTGAAGCGGTCGCGGTCACGTTGAAGCGGCTGCAAGCCGCCGGGACCATCCAGGGTTTCGAGAGCCCCGCCGCCTATCTGCCCAGCCAGGCGGTGCAGCGCCGGCGCCAGTTGAGCCTGCCGCCCGACGCCGAACTGCGCCGACGCTTCACTGCGGCCATTGCCGGACTGCCCCTGCGACCGCATTGCTGCGAGCCGTTTTTTGCGGAGGTGGCGAAGGCGCGCAGCCAGGCGACCCTGACCCCGGACGACCTCCAGGGCACGTCCCTGGCAGAGGCTGTGGATGCCCTGCTGATGCAGTCGCGGGGGCGCTGGACCGCCTTGCTACCGCTGCGCGTCGCGGGCACCGAGCGCCTCGACGCGCAGGACCTGCGGCTGGCGCTGGCCCAGACCGGACTGGCAGATGTCTATTTTATCGATCTCAAAGGCGCGGCCGACCACCTTTACGCGGGCTATCTGCACGAGGCCAGCGCGCTCTCGCTGGCCGGCCTGGCCGCCATCCTGGGCCTGCTCTTCGTGACCACCCGCTCGCCGGGTCGGGTGTTGCGCATCGCCGCCCCGCTGGCGATGGCCGTGGCCGTGACCATCGCCGGCCTGGTCCTGGCCGGTCAGCAACTGACCATTTTGCACTTGGTGGGCATGTTGCTGGTGGTGGCGGTGGGTTCCAACTACGCCTTGTTCTTCGACCAGGGGGCGGTGGCGGGGGGGATGTCTGCGCGGGTCCTGGCGTCCCTCGTGGTCGCCGTCGGCACGACCGTGGCCGGTTTTGGTATTCTGGGCTTTTCCAGCGTGCCGGTACTCAAGGCGGTCGGCTGCACCGTGGGGCCGGGCGCGCTGCTGGCCCTGGCCTTTTCCGCCATCCTGACGCGCCGCCCATGACGGTCCTGCCGCGCCCCCATGCCCGCCGCCAATGGCACCCCACGCCGCTCTTGCAGGCGACCTTCGCGCTGCACGCCGGGGTCTTGGGGGGGCTTGCGATGCAACCGCAATGGTGGCCCTGGGGTCTAGGTGCGTTGGCCGTCAACCACCTGACCCTGACCGCGGCGGGCCTCTGGCCGCGTAGCCGCAGCCTCGGTCCCAACTGGGTGCGACTACCGTCGGCGACGGCGCCGCGGTCGATCGCGATCACCATCGATGACGGCCCCGACCCGCAGGTGACGCCGGCGGTGCTCGACCTGCTCGGGCGCTACGATGCCCGCGCCACCTTTTTCTGTATCGGCGCGGTGGCGCAACGCTATCCCGAACTGTGCCGGGACATCGTTCGGCGGGGTCATGCCGTGGAAAACCACAGCCAGCACCATGTTCATCATTTCTCCATGCTCGGGCCGCGCCGCATGGCGCGCGAGATCGCAGCCGGTCAGGACAGCCTGACCGCCCTCACCGGGGAGCGGCCGCGTTTCTTTCGGCCGCCGGCCGGCCTGCGCAGCCCCTTTCTGGAGCCCATCTTGGCCCGGCATGGCCTGCATCTGGCCAGTTGGACCCGGCGGGGCTATGACACCCGCAACCGGGACGCGGATGAGGTGGTCCATCGCTTGACCCAGCGCCTCGCCCCCGGCGACATCCTGCTGCTGCATGACGGTCATGCGGCCCGCACCCTGGCCGGTGTGCCCGTGATCCTGGCCGGTCTGCCCCGCGTTTTGGAGTTGGCGGCGGCCACCGGTCTGAAACCCATCACCCTGCGTTCCGCCCTGAGTATGTCCCCTCAATGACCCTCAGCCCCGAAACCCTGCGCCGGCGCCTCATCGACCATACCTGCGAACCTTACCGGGCCGTCGGACGGTTTGCCTGCCATCTGCTGATTGCCCGGTTGGGCGAGCAGTCCGGCGCCGGGGCCTAGATCAGAGCAACCTTCAGCATGCCAGTGTCCTCCTTATGACGCCTGTGCGCTTTTCCCACTTCACTGCCAGCAGTTGTCTGGGCTGCGGCCTCGATGCAACGCTGGCGGCATTGCGTGCGCAGCGTGGCGGTCTTGCCCCGTGCGGATTCGAGGGTGCAGACGACCTGGCAACCTACGTCGGCGAGGTACCGGCGTTGGACGCTGTCGCGTTGCCCACCGAGCTTGCCGAGTACGAATGCCGCAACAACCGCCTGGCCTTGCTTGGTCTGCAACAGGACGGATTCAGCGGCGCCGTTGCGGCAGCCAGCGCCCGGTATGGCCGAGGGCGGGTGGGTGTTCTGCTCGGCACCAGTACTGCCGGCATGCTACAGGCCGAGCTGGCCTACGCTCGCCGGGACCCGGACACCGGCGCCCTGCCGGACGACTTTATCTATCGCACCACCCACAATACCTATTCGGTCGCCGCTTTCATTCGCGATTATTTTCACCTCGAAGGACCGGCGATGGTCGTCTCCACTGCCTGCTCGTCGAGCGCCAAGGTATTCGCCTCGGCCGCCCGCCTGCTGGCCGCCGGCGTCATCGACGCCGCTCTCGTGGGTGGGGTGGACTCGCTGTGTCTGACGACGTTGTACGGATTTAATTCGCTGGAGTTGCTGTCACCCGCACCCTGCCGGCCGTTTGCTGCTGACCGGCAGGGCCTCTCCATTGGTGAGGCCGCCGCCTTTGTCCTGTTGGAGCGGCCGGTTGACAGCCTCGACGCCGCTGCGGTGCTGCTGCTCGGCACCGGTGAGTCCAGTGACGCCTATCACATGTCCTCACCCCATCCCGACGGTCTTGGCGCTCAACTGGCCATGAGCGCCGCGCTGCGCTCGGCGGGTTTGCAGGCGGCCGACATCGACTATATCAACCTGCACGGTACCGCGACGCCGAGCAACGATGCCGCCGAGGGCAAGGCGGTGGCCGCACTGTTCGGCAACCGGACGCCGGCGAGCTCGGTCAAGGGTGCGACCGGGCATACCTTGGGGGCGGCGGGCGCCTTGGAGGCCGTCATCAGCGCCCTGGCGCTGCAATACGCCTTCCTGCCGGGAGGGGTCAATACGCCGAACCCCGACCCCAATATTCCCATTCATTATCTGACCGCCAATCGCACACTGGCGCCGCGTCGGGTGATGACTAATTCATTCGGCTTCGGCGGTACCAATTGCAGCCTGGTGTTGGGGCGCGCCGGCTGACATGGCATCCCCCACCACCTGCAAGCTCAACGCCTGGATCGACGGCATCGGCCTGTTAGGTCCGGGCCTGGACCAGTGGGCTAGCGCACGGCCGCTCCTGGCCGGCGCTGCCGACTATGCCCCTCAGCCGGTCGTCGTGCCGCCGCCGATGGCGCTTCCCCCACCCGAGCGCCGCCGCGTCGGCCTGGCCGCCAAGGTCGCCCTGACCGTGGCGCAAGAGGCCATCGCCGCGGCGCAGGTGGATGCCAGAACGCTGGCCAGCGTGTTCTCATCCTCCGGAGCGGATGGCGATAACTGCGATGCCATCTGTCGGGTGTTGGCGTCGGCGGATCGCCACATCTCGCCCACCCGCTTTCACAATTCGGTGCATAACGCCGCGGCCGGCTACTGGGGCATCGCGTCCGGCGCCATGACCCCGGCCACCGCGCTCTGCGCCTATGACGGCAGCTTTGGGGCGGGTCTGCTGGAGGCGCTCACCCAGATGGCCGTCGATGGCGTCGGTACACTGCTGGTGACCTACGAGGCACCTTACCCGGAGCCGCTGCACGCCAAGCGACCCCATCCCGCGGCGTTCGGTCTAGCCCTGGTGTTGATGCCGCAACCCGGGCCTCGCTCACTGGCAGCGCTACAAGTCCAGTTGACGCAGGCGCCCTGTGACCGGTTGGCTAATGCGAACCTGGAGGCCTTGCGGCTCCAGATCCCAGCGGCGCGTGGTCTGCCCCTGTTGCAGGTGCTGGCCCGGGGCCGTGCCGAGCGCGTGGTCCTCGAGTATTTGGACCCGCTCAACCTGGCCGTGGATGTACTGCCATGCCGCTAGAGCGCGCCTGGCTGTTGGCCCATCTCCCCCACCAGGGCAGCATGTGCCTGCTGGAGCGTATCGATGACTGGAATCCCCAGGGGATCCGCGGTACGGCGGTGAGCCATCGCGACCTGGATAATCCATTGCGCGCCCACGGCCGACTGGGGGCCGTCTGCGGCATTGAATATGCCGCCCAGGCGATGGCCGCCCATGGCGCGCTGCTGGCGGGCGCCGATGCGTCGCCCCGCGTTGGCTATCTGGCAAGCGTCCGTGAGGTGCAACTGCATGTAGCGCGACTGGATGATGGCGACGCGGATCTCAGCGTCGCGGCGGAACTCATCGGCGGCGACGATCGCAGTGCGCTATATAAATTCGATATTTCTGCTCGTGGACGGCGGCTTCTGAGCGGTCGTGCCACCGTGGTGCTGAACGGCGGCGCGATATGACCGCGTCCGGGGGGAGCGCCGCCCTCGCGCAGACTGAGACACTGCTGTTCTTCACCCTGCTGCAACTCACCGTGATCATTCTGGCCGCCCGCCTAGGCGGGGGGTTTGCGCAGCGGCTGCGGCAGTCACCCGCGGTGGGGGAGATCATCGTCGGCATCCTGCTCGGACCCTCACTGTTGGGCCTGCTGGCGCCCGCGGTCTTCGCCTATGTGTTTCGCTCGGCCCCGCCGGCGCCAATGCAAATGTTTTCGCAGATCGGCTTGATCCTGCTGATGTTTCAGATTGGCCTGGAGTTCGATTTCGCGCATCTGGTGGACCGGCATCACCGCCGCGCCGTGGCCTATGTGGCCACGGCCAGCATGCTCGCCCCATTCGGCCTCGGCTTCGGCTTCGGGTATGCCACCGCCCCGCTGCTGTCACCCGGTGTCGATCCGCTCGCCGCGGCGCTCTTTATTGCCACCGCCTTCTCCATCACGGCATTGCCCATCCTCGGGCGCATGATGATCGAATTCAAGATCACCCATCAGCCCATCGGCGTGATCGCCATCAGTGCCGCGGCGATCAATGACGTGGTCGGCTGGCTGCTGCTCGCGCTGGTGACCGCACTCGCGCTGGCCCAGTTTGACGCCATGGACTTTGGTCTCAAGGTGTTGCTGGTCGCCGGGTACTTCTTGACTTGGTGGTTCGTCATGCGACCCCTGTTCAAGCGCCTCATCCGCCTCAGTCAGACCGGTCCGGCGCCGACGGGCGAGAAGGCCGGGCGTGGCAAGCTCACCCATAATCTACTTGGTATCCTGCTCGCCGGCATCTTCATCTCGGCGATTGCGACCTATCAGATCGGCATCTTCGCCATCTTCGGCGGTTTCATGATGGGAGCGATCCTGTACGACGAGCACGCGCTGATCGCCGCATGGAAGGAGCGTATCGGCCATTTCGTCATGGTCTTCTTCCTGCCTATCTTCTTCACCTACACCGGCCTGCGCACCAACGTTGGGAGTCTGGACACGGCTGCCGCTTGGGGTTGGTGCCTATTGCTGATCGCGCTGGCCACCCTTGGAAAGTTCGGGGGCAGCTATGTTGCGGCGCGCTGGGCCGGGCTATCGCATCAGGAGGGCAAGGTGCTCGGCATCATGATGAACACCCGCGCCCTGATGGAACTCATCGTCATCAACGTCGGCTACGATTTGGGCGTCATTTCCCAGCAGGTTTTCACCATGCTGGTGCTGATGGCCATTTTCAGTACGCTCATCACCACCCCGGGCCTGCGCCGTTGGTTGCCGGCGTTGGGTATCGGCATTTATGCCCGCCGCTGACCTATTCCGAATGTCTCACGCCAAGGCGCCAAGCTCGCCAAGGACTTTTCAGTCCCTGATCGGTGATTCAACCGATGGGTGAGCTGGACACTCGACACATCGCATGGTCTTTCTTGGCGAGCTTGGCGCCTTGGCGTGAGCAATTGCCGGATTTAGGGTTATCGACTAATCGATTGTTGCCTTGGTGTTCTTGGTGCCTTGGCGTGAGCCATTCCCCGACTTAGGTCATCCCGCGCGTCGCCACAGGAGTACGGGTAATCGCAGCAGGAAACCCAACAGCAAGCGCGTGTGCATCCAGGTCAGCAGGGCATTGTCGCGCAGATAGTTGAAGTGAGAAACACCGCCTTGGTCGGCGGGCAGATACTTCACCGGGGCGGGCAGGTCGATGGGGCGCACCCCGCGCCAGCACAGGCGAACCGCTGCCTCGGGATCGAAATCGAAGCGGCGCATCCACCGTTGGCCATGCATCACTTGACGCAGGGGTGCGATGGGATAGACGCGCAAGCCGTAGAGCGAGTCACCGACGCCCATCCACAGCGTTTCCAAGTTTGCGAATGCGTTGGATACCTTGCGGCCATGGACTCGCAACTTGGGCGCGGCGGCATCGAACACCGGCACGCCCAGCACCATAGCCCCCGGTGTACTCATGGAAGCGGCCATGAAGTCCGGGATGCGCTCCACCGGATGCTGGCCGTCCGCGTCCAGGGTGAGTGCGTGAGTGAAACCGGCGGCCGCGGCGAGATCGAGCCCATGCAGAATGGCTGCACCCTTGCCGTTGTTTTCGGGTAACGCAAAGACCCGCAGCCCAGCGTCGGTCGCCGCCATGTCCCGCAGACCCGCGGCGGTGTCGTCAGTGCTGCCGTCCACGACCACCCAGACGGGTGTCCAGTACCGACGGGCCGCGCGCACCACGTCATAGACCAGCGCACCGGAGTTGTAGCTGGGGATCAGCACCAGATGGGTGTCGCTGATGTTCAAGTTGGGTGGCATCATACAAAATCCGGCAATTGCTCAGGTCGCCAATTCAATTGCTCACGCCAAGGCGCCAAGCTCGCCAAGAACGCCACGAGTGCCAATAAAATAAGCTGGCATACCGATCAGTCGTTGAGTGAATGGCGCGGCGCTAATAACACACGGAAAAACCTTGGCGAGCTTGGCGCCTTGGCGTGAGACCTGCTCCTTCTGGGATCATGAGTGTCGAGGTCCATCGGATAACTCTTCCGCGGCGCGGCTGACGGCCGGCAGCTGACAGTTGTTGCGCAACTCATCAATGAAATAGCGCTCCAGCTCCGCGGTCAACTCACTGGCCTGTTGCGGCGGTGCGAAGCGGCGACCCAGCCGGATGCGATAGGTGATCGGAAGCCGGGGGCGGCGCCACAGTGGCCAGCCCTTGCTGAGGTAGGCCGAATCGGTTTCAATGAATACGGTCTGGATCGGCACCTGTGCCCGGCTGGCGATGAGCGCGGCCGCCGGCGTGCAGGCGTTGATGGGCCAGCGGGTGGTGCGGGTGCCTTCAGGAAACAGCAACAGATGACTGCCGCTTTTCAGTTCAGCGATGGCCTGCTTGATCATGCTGCGTGGTGCGTCGTTGCGGATGTAACCGGCCAGGCGGGCGCCAGCGCCGAAGAAGACGTTATCGACGATGTCGGCCTTCATGATGCAGGCGATGTTGGGAAGCCGAGACAGGATCAGCAGGGCATCGAGCAGGCCGGGGTGGTTCGGAGCAATCAGCAGCGGCGGTGTACCCCGCAAGGCATCGAGGGCATGGAGTTCAAAACGGCAAGCACCCATCAGACCCAGGGCGCTGAGGTAGATGCGGCACATCGTCATGCACGCCCAACGGCCAAGCGGGGCGGCCCAACGCGTCGGCAAGACATAATAGAGCGGGATCGCCAACAAAGACCAGGCCAGGGTTATTGTGCCGAGTAGCCCCAGACCGAACCACAGCGCACCGTATTCGTAGGCGCGCTGCCTCCAGCGCCTGACGAATCCCGGCGATGACGTGACATCGCGGGTCCGGGTCTCAACCGGGGGAAATGGCATGACCGCCGGAGGCCTCGATCTCGAGGAGCAGGTCCGCGCGGCAGACATCGGCCTGTAAGAACAGGGCCGACACCGGGGCGCCGATGAACTTCATCAATTCGTGGCGCACGCTGGCCAAGTCACTGGCGTATCGGATATAGACCTTATACGCAAGGTCGCGGAGCTCGAATCCCGCGCCTGGGGCCAGGCGGTTGGCCTCCGCGACAACCGCGGCGATATTGCGGAGCGATTCGCGCGTTTGCGCCTGCACATCGCCCGCATGCAGGGTCCGATGGCCGACGATGCTGGCCGTGCCGGAGATGAATAACAGGTCGCGCCCGTGCAGTTTGACCAGCGACGCGCGGGCAAAGGTCGGGCTGCGGGGCCCGTACTGATCGGGATAATTGTAGGCACTGATTTGCCTTGGGTTTTCGATGGCCAGCGGCTCCGCCCGGGCCGCCAGCAAGGCGATCTGGAGCGCGGTGCCGGTGCCGCCAAGGGCGCAGGCAGCAGGGACGTTGCCGATGACGCAACGGCCATGTGAAAGAAACGCATCCTGACGGCCAATATTAAACTGGAGATAACGCTCCAGGTGGTGACTGACTGTGTTGATCGCGGGGAAATAGTTCCAGAAGCGCAGGATGGCGTTGTAGCCCAGGGATTCGAGCAGTTCGAAAATGGCCTCGTAGGCGGCTTGGGTCGCGGCCTGCAGGGGTGTACGGCCATCCCTGGGTGCCACCCCAGCCGGCTCATTACACGTCAGACAGCCGAACAGCAAGGTTTCACCCTGACGGTAGCGGATGCCCTTATACTGGCCTGGTGTGAGTCCCTCATGGCTATACCAGACCTCGCAGATTGACTCCGCGGCCCCCAGTGCCGTCATGTCCACCGACAGTAACGGCAGCCCGGCGGGGACATCGGCAACGGCGGGGTGGAAAAAGCACAGGCCACCGAGCAGGCCGGGCGCGCCGTCACTGGCCTGCAGCACCACCCGCGAAGCGGGCAGGTATCCCAGCCGCAGGAGGTCTCCGGGCGGCGTCATGGGGAGCCGAACTCTTGCGTGTCCTCAACGTAACGGACATTCAGCTTCCGCTGCCGCCAGGCCATGATCGTGGACTTCAGGTTGGTCGCGGCCGACAGGTAATAGATCAGCTTGAATGCCAAGATCGAACGCCAGATCGGCGTGTTGCCGAAAATGTCACCGGCCAAGACCGACAGCAGCGCCTCCTTGACCCGGAAAATGTTGCGTGGCGCCATAAACAGCTCGCGCATGGTGGGGCTGGTGATGCGGTAGATAAACCAGGAGAATTCCTTCGGCCCGTGCTTGATGGCACGATCGAACGCCTGCAGGGCGTCGGTCGCCTGGTCCGGATGACGCAGGCACCGATCCGCCGCCGCGGCGCCGGCAAAGGCGCTTTGCATGGCCAGCATGACGCCGGAAGAGAAGACCGGATCGATGAAGGCGTAGGCATCGCCCAGCAGCAACCAGTTGGCGCCGTGGGTACGGTCGCAGGTATAGGAAAAATTACCCGTGGCCTCGACCGGCGTCGTCAGTTGCGCACCCTCAAGCCGCTGCGCCAGGGCCGGGCACATTTGGATGAGATCGAGGAAGAAATCCTTCACCGGCTTGGTGCGGGTCTTCATGTAATAGGGCCAGGTGACGACACCGACGCTGGTGACACCGTCGATGAGTGGAATGAACCAGAACCACCCATGCGCAAACCAGAAGATGGTGATGTGGCCCTCCTTCTGGCCGGCGTGTCGCTGCGCGCCTTTGAAGTGACCATACAGGGATGAGCTGTTGTGCTTGGGGTTGCGGTGCTTGGCCTTGAGTTGATTGCCAAGGAAGGTGTCGCGGCCGGAGGCGTCGATGAGGAAGCGGCATTGCCAGGTCTCGGTACGGCCGTCGTCATGGTCCGCCTGCACCATGGCACCCGCAGCGTTGGGCAGGAACTCCACCTTGCGGACACGACAACCTTCGACGACCTTGGCGCCTTTGCGCTCGGCATTGCGGATCAGGATCTCGTCGAACTCCGCACGGCGCACCTGGTAGGCGTGCGGCATCGACTTGTCCCAGGCCTCGGCGAACTCGAATGACTGGCTGTGTGCGTGCCAGGGGGAGACAAATTCCGCTCCCCATTTCTCCATGCCGATCGCCTCCACCTCGGCGCGCACGCCCAATTTGTCGAACAGCGGCAAGTTGGCCGGCAGCAGCGATTCGCCAACATGGAAGCGGGGATGGCGCGCCCTTTCCAGTAGGGTGACCTGGTGGCCTTGCTGCGCCAGCAAAGTGGCCGCGGTGGTACCGGCCGGCCCTCCACCGATCACCAGGACATCGCAGGATCGATCGGCGTGACTCAGATCGGACAGCATGGCATTTCTCCCGTCTCCCCGGCGGACGGCGCAACCTCGTTTAGGTTTGGCCGTACGAACTAACAATTAGAATAATTTATAAAGACTTAAAAATCCCAGCGACGGACTCGGCGGCAATTTTGCCACAAAAAAGGCACTTGGTGCCATTCTTCCACGACCGACCCACGGGCGGGAGCTGCGACTCACTCGAAGTCATCGGAGGACACCATCGTCGATGAGCGAAACAGGCGGAGGATCACCACCGCCCCGACCACGAAATTATTGGTTTGCTTGACCAATGGGCTATCGGCAAAGACCGCGTCGGCGACCGTATCCCAACGGGCGTAGCTACCGAACGAGACCCGCGGGTTCAGGTCGTATTGAACCGAAGCAGACAGATAGGCATCGCTGAGACCGGCCGCGGAGCGATAGACCGGGCGCTCGGGCGTGGCATAGGTGGGGCTCACATTATAGAAATAGCCATTATACTCCCGGTCCGCAAAGTTGAGCCCGGCGCCGAGATGGAAGCGAACGTGTCGAGCGAGGAAGCGGCTGCGGTTGAGATAGACCGCACCGAGCCCCCCCGCCAGGCCCTGATAGCGCATCTGCGCTCCGCCGCTGAAGCCGATGGACGCGGCGGCCCGCGCGGACAACTGGAGATAGAGCTGATCCAGCGGGTGGCGTCCGAGGAAAAACCACTTAACGGATGGACCGATCTCGCCGATCGCATCCAGCCCCGGCATGCCGGCCCGCGCCCGATTGGACGTGTTCACTGGAGGGTTACCGGACAGCGACAGACTCGTCTCCAGGTACGGCCCCTGGTAGAAGATCCCGCGCACCCCTTCGCGGGTGGCCCGCAGGTACTTGCCGCGATAGGTAAAAAACGGGGTCGGAAAGGCATAGACCTGGGACTGGTCGGACCCAGGATAGTGTGGAATGCTCGCCACGAAGTTGTAGAGACCGAACTCCCAGAGGGGCGCCGCGATCGATTTAGGGGCCGTCGCAGGGACGGCCTTGCCGCCGGCCGCGGGCGCCGCAGCCGCCGCGACACCGGCAACCAACAGGCACAGGGCGGGGAGGAGTCGCAACGGCAGGGGTCTCATGGGCGGTTGTCCTGAAAAGGGCGGTGCTCGGCGCCGCCGACCGGCACCGAGTACGACGGGACTCTAACCCCGCGCCGGACCGGCCACAAGCCCGGCCGCTGCTCCCGGAACCGGCAGGTCCCCCCGCCATCATGTAGAATCGCCCCCCAACGACGAGCGTAGAGAACAGGCTATGGCGGACAAAGAGACAACCCATTTCGGCTACCGACAGGTGCCGGTCGAGGAGAAGGCGGCACGCGTACGGGAGGTCTTCGACTCGGTCGCCTCCCGCTACGACCTCATGAACGACCTGATGTCGCTGGGCATCCACCGGCTGTGGAAGCGCCACGCCATCGCCCTGGCCGGGGTGCGCCGCGGCCAGCGGGTGCTGGACCTCGCGTCCGGCACCGGCGACCTGGCGGAGCGCTTCTCCGAGATCGTCGGCGCCGGCGGCCAGGTGGTGATGACCGACATCAACGAGGCGATGCTCTCGCGCGGCCGGGAGCGGCTGCTGGACAAGGGGCGGGTGGGTAACCTGAACTATTCCCTGGCCAACGCCGAAAAGCTGCCCTTCGCGTCCGACTCCTTCGACTGCGTGACCATCAGCTTCGGGCTGCGCAACGTGACCCACAAGGAGTGGGCCATCGCGGAGATGTACCGGGTCCTGAGGCCCGGCGGACGCCTGCTGATCCTGGAGTTCTCACACCCCACGAGCAAGACCTTCAGCCGCGTCTACGACCTTTACTCCTTCAACGTGCTGCCGTTGCTGGGCGGGTTGGTCACCAACGATGCGGAGAGTTACCGCTACCTGGCCGAGTCCATCCGCATGCACCCGGACCAGGAGACCCTGCGCGACATGATGGCGGACGCCGGATTCGAGCGCTGCGCCTTCTTCAACCTGACCGGGGGGGTGGTCGCCATCCATCGGGGGTACAAGCTGTGATGACAGACGACACGCACGGGTCCCCCACGGGGGCCGGCTTCAAGATCCCGGCAAGTGTACTGGCCGCGCTCGAGGCGACGCTCAATCGCTACATCGCCCTGGACCCCGAGGGTGCCCAAGGCTTTGCGCCGCTCTATGGCCGCATCATCGCGATCGCCATTGAGGGGATCGGGGCGCGGCTCACCCTGATCCCGGGACCCGATCGGATCCAGGTCTTCGGCGCCTACGACGCCACCCCCGACTGCCTGATCCGCGGCACCCCGCTGGCCCTGCTGCGGCTGGTGACGGCCCAGCGCAAAGAGTCGCAACTGTCCTCCGGCGCGGTGCAGATCGAGGGCGACACCACCCTCGCCCACGGCCTGAGCAACGCCATGGCGGGGCTCGACGTCGACTGGGAGGAGCAACTGGCGCGGGTGCTCGGCGACCCCATCGCCAACCAGATGGGCCGCGGCTGGCGGGCCGCCGGCGACTGGAGCAACCAGACGGCGGAGCGGCTGCGGGCCAATCTCAAGGAGTATCTGGAGGAGGAGTCGCGCCTACTGCCCACCCGCTACCAGGTCGACTCCTTTGTCGGTGAGGTCGACCGCGTGCGCGACGACGTGGAGCGCCTGGCCGCCCGCATCGAGCAACTGATGGCGCTCGCACCCGCGACGGGCGCGGAGCCCGGCGGCCGCCGATGATCGGCCCGCGTCAGGCACTGCGCCTGTTTCGCATCAACCGGGTGCTGCTGCGCCATGGACTGGACGAGGTCATCCTCGCCACCCATCTGTTCCGGCCGTTGCGCTGGATACTCTATCTCACCCCCTGGTACTGGCTGCGCGGCGAACTGCCCGCCTACCCGGTGCGGATGCGCCTGGTGCTGGAGGACCTGGGGCCGATCTTTGTCAAGTTCGGCCAGATACTCTCCACCCGCCGCGACCTGCTCCCGGACGACGTGGCGGTGGAACTGGCCAAGCTCCAGGACCGGGTCCCGCCCTTCCCCGGCGAGCAGGCCCAGGCCCTGATCGAGAAGGCGTGGGGCTGCCCGGTCGGCGAGGTACTGGACGAATTCGACCAACGCCCGCTCGCCTCCGCCTCCATCGCCCAGGTCCATACCGGGCGGCTCAAGGACGGCACCCAGGTGGTGGTGAAGGTGCTGCGCCCGGGGATCGAGAAGACCATCCGCCAGGACATCGACCTGCTCTACACCGTCGCCCGCCTGGCCGAGCGCTACTGGCCGGACGGCCGGCGCCTGCGCCCGGTGGAGGTGGTGCGCGAGTACGAGAAGACCATCTTCGACGAACTGGACCTGCAACGCGAGGCGGCCAACTGCTCGCAGTTGCGCCGCAACTGGCTGAACAGCGAGCTGATCTACATCCCGGAGGTGTACTGGGACTGGACCCGCGCCTCGGTGTTGGTGATGGAGCGCATCTACGGCACCCCGGTGAACGACACCGACCGGCTCAAGGCCCAGGGCGTGAGCATGGAACTGCTGGGCGAGCGCGGGGTGGAGATCTTTTTCACCCAGGTGTTCCGGGACAACTTCTTCCACGCCGACATGCACCCGGGCAACATCTTTGTCGAGCCCAACGGGCGCTATATCGCGGTGGATTTCGGCATCGTCGGCACGCTGACCAGCGAAGACCAACGCTATCTCGCGGAAAACCTGCTCGCCTTCTTCGAGCGCGACTACCGGCGCGTCGCCGAACTGCATGTGGAGTCCGGCTGGGTCCCGCCGGAGACCCGGGTGGACGAATTCGAGTCCGCCATCCGCACCGTCTGCGAGCCGATCTTCGAGAAGCCGCTCGCCGAGATCTCATTCGGGCACTTCCTGGTGCGGCTGTTCCAGACCGCGCGGCGCTTCGACATGGAGGTCCAGCCCCAGCTCGTCCTGCTGGAGAAGACCCTGCTCAACATCGAGGGCCTGGGCCGGATGCTCTACCCGGAGCTGGACCTGTGGACCACCGCCAAGCCCTATATGGAGCGCTGGATGCGCGACCAGATCGGCATCAAGGGGTTGGCCAAGAAGACCCGCCGCAACCTGCTGACCATCGCCGACCAGTTGCCCGACCTGCCGCTCATTGCACACCGTATCCTGCTCGCCGCCGACATGGAGGCGCGCCGCTCATTCGTCGCCCGCAACGGGAATAACGGCAAACCGCAGGGTGCAGAGTCCGGCACCGGCCTGTCCGCCCGCGCCCTGGCCGGCGCCACCCTGGCCGTCTGCGGCACCCTGGTGTTGCTCCTGGGCCCTGGCCAGTGGCTGGCCCCGGAGTTGGCATTGGGGTTGGTGAGCGGAGCCTATCTGGGCGGGGCCTGGCTGCTGTTGACGGCGGGGCGTTAGCCATGTTCGATTATCTCGTCGGTCTTGGCCGAACAGCGCATCCATGACGCGGGGATCGTAAACTCCTTCGCCTATCCGCTTTTTTGTGGTTTTCTAATCTCAACATCGGAGCGGCGCTCTTGGTCAACGACTATCACGGACTGTCCCTCGATCAACTGGAGTTGCTGGAGAAGCAGACCCTGCGCACCATCGTACAAGCGCTTCAGCAAGCCTCCGCAGAGGCCAAGGATGTGTTCGAGAATACCAGAGCCCGTTCCGACACAGAGGTAATCGTCCTCGCGGAAGATCTCGCGCGCTCGTCCCTACAGGCTGCCGAGTGTTTCCCTATTCGCTACCGCTTTCGAGGCTTTATCGACTACAAGCAGACACGTTGGGCATCAACCCCCTTTGGCCTCATTCCGCAGGTACTGCTTGTCGACGCGAAGGCGTCGACAGAGAACAACCGGGAGACATTGCAGCAGTCGCAGTTGCCAATGCACGCTGAATTTCGGGGAAAAAACGGTAGCGTCGAAAGCCTTGATCCAGGAGTTCCTCTCGACGTCGATATCCCGTCCGAACAGGGCAATGCAATTATTGCTGTCACGAGTTCATTTTTTGTTCATTTTTGGTATGAAAAACTCAAAGAAAAATCGTTCGCCGACGAGCCGCCATACCGTCGACTGAAGGCGATCTATATCCTGGCGGTTCCGCACGGCACGCTAAAGGATCGGTACAACCCCGATCCGGACACGACCTTCTTCGGCCAAGGCAAGCACTCACCGAAGCGAGAAGAGGAGCCCCGCATTCGGATCTATTTCTCAAGATTCAAGAGTATGTGTCCTTGGCGCCTGCAAGAACTATCGTTCAATCAGGATGCGGGTATCGCAGGGCCGAGCAAAGGGGTCTGGCGCGACTTGGACGAACATGGTAACGAGACCATGACGCCATTTGAGTGGATGAGGTAGTATCAGTATTGATATATTACCTAAGCGCCGGGCTCCCGGCAGCGTTCTTCCTGTGCGCGACCTTTATCCTCGACCTATAGCTCCAGTCAGCAGCCATCGTTGCCTCGAAGCGGTTTGCCATGTAGATTACGAGTTCGGGATCTAGGTCGATCCCAACGAAGCGCCCCCCGAGTTCCAGTGCGGCAGCACCGGTCGTTCCGGTGCCCGCAAATGGATCGAGCGCCACCCCGCCTGACGGCAGCGTAGCCCTCAGCGCCCAGCGCGCTAACTCTTGAGGCATCATCGCAAAATGCACCTCTGAGCCCCGTGCGTTCGGCAGATCGATCACATCACCGGGATTTCGCCCGTTAGGGTGGTTCCTAAAAATATTGACGTCGGTCTCAACTGCCATCGCATCGTCGAACGTGCCATCAAGATCGAGCAGTGTCGACAGTTCCTCCCAGGTCTCTGGGGGTGGAAGTCGCGAACCGATTCGATCGGTACGAAAATAGTGGCGCGTCCGCTCGAATGGTTGCTGGATCTGCGCTGCGACCCACTTAATACTTTCTCCTTTTCTCTCGAGTGCAGTGCGAAGGTAGGCTGCGAGTTCAACGGGATCTGGTGCATTCGGCCGACGCGTCACCTCCTGTAGACCGTCAATCGTAGCCCGATGGCGCGGAGAGGAGAGCCATTTCCGTAAATCTGCCTTACCATACGCCTTCCCCTTATTTGAACCGTCCTCGGCGCGACGACGCTCCACCGCATCGCTGGTAGCATGCGAAACCCGAATCGCGTCTAGGTTGAAGTAGTAGCGCTCGCAGTTGGTAAGCAAAAATAGGGGCTCCCATGTGTTCGACAAGCGGTCCCTAACGCTTGATGGCATTGCGTTGGTTTTTCGCCAGGCTACAACATTCCTCACCCACCAGCCGGCATCTTCAAGGGCGATGGCGACGCGGAAAGGAACAAGGGAAAGTTGCTTGCACCGCTTCCAGCCAGTCTTCGGGGGTAAGCCATTCTCTGTAATCAATTGGTTGAAATAGGTGTCCCCAAGATTCAACCATGCGGAGCCCCCAGGAACCAACACACGCTTGACCTGATCAAATACGCGCACCAGACGGCGTACATAGTCCTCAAGCGGCTCGGAACCGATCTGACCATCGAGTTCGTAGTCACGGACGTTCCAGTAGGGAGGGGATGTGACCACCGTGTTTACACAACTGCTCGGCAAGCTGGAAAGTTGATCTACGGCATTACCATGAAGGATCGCTACCTGCTCCGACGAAGCACAAGCGCGTCGCTCTACCTCGCTCCAGCGCGAATGGTCAACTGCGACAAATTTCTCATGCCACTTCACTAAAAACTCCTCCTACAACGAAGATTGTCACTGCTCAGAATCGAGGTTCAAATGTAGCTGATGCGACTGCTGTGGGTTATCCGCTATCCATCTCAGAACCTCCGATTTCCGATACCGGTAAGAGCGCCCAACTTTTCCGTAGGGCACGCCCCCGAACTTTCGCAATCGCCATAGCGTAGTCCGCGAGATGCCCAATAACTCACGAAGCTGAACGTCTGTAAGTAACTCGTCAACAGAAAGGTCTAGGGTCGACATTTTAGGAAGCGGGCCGTGAACCATTTTGAAACATAGATTAACACAAAGCATCGTCTTGCAACCGCTGGCGGCGATGTTACGGCACGTCAGGTGGGCATGCACAGCCTGCCGACCGGGCGCGAATGCTGAGGTCCGTGCCGACTGAAAGATACCATCCATGGCGCAGGATTACTGCGCCCCGGCGGAGTGGCGAGGGCTGGCCCTCGCTCTAGTGGTTATGGCTAGCCTCACGAGGCTCGGGCAGCCCGCCCACCACCCGGTAAATTTGTATCTCCCCGCCCTTCGTGGTTATCTTAACCGCTGACTCAGCCCCCACCGGAGAACCGATGCGTCAGTATTTGGACCTGCTGCAAGACGTGGTCGACCACGGCAGCGATAAGCCGGATCGCACCGGCACCGGCACCCGCTCCGTGTTCGGGCGCCAGGTGCGCTTCGACCTGAGCCAGGGCTTTCCGCTGCTCACCACCAAGCGCGTACACTTGAAAAGCGTCGTCCACGAACTGCTGTGGTTCCTGTCCGGCTCCACCGACAACGCCGCACTTCAGGCCAGCGGGGTCAGCATCTGGGACGAGTGGGCGGCGCCCTCCGGCGACCTGGGGCCGATCTACGGCGCCCAGTGGCGCAATTGGCGCTGCCCGGACGGGCGCGCCATCGACCAACTCGCGGAGCTGATTGAGACCATCCGCGCCCGCCCGGACTCGCGCCGTCTGGTGGTCTCCGCCTGGAACCCGGCGGACCTACCGGACGAGACCCAAAGCCCCCAGGCCAATGCCGCGGCCGGGCGCATGGCGCTCGCCCCCTGTCACTGCCTGTTCCAGTTCTATGTGGCGGACGGCCGGCTCTCCTGCCAGCTCTACCAACGCAGCGCCGACCTCTTCCTTGGCGTGCCATTCAACATCGCCGGCTATGCACTCCTCACCCACCTGATCGCGCAGCAGTGCGACCTGGAGGTCGGCGACTTTGTACACACCTTTGGCGATCTACACCTCTACCGGAACCACCTCACCGATGACATCGTCTTCACCCAACTCGCCCGCGCACCGCGGGCACTGCCGCGGCTACACCTCAAACGGCGCCCGCCGAGCCTCTTCGACTACACCTTTGACGACATCCAGGTGCTCGGTTATGAGCCCCATCCGGGGATCCGCGCACCGATCGCCATCTGAGTGGAGAACGCCATGATCGAGCTGCTGCTCAACTATTTATTGTTTCTGGCCAAGACGGTCACGCTGGTGGCTGGCGTCGGATTGGTGCTGATCCTCGCGCTGCGCGCCCGCCGGGGCGGTGCAGACGACGGCGAGCACCTGGAGATCCTGGATCTGAACGATCGCTACAAGGACTTGGAACACGCACTCAAGGAGTCGTGCCTCAGCAAGAAGGCCTACCGCGCCCACGTCAAGGCCGAGCGTAAACGCGAGAAGGCCCGGGAAAAGGCCAAGACCGAGGAGCGCAAGCGGCTGTTCGTGATCGACTTCAACGGCGACCTGCGGGCCACCGAGGTGGCCGCGCTGCGGGTGCTGGTCACCACCATCCTGCTGAATGCCCGCACGGGCGACGCGGTGCTGGTGCGGATCGAGAACGCGGGCGGCACCGTCCACGAGCACGGGCTCGCCGCCTCCCAACTCGCCCGCCTGCGCGCCAAGGGGATCCACCTGACGGTCGCGGTGGACAAGGTCGCCGCCAGCGGGGGTTATCTCATGGCCTGCGTGGCGGATCGCATCGTCGCCGCGCCCTTCGCCATACTGGGCTCCATCGGCGTGCTGGCCCAATTGCCCAACTTCCACCGCCTGCTGGAGCACCATGGCGTGGATTTTGAGCTGCACACCGCCGGTGAGTACAAGCGCACCCTGACCCTGTTCGGCGAGAACACCGACGCGGCCCGCCAGAAGCTCCAGCAGCAATTGGAAGAGACCCACGCACTGTTTAAGGGTTTTGTGAGCGAATACCGCCCGGCACTGGATCTGGGACTGGTGGCCACCGGCGAGTATTGGCACGGCACCCAGGCGGTGGAACTGGGCCTAGTGGATGCCATCCAGACCAGCGACGACCTGCTGCTCGCCGCGAGCGAGGACCACGATCTGCTGCAACTCAAGTACACAGTACACAAAAAACCGATCGAGCGGCTACTGGCCAGCCTGCAGGGCGGCCTTGAGGGTGCCTTGACGGGACGGCTGGGGGCGTGGCTCGGGCGATAAAATTTGGCCGCCGAGGTTGCAGGGTTGCCAGAAGCCTTCTAATCTCAGTGGGCGCGGCCTCGACCGCAACCTGCCGCGTCACCACTGACCCGTTAAAGGAGACCGAAGATGAAGCAGCTCAATCTCAGATTCGCCCTGATTTCACTGACGTCCACGGCACTCTGCGGCGTTTTGGCCGCAGGCCCGGCCGCCGCCGCGAACTCGCCCTGCAAGGGCCTGGACCAGGCCCAGTGCGCGGCCACCGCCGGCTGCGGCTGGACCAATGAATACACCCGCAAGGATGGGAAAACCGTCGCCGCCTATTGTAAGAAGGTCGGCAAGCAAGACGCCGCAGCGACCAAGGACAAGACGCCCGCGGCGCCACCCGCTACCAAGGCGCCGATGACCCCGCCGGCACCCGCCGCCAAGGCACCGATGGCTCCGCCGGCACCCGCCGCCAAGCCGCCGATGGCCCCGCCGGCGCCCGCTGCCAAGGCACCGGGTAACGGCTCGACTCCCATGCCCAAGTAATCGATCTCTTCTGGCTCCGACGCTCCCGCGTCGGAGCAAGTGCGGGCGCTGGGCGTCCAATGCCAAGAACGGACGCGGAGCGCCCGCACGGCATTCCCACGCTGGAGCGCCACTGCCATTTAGTTAAGGATTTCCCGCTCGCCCTGAGCTTGTCGAAGGATGAACGGGAAATCCTTAACCTGCTGGACCCTTGAACCTAAACCCGGGAATTGCTCACGCCAAGGCGCCAAGCTCGCCAAGAAATACAATCGGGTAGAGCCGCTATCCAGATCACCCTCCGGGTGACTGGCGCCACGCTAATAACGCACTGAAAAGCCTTGGCGAGCTTGGCGCCTTGGCGTGATAACTGCTCTTTCCAGGTCGACGCGTAGTGCAGCGATT
This sequence comes from uncultured Thiodictyon sp., assembly GCF_903946935.1. Lineage (GTDB taxonomy): Bacteria > Pseudomonadota > Gammaproteobacteria > Chromatiales > Chromatiaceae > Thiodictyon. Next base: position 74,407 of record NZ_CAJAXH010000196.1, read on the forward strand.
CCTATTGTTGGCGCCACCACCCCCGCCGCCCGCAACGCATTTAATCCTGTAAGATCGCACCCCGACCGCCGCGGGCGGGCGATTCACACCGATAATCCTGATCATCCGGGGGCGCGCATGGATTGGATGGCTTGGTGGCAACCCGTGGCGGGCTGGTACGCGGACGCCCGCGCTTGGCTCGACCGGCCGGACGTCGCGGTCGCCTTCTGGACCGGGCTCGTCTACACGCTGCTCGCCATGCTCATCGGATGGCTGCTCCGTAATATCCCCCGCGGCCTCGGCCGCTTCCCGACCCTGCTCGGCACCCTCATCGGCCAGCGCCGCACAGGCCCGCTGGAGACCGCGCTGGCCGCCTACCGCAAGCGCCTGCGCGCCCGGACCTTCGAGCTGCGCCACGCCTGGATGAAGGACGGCCAGACCCTGGGCGAGATCATGGTCCCGATCTCGGTCGCGGTGCCCGGGGACGGCGGCGGGATCGAGAACCTCCCGGCCGTTCTGACCCAGCTCTTCGCCGCCCCCCGCGCCGCGGCCCAGGCGACGGCCCCGCGGATCGCCATCGTCGGCGACCCCGGCAGCGGCAAGAGTGTCGCCCTGCGCCTCATCGCCCGCGACGGCTGGGACCTGCCCAGTTCCGCACCCGGTGCCGGCCCCGAACGCCCCGGCCTGGTCCCGGTCCTGTTCAGCTTCGCCGACCTGCGCGACGCCGGGCTCGACCTGCCCAAGGCACTGGTGAGCGCGCTGCGTCGCCACGGACTGGTCCTGCCCCCGGGCGCCGCGGGCACCGATCCCCTGCCCGACTGGGTCGCCGCCGCGCTCGCCGCGGGCCGGCTGCTGGTCCTGATCGACGCACTCGACGAGTTGGACCTCGCCGACCGCGCCCGGGCCGCCAGCGCGCTGAACGCCGCCATCGGCACCTGGCCGCACGCCCCCTTCGTCATCACCTGCCGCACCGCCGCCTGGCAGGACCAGGTCCAGGACCCGCGGTGCATCCGTATCGACATGGCCCCCTTCCACCCCGCCGCCATCCGCCAGTTCGTCGGCCGCTGGCGCTTCGCCCCGCCCAAGTCCGCGGGCGAACTGCTGCGCGTCATCGCCCGTCAGCCCCATGTCGCGGACTTGGCGCGCAACCCGCTCATGCTCACCATCGTCTGTTACCTCTACGACCAGCCCAAGTACCGGCTGCCGGACAACCGCGCCCAGTTCGGCCTTGATCATAAATCCGGCCAAGACCTAGCGTAGGGCTTGGTGAATCACCGCAGGAGAGCGGCAGGACCCGCGAAATTGTGTACCCTTGGAAGTGCAAACAAACCGAGGGTGAAGCACCATGTTCGAAGGTCCTGC
>NZ_CAJAXH010000197.1 GCF_903946935.1 uncultured Thiodictyon sp.
CATCCCAGAGGCGCCACCGCGCGAGGTGTTGCGTTTCCTGATGGAACAGCACGACTTGAAGCAGGAAGACCTTGCTGACTGCGCGCCCCAAAGTCGCATTTCCGATATCCTGAACGGCAAGCGACCGATCAGTAAAGACATTGCCAAGAAGCTGGCGCGTCGTTTCAACGTGCATGCCGATCTGTTCCTTTAGCCAGTGAGCATCGCCACCTATATCCAGACTGACGTCCTGCTGCCGCGCCTCGGCGGCACCGGCGTCTTGGTCGTCTACGACCCGGCACGCCGGTATCACGAGCTGTGCATGGGCATGAATGCCGAGGGGCTCAAGGTCGTCGATGCCTCACAGAGCAGTATCGAGAGCCGGGAGTTGGCGCTTGGCCTGCTTGGCGAGCTCGCGCAGCCCCAGACCAAGACCACTGGACTGCTGATCTATGTCCCCACCGCGGCACCCGTCACCGACGAAGACCGGCAGCGCGACCCGTTTTCGCTCTACGGCGGGTGCGGCAGTACCTTTCCCGCGGGTGACGGCGATGAGTATCTGAGCCTCTGCCTCAAGGCCAAGCCGGACCACGCCATCGAAATCCGCCGCATCTTTAGCGAGAACCCCGCCCCCAGTTTTGCGGTGATCGATGCCGTTGGCGGCGGACTCGGCTGGCCCTGTCTGCGCGCCCTGCTGGCGACTGAATCGACGCGCGACATCCTGTTCGCGCTGCTCGCCCCGGGCGCTCACCAGGCCCAGGCGCTGAAGGGTCAGGACACCTGGGTCGGTGAGGCGCGGGACCTGTTCAAGGCGGCCTTCGGGCTCAAGCTCAAGACGCGGGCCAAGGCGTGGTCGACCATCGCGGATGAACTGTGGCGCTTCGTGCTGTTCAGTGAGTTCGTGTTCGATCTACCCGGGGGATTGCCCGAGGCCCTCGCGGATGTACCGCGCGCCCCGGACTCGGCCCGGCCGCTGGTGATCGATCTGTGCGAGCGGCTGCGCAATGACCAGCGGACCCGCGTGACCTACATCGACCGCGCCGAAGCGATCGAGCACGAACTCAACCTGCGCGCAATCTGCGCCGGGCTGACCGATCTCGGCCTGCGCGATACCTTTCCGTTCGAGGAACGGACCTTTTTCGCCCAAGCCGTCGCGGCACTCAAGCGCGACGACCCGGATACGGTGCGTTCGATCATCCAACGCCACGCGCATTCGGTGTGGATCGGCAAGGGGGAGAGCCAGGCCCAATGGGGACTGATCGAGGCCGCCGCTCACCTGCTGGAGGCCTGCGCCGACTTTGAGCGCCAGTTGCCGGGGCACGCCCAGTCGCAGGAAAAGCTGATCGACTTCTATCTCGGCAGCTTGCGTGAGGTTGACCGCCGCCAGCGCGAACTGGAGCAGGCCGTGGGCGACCACCTGGAGAGCGACCCGGTCATCGACGCCGTGATCGAGCAGGCGCGGGAGCGCTACCGGCAGCTGGCGCAGGGACTTCAGGGCTGCTTTACCAAGCACCTGGAAGGCGCGGGTTGGCCCCCCGCCGGGCGCCTGGCCAACGCCGATGTGTTTGACCGCCTGGTGGCACCGCACCTTCAGGACAGCGGGCGCCGGGTGGCGTACTTCCTCGTCGATGCCTTGCGTTATGAGCTGGGAGTGGCCCTGCAACAGCAGTTGGCGGAGGATGCGCCGGTGGTGCTGCACGCGGCCTTCGCCGCACTCCCGAGCATCACGTCGGTGGGCATGGCCAGCCTGCTGCCCGGTGCGGGCAAAGGGCTCACGCTGGCCCGCAAAGACGATGCCCTGGTGCCGCTCCTGGGCGATGTGGTCGTGGCCAATGTGAGTCAGCGCATGGAGGTGCTACGCAAGAAGCTCGGCGACCGCTTCGCGGACATGGGGCTCGGTGACTTCGTCCGGTCTAAGCATGAGCTGCCCCAGGCCGTTAAGCTACTCGTACTGCGCAGCGTGGATATCGACAGTCATCTGGAGAACAACCCGGAAACAACGTTGAGCTTGATTCATGACACCCTGAAGCGCATCCGCGTCGCGATCCACAAACTGGCGAAGGCCGGATTCCATGAGGTCGTGATCGCCACCGACCACGGCTTCTTTCTGAACGCGCAGGCGCAGGCCGGCGATGTGTGCGCCAAGCCCGCGGGGACCTGGCTGATGGTGCATGATCGGTGCCTGCTCGGTGACGGCGTCGCCGACAGCCATAGCTTCGTCATCAACGCGGAAAAGCTCGGGGTGCGGGGCGACTTCAACCAGGTGGCCGGTCCGCGCAGCATGGCGCCCTATAAGTCCGGGTTACTCTATTTCCACGGGGGAGCGTCCCTGCAAGAGTTGGTCGTACCCGTGCTGACAGTCAAGATCGAACCGACCGGGGCGCCGGTCCTGGAACAGGCGACGGTCAATATCAGTTACAAGAACGGCGCCACGCGCATCACCACGCGGTTGCCCGTGATCGAGGTCTTGCTGGAGAGCGACATCTTCTCGCAAACCGCGGACTTTGAGATTCTGCTTGAGGCCCAGGACAAGAAGGGCAATGTGGTCGGTGAGGCCAAGGCCGGCGGCCTGGTCAACCCGGCCACCGGGACCCTGACCATCAAGCCGGGCGAGCGCGTCCAGGTGACCCTCAAGATGCAGATGGACTTCGAGGGCAAATTCACCATCAAGGCACTGAACCCAACCACCCTCGAGGTCTATTGCAGCCTCGGACTTGAGACCGACTACACGGTGTAGCGCGCCATGGGATACCTTGTTGGTGAATACGTGATGGACGCGCTCGACCAGAAGCTGAACGCGGTCTTCGATGGCAAGGTCGTCCGCAAGGACCTGCTTCACCGGATCAAAAAGGGCACCAACGTGCCCACCTTCGTGCTGGAGTTTCTGCTCGCACGCTACTGCGCCAGCAACGATCCCGCTGAGATTCAAGGCGGGATGGAGGCGGTGCTTGCCACGCTTCAGGATAACTACGTGCGCCCGGACGAGGCGAATGCCGCCCAGTCGCGGGTTGCGACCAAGGGCAAACATCGCTTCTTCGACAAGGTGCATGTCCGTTACCACGAAAAGGAGAAGCGCCACTGGGCGGCGCTGGAGAACTTCGCCTCGCAGCGGATCGCCATCGGCGAGAAGTTCTACCGCGACAACGACCGCCTCCTGGAGGGCGGCATCTGGGCCGAGGTGACAATTGCCCACAACGACATCGAGGCCGACAAATACGCCTTCTATGTCGAGGACCTGCGGCCGATCCAGTTGAGCCGCTTCGATTTCGCCGGTTACTGTGAGGGGCGCGGCCAGTTCAGCCGCGATGAGTGGCTGGACGCGGTGCTGCGCTCCGTTGGGCTGGAACCCGGCAAGCTGAGCAAGCGGCTTAAGTTGCACTTTATCGCCCGGCTGACGCCCTTGGTCGAGGCCAACCTCAACTTTATCGAACTGGGGCCGCGCGGGACGGGTAAGTCCTATTTCTTCAGCGAGTTCTCGCCCTACTCCACCTTGATCAGCGGCGGCCAGGCGACCAAGTCGGTCCTCTTCTACAACAACGCGCGCAACAAGATCGGCCTGGTTGGCTTCTGGGACACCGTTGCCTTCGACGAGGTCGGCGGCATCAAGGTGAAGGACCCCGACACCATCCAGATCATGAAGGACTTCATGGCGAACGGCCGCTTCTCCCGCGGGGTGGAGGTCATCGCCGATGCCAGCCTGGCCTTCATCGGCAACATCGACCAATCCGTCGAGCAGATCGTCAACTCCACCGAGTACGACCTGTTCCTGCCGTTGCCCGCACAGTTCGACCTGGCGATCATGGATCGGTTCGGAATGTGTCAATGAAAATGAGACACCGGGGTGTCGAATTTAGTGTTGCTCGGGAGGCTCTTGGATCTCGGTTAAGCCTGCGGCCGGCGGGTTGATCCAAACCTCTGCGGGAGGCAGCTTGGGTGTCGGCGGTGTGC
>NZ_CAJAXH010000198.1 GCF_903946935.1 uncultured Thiodictyon sp.
CTGCTTGTGCCGAATGAGATTGGATCTTATTTGCGCGGTTCGACCGCTACCAAACGCTTCAAAATGCATGAACCGCTCGCCGATGCCCGGGCGGCGAAGAATGGGATTCGTGATGAAAGGCGAGTTTTCTGCCAGGCACTAATTATAAAGTTATCACGCCATGTCGCTGTTTTTCAAGCTCTCTCTCGACCGATCCAGGTTCAGCGCCAGCAGCCGCCTCAAAACCTCCTCATCCTCCATCATCCCAGCCCCGTAGTCCGCCCACCAGTAGGCCACCGCTACGACTGCGTGAGGGTCCTAATTGGGGGGCGGGTGAGGCTGTGGAAGGATAGAGGGAGGGAGTGGATCCGGTAGGTGTACATGGTTGGTCTCCTGAACGCTGTCTTGGCGTGATCAGGGCGCGGTGGATCGCGACCTTGGGCACAGCGTAAGGGAGGGCGGTTAGACAAAGGCTGAGCGGGGCTGTCAGGGGATGGTCAGATGGGACCAACAATCCGAACTACTGCGCCGGCGTCTTCGGCGGATGGCTGCAGCCGAATGCCGCAAGGATACCCTTCCGGCTGTAGACGCCGGGCTCTGCATGGTCGCCCCACTCGAAGTCGTATTGGACGGTGCGCATGCCGGCCACGGACGTCAGCGAGTACGTGGCGCCGATGAGATACAGCGCAGCACCGGTGGAGCCCATTTTCTGCGTCAGGTAGTCGGCGTCCACGACGGCAATCACGATCCTGTGACCGTCGATCCGGCGCAGGCGCAAGCCTGGGCGCGGCGAGCGCTGATTGAGTGCCTTCACGATCTGGGCGGGCGTCGCTGCCGGCATTGCGACGTCGAGACGCGGCGCGCAGTACTGCTCGGGGGGCACCTCCCAAAGGCCGGCCGGCGCGTTCGCGGGCGTCGTGACGCCCAACGCGGTGTTGCCCGCCGTGAAGATGAGCAAGGCAGCCAGCAGGGCGACCGTGGCGCCCGGTCGGTTTCGCATCCTGGCGTGGAGAGATAAAGGAGGGATAAGGGGTCTGACAATCATCGCAAGTGCTTCAGGATAGCGTGCCGTTTGGCTTTGTCTGATGCGGCTTCCAGCTTCCGCAGCGCCTCAGACCTCAACCTGACAGCTGCTCTCTCTGCAAATCGATCCCCAGCCGCCGACTGACCAGCCCGGCGTACTCTTTCCACTCGGCATCGTCGAGACCAGCGGCCATCCCCAGCCGGCGCAGGTTCGCGCGTAGATTCGCTTCGGCCACGATGTGGGCCAGGGGGCCGGGTTCGCCTTCGGGGCGGGCGAGGACGTGGCCGTCGGGTGTGACCACCAACTCGGCGAGGGCTGGGGTGGTGTACTGGCGCTCCAGGACGAAGCCCAGGATGGCGGCGAGCTGGAGGCTCATGTTGGGGAAGCGGGAGGGGGCGAGTCTGTCGTGAAGGGTGGTCATTGAGGGGCGTCAAGGGTTCTGATCGGGGGCGATAAGAATGCCAGGTTAAACGACGTCAACGTGATGATTCGCCGACGCGTGGCCCCGGCAGGGATCGAGCAAGGCCCGTAACCACGGCTTCCGGGCGACCGGAATCACCGGTTACTTCAAGAACTGCAAGACCTTAGAGACGGCCGCGGCCATGGCGAACCAGACCCGAGAGCCACCCGCGGTCGGCGAGCTCTTCAGCAGGGCCTTGAGCAAAATCCAGGGTGGGCGGTGATGTTGCTTCAGAACCTCGCAGCCAGGTCCTCGGCTTCCAGGGCCTACTGACCGTCATGCCGGGCCGTCGCACAACTCCTAAGTTACGCGACAACCACCGGGAGACCAGAAAGACGAGCCTTCCCCAATGTTGCCCCATTGTCATTTTCAGAAGTCATCTGCACCAGTTTGCTGGGCTCAAGGGCCGTTGTGCAGGGGACTTCTGACACGCGCTGATCAGCAGTCGCCTGCACCATCCTCCTTTTTGATCAGGAGTGGCCTGCAGCAAGATCCGGGTTTATCATAGGGTCAGAAATATCCTTGATTGCCAAGTCGGCCCCTCAAAGGCTATCCAGTTGAACAGTCAAGGCTTTGTTGTGCGACTCGCCAGGAGCCAGTCCCGAACCCCCTTGTTCCATAGTAGGTAGTGCAGGCGACTTCTGACATTTGGTGCAGACGACTTCTGAAA
>NZ_CAJAXH010000199.1 GCF_903946935.1 uncultured Thiodictyon sp.
ACGGGCTCCTTACGTCTGGCCCGCCGACCCGGCGGCCCCTCCCCTGCATCTCGCCCCCTGCCCCCGCCAACAGGGGACATCTCTACTTTGCGGAATAGGGGACATTTCTACTTTGGGTTGACAGGACCAAGGGATGATCCTCGCCTGGCCCGCTGGCTCACCACGCGCCTACCCGTGCCCGGCGGGCCGCGGAACTCGAAGAAGGCCCTGCCGCTGGTGCGGCGGCGCATTCCCAGCGCCGGGCCGGTCCTGACCTGGGTGCCACAGGGTATACTTGGTGCCCATGGAAATCCTGTACCTGGACGACGTCATGATCGCGGTACACAAGCCGTCCGGCTTGCTCGTTCACCGCAGTCTCATCGACAAGCACGAGACACGCTTCGCGCTGCAACTGGTGCGCGACCAGCTCGGCCGGCGCGTCTATCCGGTGCATCGCCTCGATAAGCCCACCTCCGGCATACTGGTGTTCGCCCTCGACCCGGCGACCGCCCGCGCGCTCACCGCACAGTTCACCGCGGGGAGAGTGCAGAAGACCTACCGCGCCATCGTGCGTGGTTACACGGATCAGGCCGGCGTGATCGACTATGCCCTACGCGAGGAACTCGATAAGATCGCGGACGCGCTCGCCGACCCAGACAAGGCCCCCCAGCAAGCGATCACCCACTACCAGCGCCTTGCCACGGTCGAGTTGCAGCATCCCGTTGGCCAGCACGGCACCGCACGTTACTCGCTCATCGAGCTGCAACCGAAAACCGGCCGTAAGCATCAGATCCGTCGTCACATGAAGCACATCTTCCATCCGGTCGTCGGCGACACCACGCATGGCGACGGCCGCCACAACCAGTTCTTTCGCGATCGCTTCGGCAACCAGCGCCTGCTGCTCGCAGCCACCGCGATGCAGCTCATCCATCCGCACAGCGGTGAGTCACTGACGATCACGGCACCCCCAGGGGCGGACTTCCAGTGCATCGTCAACGCGCTCGGCTGGGAGGCGGTGGCATGACTGCCTGGCAGGTGCGCCCGTCAGGGCCGACAGGACGCGCGGCGACGTAAGCGATACACTGCCCACTGCCCACTCGCCACGCCACTAGGACAATGCCGCGCATCGACTTCTACACCCTGGAGCCCGACAGCCCTGGTGACCGTTACCTGCTCACCTGCCGACTGGTGGAGCGCAGCCGCGCGCAGTCACTGCGCGTGCTGATCCACTGCCCGGACGCGGCGGCAGCGCGACACCTGGACCGACTGCTTTGGACCTTCCGCCAAGAGAGTTTCATCCCCCATGGCTTGGTGGGCCAGAGCGACCCGGCACTCACCCCGGTCCTGATCGGACTGGATGGATCGGCGGTGAACGAACACCAGGTCCTGATCAACCTGGCCCTGGAGACCCCGCCCTTCTTCAGCCGCTTCGCGCGAATCTGCGAGCCAGTGGACCAGGACCCCGCGGTGCGCACCGCCGCCCGGGAGCGCTTCCGCGGCTACCGCGCGGCGGGTTTCCCCCCGGAACATCACGCGGTCCGACTCACGCCGGGGAACACGGAAACCTGGTAGTGAGCAACCCGTTTTTCGACCGGCCGATCCTCAATTGCCAGATCGAGGCCATCGAGACCGCCATCTGGTTGACCGAGGTCGCGCCCCAACTCGGCAAGGCGGAGAGCCGATTCCTTGAGCACCTGGAGACCGAGGGGCAGATGCTCCAGCGGGTCATGCCCGACCTGATGAGGCTGAAGAACATTTTGGCAATCAATGACGAGGCCCATCACTGCTACCGGGAAAAACCCAACGGCGATCTGGAAGGGGACCTGAAGGGAGATGACAAGAAGGAGGCTGAGAAGAACAACGAGGCCGCCCGCCTGTGGATTTCAGGCTTGGAGGCCGTCAACCGCAACCTGGGCCTGGCCCGCGTCTTCGACCTCTCAGCCACCCCCTTCTTCCTGCGCGGCTCCGGCTATGCCGAGGGTACCCTCTTCCCCTGGACGCTCAGCGACTTCTCGCTGATGGACGCCATCGAGTGCGGCATCGTCAAGCTGCCGCGGGTACCCGTCGCCGACAATATCCCGGGCGGCGAGATGCCCATGTTCCGCAACCTCTGGGAGCACATCCGCGCCAAGATGCCCAAGAAAGGGCGCGGCAAGGCCGAATCGCTGAATCCGCTGGACCTGCCGACCCAACTGCAAACCGCATTGGAAGCCCTCTACGGGCACTATGAGAAGACCTTCGCCCTCTGGTCCGAGGCCGGGGTTGCCTCCCCGCCCTGCTTCATCGTCGTCTGCAACAACACCTCCGCCTCCAAACTGGTGTACGACTACATCGCCGGTTTCGACCGCACGCAGCCGGATGGCACCACCGACTTGGTACACGGTCGCCTGCCCCTGTTCCGCAACCACGACGCGCACGGCAATGCACTCCCGCGGCCCCGCACCCTGCTGATCGACAGCGAACAACTGGAGTCCGGCGAGGCCCTGGATGACAACTTCCGCGCCATGGCCGCGGATGAGATCGAGCGCTTCCGCCGCGAGATCATGGAACGCGGCGGCAAAGCGGCCGATGAACTGCAAGGCGGCAAGGTGCTCGATGACGTGACGCTGCTGCGCGAGGTCATGAACACCGTCGGCAAGCCCGGCCGACTCGGCGCCGACATCCGCTGCGTCGTCTCCGTCTCCATGCTCACCGAGGGTTGGGACGCCAACACCGTCACCCATGTCCTGGGGGTGCGTGCCTTCGGCACCCAACTCCTGTGCGAGCAGGTCATCGGCCGGGCACTGCGCCGCCAGTCTTACGACCTGAACGAAGAGGGGCTCTTCAATGTCGAATACGCCGATGTCCTGGGCATCCCCTTCGATTTCAACGCCAAGCCCGTGGTGGCACCGCCCCAGCCGCCGCGCGAGACGATCCAGGTCAAGGCCATCCGGCCCGAGCGCGATGCGCTCGAAATCCGCTTCCCCCGCGTCGCCGGTTATCGCACCGAATTACCGCAGGAGCGACTGACCGCCGAGTTCAATGAAGACTCGGTGCTGGAGTTGACACCCGAGCTGGTCGGCGCCACCAAGACCCAGAACGCGGGCATCATCGGCGAAACGGTCGACCTCGACCTGGCGCATACCGGGGACGTGCGCCCATCCCAGATGGTCTACGAGTTAACCTATGTCAAGAACCACAACTTGGGATTCGAGGTACCGTCTCGTTCCCACGCGGAGCGTCTTCTCGTTCCCACGCTCCGCGTGGGAATGCCTCCGGCGACGCTCAACGTCGCGAAAGCGCCGCGGCTCGCCGTCTGCACTGAACCGGTCTCGGGACGCAGAGCGTCCGGGGCTGCATTCCCACGCAGAGCGTGGGAACGAGTACGCGGGTCACTCCACCGGCACGGTAGATCGCTCTGCGTCTCGGCGCCTCTGCGTGAGACATCATGACTCACGCAGAGACGCGGAGGCGCAGAGGAAGATGAGAAAGGCGCCACTGGCCGTAACGATGACCAAGTCCCACGCGCCCCTAGGAACGGTTCACTAAGAAGTTACTCATGTTAGCTCCGGCGATCTATGTATAGCGGCGGCCCCTCAGTTGAAAAACCGAGGTCTTCCTGCGATCATGGGCGTCGGATCTTTGGACACCGGTCGCTACCATGAACGAGTTTGCCGGCTACG
>NZ_CAJAXH010000200.1 GCF_903946935.1 uncultured Thiodictyon sp.
CCGTTTCGGTCTCGGATAACATAGATGCACTTGGTGGGTCGATCTGTTGGGAACATTGCTATTATAGCAGGGAAACTATTATATGGAAATCGCCTTAGGCTCAAACATCGCCGGTCGCGGTACCTGTCCGTGCAACTCAGGTCGTACCCCATTCCACCCTATGTTGCATGCCGACCCCAACGGGGTCGAACATGTCAGCCCAGGGCAACGCCCTGGGTTAGCGTTGTTTATTCGGCCCAGCCCTGAAAGGGCGTGACAGAACGGTGGGCTCCTGATGTCACGCCCTTTCAGGGCTGGGGTCTATTATCCGTCATACCCAGGGCGTTGCCCTGGGCTGGTATGTCGCGCCCCTTCGGGGCTTGAGCAGGCGCAAGATTAGGCGGAATAAGGTAGTAGGTCCTCGGTCAAGCCCTGGCCGACGAAGCGGGCGGCGATACGCGAACCCAGCCCGGCGGCGGGTGCTTCCTGGTCGGCCAGCGCCTGCCGCAGGATCGCGCGGATCTCCTCCTCCATGCTGTGCCCATGCCGACGGGCACGCTGCTGCAACCGTTCCTTCACGTCGTGGTCGAGATTGCGAACCAGGACTTGGGCCATGGATGATCTCCTCAAAGGGATAAATGCTGCCACCATAGCAGTGGCTGGATTCTCCGGTAAATAGTCAATATGCGGCTGCTGCGGGAACCGGTGCAGGGTGGTGTACCAGGCTTGCGCCAAACGGATAGACAGGTCCGACTCGGCTCGGCTAAGTTGGCTGCCCCACTGGGCCGAAATCGGCCGACCCTCAGTTGCCGGAGATGTGAGCGCGATGAAGATCAAGGCCCTGCTGGTGGCTGCCCTGTGCGGCCTTCTGCCCGCTACCCAGGCGGCCACCCCGACGGCGACGCCGAACGACGGCTCGGTGCTGCCCTTCCCGCCGATCCCCTCGGCCAGCATCGCCGCCCCGACCCTTGCGGAGTCCAAGATGGTCCGCCGGGCGGAGCCGAACCACCTGCCCGCGGATGCGCCCAATATCCTGATCATCCTGCTGGATGACGTGGGCTTCGGCCTCGCGGATACCTACGGCGGACCTATCCATACGCCAACCTTGTCGCGTATCGCCAATGCCGGCATCAGCTACAACGCCTTTCACACCACCGCGATCTGCTCGCCGACCCGGGCGGCGCTCTTGACCGGGCGCAACCACCAGCGGGTGGGCTCTGGGACCATCGCCGAGCGTGCGGTCGACTGGGACGGTTACACCGGCGAGATCCCCCGGACCTCGGCCACGCTCGCGAAGGTCCTGGGGGACTATGGCTATGCCACCGCCGCTTTCGGCAAGTGGCACAACACCCCAGCCACCCAGACCACGGCGATGGGTCCATTCACCCTCTGGCCGACCGGCCCGGGGATCGGTTTCGACTATTTCTATGGCTTCCTGGCCGGCGAGACCTCCCAATGGGAGCCGCGGCTGGTGGAGAACTTCAATACGATCGAGCCGCCGCATGATGAGCGCTACCACCTGAGCGAAGACCTGGCCGACCAGGCGATCAAGTGGCTACGCAAGCACCGCGCCTTTTCCCCAGACAAGCCCTTTTTCATGTATTGGGCGCCCGGTGCCGGACATGGTCCGCACCACATCTTCAAAGAGTGGGCGGACAAGTACAAGGGCCAATTCGACAACGGCTGGGATGCGCTGCGCGAGCGGACCTTCGCACGACAGCAGGCGCTCGGCTGGATACCAGCGGACACCCAGCTCACGCCGCGCGCGGATAACATGGCCGGCTGGGACAGCATTCCGGAGTCCGAACGTCCATTCCAGCGCCGCCTGATGGAGGTGTTTGCCGGCTTTGTGGAGCATGTCGACACCCAGGCCGGTAAGGTCATCGACGAATTGGACCGCCTGGGCGTGCGCGACAATACCATCGTCTTCTATGTCTTCGGCGACAACGGGTCGAGCGCCGAGGGCCAGCAGGGGAGCATCAGCGAGCTGTTGGCGCAGAACCAGATCCCCAACACCGTCGCACAGCAATTGGCGGCGCTGGACCAACTCGGCGGTCTGGATGCGCTGGGCGGCCCCAAGGTGGACAACATCTATCATGCCGGCTGGGCCTGGGCGGGCGATACGCCATTCCAGTACACCAAGCTCATCGCCTCGCACTTTGGCGGCACCCGCAATCCGCTGGCTGTCTCCTGGCCGGCGCACATCAAGCCCGATCAGACGCCGCGTCCCCAATTCCACCACGTCAATGACATCGCGCCGACGCTATACGACATCCTGCATATCCAACCGCCCAAGGTGGTGGACGGCTTTCCGCAGGACCCGATCGATGGCACCAGCATGGCCTATACGTTTGCGGACCCCAAGGCACCCGGCCGCAAGCTCACCCAGTATTTCGACAACAACGGCAGCCGCGGCATCTACCGGGACGGCTGGTATGCCTGCACCTTCGGCCCGCTGACACCCTGGCTCACGGTGAGTCCTGGGCTCGCGACCTGGGATTCCAATCAGGACATCTGGGAGCTTTACAACCTCAAGGCCGATTTCTCGCAGGCCGCGAACCTGGCCGCCCAGGAACCGCAGCGGCTGGGGGCGATGAAGACGCTGTTCCTCAATGATGCCAAGGAGAACAAGGTCTTCCCCATCGGGGCCGGTATCTGGCTGCGTATTCACCCCGAGGATCGCATCAAAACGCCCTATACGAGCTGGCAATTCGACGCGACCACGACCCGCATGCCGGAGTTCACGGCGCCGGGGCTGGGCCGTGAGAGCAATCATGTAGCCATCGACGCCGAGCTGGGAGAAAACGCATCCGGTGTGCTCTATGCACTGGGTGGCGCGTCCGGCGGGTTGACGCTCTATATGGATCAGGGCATTTTGATCTACGAATACAACATGATGATCATCGAGCGCTATACGGCGCGCTCCCAGAACAAGCTCCCCGCGGGCAAACACCGGATCGAGGTGGACACGGCGATTGCCAAGCCCGGCGCCCCGGCGCAGGTGGTGTTGAGCGTCGATGGTCAGGAGCTCGCGCGGACCACGGTCAAGCGCACCGTCCCGGCGGCCTTTACCGCCAGCGAGACCTTCGATGTGGGGACCGATCTGGGTTCGCCGGTCTCGCTCGACTATTTTGATCGCCGGCCCTTCGCCTTCGACGGGACCATCGACTCGGTCAAGGTCGCCCTGAAGTCACCCGAGTGAGTCACGATGCCTGAATCCCCCACCCTGCGCCTGCTGCGCAAGCGCTGGCCGCTCGTCGCCGCACTGGCGATCGGCCTCATCGCCGTCGGTGTCAGCTACCGGCCGGGGGTCTTGATCGGGTATCTGCGCGAGCAGGCCTCGCCCATGGAACTCTTCACCCTGGTGCTGTTCCTGATCTTTGCGCTGCCGCCGCTGTGTACCCGGCTGCGCCTGCCGGCGGCCGTGGGGCTGCTCCTGGTCGCGGTCCTGCTCGGCCCCTTCGTGCTGGATGTGGTCGATCCCAGCACCGGTACCGTCAACCTGTTCGCCTCGCTGGGGCGGGTCTTTTTGATGTTTATCGCCGGTCTGGAGATCGATCTGGCGGTCTTCGCGGCGGCGCGTAGCCGCTCCCTGAGCTTCGGTGCCTTGACCTTTCTACTGCCGCTGGCGGCCGGTACCCTGGTCGGGCACCTGTTCGGCTTCGACTTTCTGATGGTCCTGAGCGCTGTGCTCGGTCCGGCGCTGACCGAAGTCTTTGGCCGGGGTGATCTGGAGAGTGGATCGACCCGCTTGTATTTCTTGGCGAGCTTGGCGCCTTGGCGTGAGTAATTCCCGCGTTTAGGTTGCGCGTCGCTCCGGCCAGTCCGCCATATCTACGAGCCCGCGGCGGCCAGGAGCTTGCTGTCCCTTGCCTGGATTCCGGCGTCCCGGCATTAATGACGATCAAGGCGCCCAGGGTCAAGGCTCGACGGATAGCAGTCACTGATCCTTCGCGGACCAAGGTACGCCGTTGAGCCGACAGCCAACAGTCGGTGCATTCATTGGTCAGGTAGCCTGTCCCGGTGATTTCCCAGTTCTCCAACGACGGCATTCCATGCGTCAATTTGGGCGTCGGGATCTGCCTTCAGCGGATGTGTCGAGTCCTTGCCGCAAATCCATTCGGCGACCTGGTTCGCACTGGCAGACCAGGTATCGTGCGATGTGCAGAAGTTGCCACTCGCCGAAAACAATGCCGGCCACAGCGTATCGATGTCATCCCGCTTGAGCGTCTGATAGTAGCGCCGGGAGGTGAATGTCTGTTTAAGGGATGCCATCAAGCGTCCTGGCATCTCACGCACCAGCGGATTGGCAATGCGGAATGTGTCCGCATACATCCAATGGGTGCCAAAGCCGCCGCGCGAGCGGAAGGCCATTGGCAAGGTCAGAAAATGGATGTGCAACGGTTGAGCCTTGTTTGCGAGGAGGCGATGGTTGATATCCTCGATCAGCTCCTGGGTTAGGGCGCCGGTTACGCGCTCTTTGGCGCCGTCCATCGCGGCCCCGATGCCGTGATCCTGCGAGTAGTCGTAGCCGATTGCGGACGCCTCGGCCGCCACAATATGTATGACCGGAAGCGCCGCCTCATCCGGCCAGTTGAGCAGCGCCCCGCGCAGTGCATAGAGCGCCGAGACCAGCCCCAGGTTTTCGGTTGCGCCACCGTCGGTAACAAAATACGAGCGATGATGACACCCCTGCCGATCCACCTCGCTCAGGCTCACCCGCGCATTCGGAAATACCGGCGGGAAATTGGCGTTGAGCGCGGCGGCGGCAGCCACCGGGACCTTGGTATCGCGCACTAGGGTGTAGGGCATGCGCACGTCGGCGCGCGCCGTGTCCTGGTCCGGATATCCGGCATCCGTGGCCCGCCCCGGAAATCCGGCATCCGACGCCAGGGTGGTGAAGATCAGCCGGCTTCCCGCGAGCGACGAGAACGGACCGGAGTCGTCGTCCGTCGTCGCTAACGCAAAGCGGCCATTGAGCAACTGCGAATCCTCGACCGGATGTCCGCTCACTGTGGTATTAAGGATCAGCCTCGGTCCGCGCAAATCCCCGAGCGTGAGATCGTTAAACAGCCGGCGTCTAAAGCTCTCCGCTAGCAATTCGCCGAGCGAGACGTCACCGGCAACGCGCAGCTCTGTGCTTCCGTTCAGCACGTCGATGATGAAGGGCTGCCCGACGGCCGTCACATAGTCCTTCCAAGCCTGCTCATGATTGCGCTTGGCGCCGCCGAGCTCATCATAGTGCGTCACGAACCATGCCCCGGCAACGCCTCCGCCCGAGACGCCGCTGACCAGCACCACGTCGCGGGTGCGATCAAGGCCGGCTAATCCCTCGAGTGCGCGCGCTGTATAAACCGCCGCCCGGGTTCCACCGCCCGACGCTGCAACAACAATTGCCGGACGCGATTGAAGCGCTTGGCGCCGCAGCAATGCGATTAAATCATCCGGTTGCGGCTGCGCCGATGCGACCTGTGCCGCGACGACGGGGTGGGCGGCGAGCGGTGCGGCGTAGGTGCCATGCAGCCACAGCAAGCCGGCGCCGATCGCCACCAGTAATGCATTGATCGTGTAGAAATACAGTCGCAGGACGCGCTGCAGGCTGTGGAGAATGTTGGGATCGTCACCGGGCCAGGACAGGGCTTGAAACAGATCCTCAAATCCATAAGTTTCAAACACCGGTTCGCGTTGCGAATTCCCTTTTGTGACGGTTTGGTCATTCTGCCGCCAGCCTTGCGCGCACAGCCGACCCGCGCCGTGGATGGCGAGCGTGCGGCCGCTGGGTTGCAATCCGATCGGGGGAGCCGGAATCTGAGAGTGGAGTTCCAGTACCCCGTCGCGTCCGTGTTCCGGCGCGCCCAGCGCGGCCAGCAGATGCTCGGCGGGCCAGCGATTGATCCAATACTCGAAAAACCAGGCAGCCAGATAACACATCATGACGCCTGCCAGTAGGGTGCCGAAGGGCGCGGCATCCAAGATCGTCGAGGCATACTGCACATCCAGCAAGCGCAGTGCGCCCATCGCAATCACGAATACCGAAATTGGCAGCGGCAAGCCGACGAGAAACCAGCGTTCCACGTACGTGATCAGTTGCTGCCAGCGGTTCGACAGGTTCCCATAAGCGAGCAACAGCGCACCGCACCCGAACGTCACGGCGGTGGCGATCGGCAGCCACTGGGTCGGAGCCATCATGGCCACCAGTGCGGGCAGCAACAAGGCCTGCATCGGCCGGGCCCCCACGCCGATAACGAAGCTCGCCGCGATGCGATAGACGCCGATATCCGGATCGGTTGCATCGACGCTTAACAGCTCGGTGATCTGGACCCGCTTCCGGAATGGCGTGAACCATTCGTCCTGGCCGGCGCGCAGTGTCCGTGCCATGGACTCCATCAGGAATGTTGCCCACCATCGCGCCAATAACGCTACCAGCATCAGCAGGCCGACCAGTATGGGATAAATGTGCCGATAGGGACCCGGATCGGCCTCCCGCCCATCCGGTCCGGCCAACCACCACATCACGGCAACCCCGGCGAGCCAGGTTGTAAGCACCAGCACCAGCCGGCGGGCCGCCGAGCGTAATCGCTTCGTCGCCAGCAGCCAGGCGCCGATCGCAATCATCGACAACGTAATCGCCAGTTGCCACCCTATCGCGGTGGCGTCCGGCAGTTGCCGGCAGGTCGCCGCATCCGGGGCCAAGTGGTGGAACGCAACCAACGCGGCAATAAAGGGTGCCACGGTACAGCCGATGGTAAACACGAACAGTATGAGTCCGGCTGTGATGAGTCGCTTCCAATCGCTCAGGTTGAGCTTCGCCGTTTTGGCATTGAAATTGGCCGGTTCCTTGCTCACCCGTTGTTTCAGGACGATCACGATGGCCGCCATCATCCGCAGCGCAATCAGTGCCGCCGCGACGATGAACAGTCCCGTCACAAATTGGGCGAGAGAGCGGGCGCCCGGCGGGCCGAGAATTCCGCACAGGCTGTTAAAGGTCGGGCCGAAAGCGATGAAAGCCGTCATCAGCGCATAGACCGCGAATAGCGAGGTGCGCGTCAGTGACCGTGCCTGCCACGGATGGGCATCGTCGTCGAGCGCAACGCAGCCCAGACGATGGGCATAATATTCCGCCCACCGCCATACGCGGTCGATCACATAGGGCACATCGAGAAACAGCGCTTCGATCAATGGTCTCGTCTGGTGCGGCGAGTCTGCGCCATTTGCCATCAGCTACCTCCGCGATCGCTCGATCGCTCAACAGTGCAGTGCGTTTTCCACCAAGAAAGCCGCCAATGCGCGGTCTCAGCCGTTCTGGGGCGCTGTGGCCAAACTTCCCAGCCGCCGTGCGTGTCCTTGAGTCCGCCGCTGTGCGCGCTATGTTAGCAGGCGGTGAAGGTGGATGGGCACCGAGGCTGCCCGCGCTGGGTCATCGGTCGTTGAGGATAGGCCCGGCCGCATGAATCTTCGGCTCTTCGTGGTTGTACTCATGGTTGTACAGCATCCTGGATGCACCCAACTTCACCCCGGGCGGGCCGCTGGAGACGCGAGGGGAGGGGGCGTACACGCCGTTTTTCGCGACGGTTACAGCCGCCACCGCGGGAACCAGGGCACCGTGGATTGTGCCGCCAGTCGAGCCGATCGCGCGGCGAGCCGCCGCGGCCTGGGATAGCTCCTAATGTGGGGTCGACACAGCCCCGGCTAGAAGGATATCGCCCCAAATGGTCAAGGTTCCGCGGGGCGCCTGCCCCACGGATGCCCGCCCCGGTCGCACCGGTTATACTCGCGGCATTTACCAGCAAGGCCACCCAAGATGCCCAGTCTCGCCAGTCAAGCTACGCGTACACTTCGGGTGAATACCGCACTCGGCGAAGACGTGCTGTTTCTGCGCGACATGACTGGCACGGAGCGCTTGAGCGCCCCCTTCGAGTACGAACTCGAGCTGATCGGCGAGCGGCTCGACATCGGCGCCGACACGCTCCTGGGTACCCCAGCGACAGTCTCCCTGCTGTTGCCCGCAAGCGGCGACCAGGACCGCTATTTCAACGGCATCGTCAACCGCTTTGCGCACTGCGGGTTCGATGGCACCATCGCCCGCTATCGCGCCACCCTGGTGCCCTGGCTGTGGTTTCTGTCGCGGCGCGCCGACTGCCGGATCTTCCAGGACCAGACCGTCCCGGACATCGTGACCCAGATCTTCCGCGACCACGGTTTCACCGACTTTGAGCAGCGGCTCTCCGGCAGCTACCAACCATGGACTTACTGTGTCCAATACCGTGAGAGCGACCTGAACTTTGTCAGCCGGCTGCTCGAGCACGAGGGTATCTATTACTTCCACGAGCACACCGACGGCAAACACCTGCTGGTGCTCGCCGACAGCCGCAGCGCTCACTCGCCAGCGCCCGGCTACGAGACGGTGCCCTATTTTCTCCCGGGTCAGTCGGCGTTGCGCGATTTCGAGCGCATCGACGATTGGACCCTGGTCAATGCGGTGAGTTCGGGTGCTTTTGCCCACAGCGCCTACGACTTCACGGCCCCGCGCAAGGGCCTGCTCGCCCGCAGCAGTGCCCCGAAGTCACACGCGCTCGCTGGACTGGAGGTCTTCGACTACCAGGGCGATTACACCGAACGCTCCGCGGGTGAGGATTATGCCCGCATCCGGCTGGAGGAGGCGCAGGTCGGCTACGCCAGCGTCCAGGCCAAGGGCGACGCGCGGGGCCTTACGTGCGGCGGACTCTTCACCCTGTCCGAGCACCCTCGCACGGACCAGAACCGCGAACACCTGATCGTCGGCGCGGACTATGTGCTGCAATCCGACACCTTCCGCTCCGCAGACGCGGCCGTGGCCCCGATCTTTCGCTGCACCCTGAGTGCAGTTGACGCCGCGCTCCCCTACCGGCCGCCGCGCCGCGCGCGCAAGCCGGTCGTCCAGGGTCCCCAAACCGCCGTGGTCGTCGGCAAGTCCGGCGAAGAGATCTGGACCGACAAGTACGGTCGGGTCAAGGTGCTGTTCCACTGGGACCGCTACGGCCAGGCGGACGAGAGTAGCTCCTGTTGGGTGCGGGTCGCCCAGGTCTGGGCCGGCAAGGGCTGGGGCGGCATGATGATCCCGCGGATCGGCCAGGAGGTGATCGTCGACTTCCTTGAAGGCGATCCGGATCAGCCGATCGTCACCGGCCGCGTTTACAACGGCGAATGTATGCCGCCCTATGACCTGCCCGGACAGGCCACCATGACGAGCCTCAAGAGCAGTTCCAGCAAGGGCGGCGGCGGGTTCAATGAGATTCGTCTGGAGGATAAGAAGGGTTCGGAGCAGTTGTTCATCCACGCCGAGATGAACCAGGACCTGCGGGTAAAGAACGATTCATTTGAGTGGATCGGCAATGAGCGTCACCTGATCGTGACCACGGATCAGCTCGAGCAGGTCGAGGGCGACAAGCATCTGAGCGTCACCGGCGACCAGAACGAAAAGGTGGACGGCACAGTTTCGCTGAAGGCCGGCATGAATCTCCAACAGAAGGTCGGCACGAAGTATGGGTTGGACGCCGGCCAGGAGGTCCACCTCAAGGGCGGGATGAACGTGGTCATCGAGGCCGGCATGAGCGTGACGCTCAAGGCCGGCGGCGGATTCATCGTGGTGGGACCGGCTGGCGTCACCATTTCCGGGACCCCGGTGTTGATCAATAGCGGCGGTTCGGCCGGCTCCGGCTCCGGCTGCTCCCCGGATGCACCCAAGGCGCCCAAGGAGGCGGCCAACGCCGACCCGGGGCAGGTCTCAGACGCCGCCGCGGGCACCCCGCCGACCATGACGCCCGCATCGCTGGCGCAGGTCAAGGGGGTGGTCTTTGTTCCGCCTGAGTCCCAGACGCAGGACCAGGCGCAGGCCGCGGCCCTCGCCGCCGCCGCCGAGAACGGGACCCCATTCTGCGCCAAGTGCGAAGCGGCGCGCCTCGCCCAAGCGAACCAGTCCGCGACCTGAAGGCACGCTGCCAGTCAGCCCAACGGAGCCCGAACGTGATCGACCAGACCCAAGTGCAGGCCTTCCAACAGCGCCTGGCCAGCGCACCGGAGCAGCTCTATGCCCTGCTTGACGGCGCACTCATCCCCAATCTGTTGGCGCTCTTGTCCGAGCACCAGTTGACCCACATCTGTTTATTGCCCGGGGAGCTGGAGCCGGAGCTGGCGATGGCTGCCCCCTATCTGGTTCAATTGCCGGCCACCGCCGCCTTCACCGCGTTATTCCTTATGCAGGGCGTGGGTCGGCATTGGGGTGTTCTCGCCGCCTCGCGCGCCGATTTCCGGAAATTACGCATGCATTTTCGCAAATTCCTGTCAGTCTGGGGTCCCGACGGCGCGCCACTGTATTTCCGTTATTACGATCCCCGGGTCCTGCGCACCTATCTGCCGACCTGCAACGCCGACGAGTTGAAGGCCCTGTTCGGCCCAGTGACCGCCTACTACGCGGAGGGCGCGCAGCCCGCTACACTCGTGCGCTTTACGGTCGCCGACACCGGGCTCGGCCAGCAGCCATTGAGCCTCGCGCGGCCTGGCCCCGCGGCTTAGGAGTTACCCATGCCCATGCACGTCTGCTCGGGTGCCACGCTGCAATGCAGCTTCGGCGTGGCGCCAAGTTCATTGGTGGTGCTGCCGAAGAATCAGATGATGACCGGCAATATGCCGGCGGCCAACATCATGGACAATGTACCCATGCTGAACATCATGCCATTCGGCATGTGTACCAGCCTGGCCAATCCGACCGTGGCCGCCGCGACCTCCGCCGCCATGGGGGTGCTGACCCCCATGCCATGCGTCCCCATGACCACGGCCCCCTGGGCGCCCGGTGCAGCGACGGTCATACTCGGCAACATGCCGGCCCTGGACGACGTGTCCAAGCTCATCTGCAATTGGGCGGGGGTCATCTCAGTCATCGTGCCGGGGCAGTTCACGGAGCAGATCCCATGATCGGCGGCGACCGGGTTGGCGCCGCGCAGGGGCGGTTTGCGCGCATTGCACCAGTGGCGGCGGCCAGCGCGGGATTACGGCGGGAACAGCGGCGATGCTGATCATACGCAAAGAGCAGATGGAGTGCTTCGCACGCTATGAATTGGAAGGCTACCAGGCCCGCCTGCAAATGCACCTGCAAGCGTTTTTCCCGCTGCCGACCGGACTCGCCGGCGATGCGGCCATCACGGCCTTCGTTGGCGGCGCGATTGAGCAGGCGCGAGGCTATGGCTTCGACACCGTGGCCACGGTGCAGTCATTTGCCGATCACACCATCCTGCTGGGCTGGGATTTCTGCCGCAACCCGCTCTATTCAGCACTGACGACAACCCTGTTCGATCCGGACATTGCTAGCGCCATTCAGCGCCACGACCTGCTTTACGAGCGCGCCTGGACCTATCTCGACGCCACGCGTGGGCCCGACGCCGGCAACCTCCTGCAGGCGACCGCCAGACTCAATGCCTGGTTGGCCATACCGAATAAGCGGGCACCGACCTCGCTCTCCGACCTGCTGGAGATTCTTGCCCTGATCTATCCGCAGAAGCACGCGGCACATGACACCGAGACGCTGTCAGCGTTTTGCCGCGAGGCGGTTCACCGCGCTCGCGCGGACGGCTTTCAGGAGCCCGTCGCGCAAACGATCTATGCCAGCGCCGCCTTCCTGAGCGGTCTGGGTTTTTTCCATGATCCGCTCATCCGCGGTGCGGTGGCCGATCACCTCGCCGAACTGGCCGCGGAGACCCGCGCCGCCGGCCGTACCGCGATCCTGGCGGCGGCCGCGACGGCCTATGCCGAAAAGGTCATCGCGCAGGTGCGTGCCGCGACGGCCCTTGACTCGGAGTCGTGAGATGGGATGGTGCTCTAAACCGGATAAGGCCTCGGACGTTGCCAAGCAATCGGGGGGCGACAAGCCGGTCGATGACCCGAAGCAACCCTGCCCGCTGGCCGATGCCAATATCGTTTCAATCGCCTGGCTCGACGGTGGCGACAGCATCGAGACGGCCGCCGCGACGCAATGGGTGAATCTCCCTCAGGAGGACGCTTGGGTCGACGGCACCGAGGTCAAGAACAAGGACCGGTTGGGGATGACGCCGCGGCTCAAGGTCAAATTCGATAAACCGGGCGCTCATTCCTTCAAGGCAAAATTGCTGGCCCCGACCGGCACCGCCGCCTACACCGACACCGAGCAGGGCCGTAATGGCAATTTCAAGTATACGGAGGACGAGAAAAGCTACACGACCGAGCCGGACGGCACCAAGATCATTGCCGGTCAGTTCCAGTTGGTAGCCGGCGGCGGTTATAAATTCAAGGCCGAGGCCAAGGACAGCAAGGGCAAGAAGGTGCAGACCGGCGAGCTCACCACCAAACGCCTCTTCTATTATGTGGAGGCCAAGATGAGCGGCCTCAGCTCGGTCCTGTCATCCACCGCTGTGGTCGATAGCGAATTTGACAAACATCACCTGGTCCTGAAAGAGTTGACGGCCCTGTCGATCACGCACCAGGAAAATATCGGAGACGGCACGGACAGCGGCACCCTCTCCGGCAACGTCGACACGGCCATTGACGGCGCGGCGGCGACCAAGGCCAAGAAGCCATACCTGCTGGCCGTCGTCTATACCGATCATTTGGCGGTGAAAAACGCCAATGTTGCAATCAGCAAGCAGCCGGTCGACGTGGGGCCGGGCAAGCCCAACGTCGTCATCCCGGTGGTGTCGCGCGGGCTGTTGGCGCCGAACACGGTCGATACCAGATATCTGTGGCACGACATCGTCACCGGTGAGGGCTGGTTGGTCGAGGCCAAGTTTTATCCGAATGCCGGGGGGGAGACGGTTATTCCTGCCGATAAAGTGAGCTACAATGGCAGTGGAAATTATTGGAACGAGGTGGAAGTGGATGTCACCGCACTGGCGGCTGGCCAGGGTAAGGTCGAGGTCAAGGTCAACGTGGTCGACCGGATGCGGGCCGGTTTGGCGCTGGGTGGCGCCAACCAGGTCTGTGTCTGTACGCGCGCCTGGTGGGCGAATAAAAACGACACCAGTCAGGAGTGCGTGATCATCCACGAGGTAGGGCACAAGGTCGGCATGGTTGCCGAGGGTGCCGGCAATCGACCCGATGCGGTGGCGACACACTATTCCGGCAAGGGCCATGCCGGAGACCATTGCTACAAAGGCTGTCCGGCCGGTGAAACGAGTTATAACACGACGAGTAACACGAACGCGTCACAGTGCGTCATGTTCGGCACGAGCAATAGCAAGAGCGCGTTTTGCTCGAACTGTGAAAAGGCAGTCAAGAAGCTGGATATCAATGCCGGTTGGTAACAACAACGATGCGGAGGGCCGCTGATGGACTATGTACCGCAGTATTTCCAAGAGGTGGCGTTGGGCACCTACGAGCAAACGCAATGCTCGCCCGCCGCGCCCTCGCCCCAGTGGAGCGGGGTGGCGATCGTGGCGCCCGAGCGCATTCAGCCCCGCGCGCGGGAGGCGGCGATCGTTCCGGTCTGCGGCTATTTCGTCGTGGCGGTACTCGCGGCGATGGATGGTCCGCCCCTCACCGTTCATGTCCGCCGGGTGAACAGTAAGGAGGTGTTATCTGGAGAGATCGCTGAGGAAGGCGCAAATGAGCCGGTCGACCCGCCACCCCCGGAGGCCCCACGCCCCAGTCGCGAGTCATTCGCGGGGGTCACGGTGGACGGCTACTTCAACATCGACGCCCAACGCTATCTGCCTGCGCGATTGACGCCCGGCACCTATGAAATCGCGACCACCTATGCCGGGGCCAAGTCGAATGTCGTCCAAGTCACCATCTCCGCTCCCTAATCGCCTGAGGCCTGCGCTATGATGGCTGTCACTCCCGATCCCCAGCGGGACCTGCCCCCGTCACTGTCGATTGACGAGGCGATGGAGCTTGCGACCTCCCTGCACGGTGCCGGCCATCATGCGGATGCCTTCGCGGTCTATCGCCGGGTGCTCGCCCTGGTGCCCGAGCACCCGGATGCGCTGCACTTTATGGGCGTCCTGGCGCACCAAGAGGGCCACGACGAGGACGCCTTGCGGCTCATGGCGCATTCGCTCGAGCTGGTCCCGAACCATGCCGGATACCGCACCAACCTGGGTAATCTACTGCTCGACTGCGAGCGCTTCGAGGATGCGGAGCAGCAATATCGGCAGGCCCTTGCGCTCGACTCCCAGCGCCCGGATGCGCTGCATAACTATGCGGTACTCTGCAAGGCACTGAGCCGGTTCGCCGATGCGGAGCGCTGTCTGTTGAGCGCAATTGAGCTGGCGCCGGACTTCGCCCAGGCCAGAAACACCCTGGCGGGTCTTTATATCAAGCTGGGACGGATCGAGGAGTCGGTACAGCAGGCCTGCGCGGCATTGGTGTGCGAGCCCAAGAACCCCCATACCCGCGAGATGCTAGGCATGGCCCAGTGTCTGCTGGGGCACCCCGAGGAGGCCGCCCGGATCTATCGCGAGTGGCTGGCCGAGGAGCCCGATCATCCCAAGGCGCTGCACTATCTGGCGGCCTGTACCGGCCAAGGTATTCCGGTGCGGGCCTCCGATGCCTATGTGCAGTGTACCTTCGACCAGTTTGCCACTAGCTTCGACTCCCGACTGGCCCTGTTGGAATACCGCGCACCGACCCTGGTGGGCGAGGCGGTCGCGGGCTGCCTGGGGACCCCGGCTGCGACGCTTACGGTGTTGGACGTCGGCTGCGGGACCGGGCTGTGCGCCGCGCCGCTCAAGCCGTTCGCCCGCACCCTCACGGGGGTGGACCTCTCCCAGGGGATGCTGGATAAGGCGCGCGGGCGTGGGCTCTATGACGACTTGCAGCAGGCGGAACTCTGCGCCTACATGCAGCAGCAGCCGGGTCGCTATGACCTCATCGTCTCGGCGGACACCCTGGTCTATTTCGGCGTCCTGGAGGAGGCGCTGGGGAGCGCCGCCGGGGCCCTGCGTTCGGGCGGCCATTTGTGTTTCACCGTAGAGGCGCTCGCCGCCGGCGAGACGGATCGGTACCGCTTGCAGCATCATGGCCGTTACGCCCACTCCCGGGACTATCTGGCGGAGTTGTTGAGTCAGGTGGGCCTGGCCGTGCGACGACTGGAGTCGGTGGTCCTGCGCAGCGATGCCGGGCGGCCGGTCGCCGGCTGGCTGGTACTGGCCCACAAATCGTGAAGATCATGACCCCCATGCGACCCAAGGTCCTGCCGGCACTGCTGGCGTCCATGCTCTTGGCGCTGACGGTGGCCCCGGCGGCCGCCGCCCGCGAGGCCCTGTCCATCCCCGACAAGCCGGGGCTCTTCCAGCGGGTGCTGACCCGGCCCGCCGCGCACCTGCTCGCCGCCCCGGGTGGGGCCGCCGTGCCGGGGCCGGAACTGCCGCCGCTCTCCGTCCTCTATGTCTACGCTCGGCAAGGCGCCTCAGGCAAAGACTGGGTGGAGGTGGGCGCGGCCGCCGCGGGCGAGCCCCAGGGATGGATCGCGGCGGAGCAGGTCATCGACTGGCGCCAGACCCTAACGCTCGCCTTCACCCGCACCTCCAATCGCGATCCGGCACTTTTCTTCCGGGAGCATGACCGGCTCGCGAGCCTGCTGGATGCCGAGAACCTGGTGCCGACCGTCGACCGCCTGCGCGCCGAGATCAAGTCCGGTCAGCACCCGGCGGACTTCCCGGTCATCGCCAAGGAGCCGGACACCTATATCGATCCCAACAAGCAGTTCTATCTGCTGCCGATCCTCGCCTTCGAGCCGGTCTATATGCAGAGCGGCCACGAGACCATGCTGCTTCAGGTGGCCGCCGTCACCCTGCAGGCGGGGGGCCAGGAGTCGCTGACGGACGGTGCGCCGCCTAAGTCGGCGGCCCCAGCGGGGTCGAAAAAGGCGGCTCAGGCGAAACTGGCGCCGACCGCCACAAGCCCCGCCGGCTATCGCGCCGGGGTGGTCTTCGTGATCGACACCACCCAAAGCATGGGGCCCTATATCGACCGCACCCGCGCGGCGGTGCGCCGCCTCTATGACAAACTCCGGGGCTCGTCGCTGGGCGCGCGCCTGAGCTTCGGCCTGGTCGCCTTTCGGGATAACGTGGACGCCGCCCCCGGGCTCGACTATGTGAGCCGGGTGGTGGCGACCTTGACCGACGGACAGGACCCGGCGACCTTCCAGTCGAAGGTGGCCGGGGTGGAGGAGGCGACGGTCTCCAGCAAGGGGTTCGACGAGGACTCATTCGCCGGGATACAGGACGGCCTGGAGCGGATCGACTGGAGCGGTTTTGACGCCCGTTACCTGGTCCTCATCACGGATGCCGGCGCGCGGGACGCCAAGGACCCCCTGGGGCGTACCGGGCTGTCCGCCGAGCGTCTGCGGCTCATGGCCCAGGAGAAGGACCAGTCCGGCGGCGGGGGCAAGATCGCCATTGCGGTGCTGCACCTGCTCACCCGGGCGGGCGTGCAGGACCACGAGAAGGCGGCCCGGCAGTACCGTGAACTCAGTCGCTGGGGCGACGCTGGGGACCTGTATTTTCCGGTGGAGGGCGGCACCGTGGAGGCCTTCGGCACCCAGGTGGACGCCCTGGGCGATGCCCTGCTCCAGCAGTTGCAGAGTGCCGCCGCCGACCGCCCGATCGAGATACCGACGGGTCCGCAGACCGACCCGGTCGCCCGCAAGACGGCACTGGTCGGGCGTGCCATGCAACTCGCCTACCTGGGCCGGGAGACCGGCAGCCGGGCGCCCCGGCTGATCGAGGCCTGGGTCACCGACCGGGACCTGATCGACCCCTCGCAGAAGACCCTGGAGGTGCGGGTGATGATCACCAAGAACCAATTGAGCAACCTGCAGGAGACCCTGCAAGCCATCTTCACCGCCGGTGAGAAAACCCAGGCGAGCGCCAAGAGCTTCTTCGATCAACTCCGGGGGGCGGCGGCGGCCCTGGCGCGTGACCCGGACAAGGTCAATCAGTTGCAGGTGAAGCGGCTGGCGGATGTGGGTCTGGTGGGGGCCTGGCTGGAAGGCCTGCCCTATACCAGCCAGATCATGAACCTAACCCAGGAGATCTGGGTTTCCCGCTCCTATGCCGAACAGCAGGAGGTACTCGACGTGATCGAGGAGAAGATCAAGCTCTACCGCAAGATCCATGATGAGACCGACCGCTGGATCGGCCTCAACCCCCAGTCGCCACCCGGTGAGTCGGTCACGACCGTCCCCTTGGACAGCCTGCCCTGATGGCCGCCTCGCTGCCGGTTTATCAGTGCCAGGGGTTGGTGAAACGCCGCGCGGGGGGCGGGACCTCCTTTGAGCTGCGGGTACCCGAGCTGCGCATCGCCCCGGGCGAGGTGGTGGTGTTGCAGGGCCCCAGCGGGTGCGGCAAGAGTACCCTGCTCGATATGCTGGCGCTGGCCCTGCGCCCGGATGAGGCCGAGGGCTTCGCCTTCCGCCCGGAGCATCGCAGCGTAAGCGACCTGTGGCGGCTGTGGCAAGCGTCCGACCTGGACGGTTTGGGGCAACTGCGAGGCGTCCACATCGGCTATGTGCTCCAGACCGGCGGGCTCCTGTCCTTCCTGACCGCCCGGGAAAACATTATGCTGTCCTGCCGGCTCCTGGGTCGCGACCCGCGCGGCGCGGTGGAGCGTCTGGCGGAGCGGCTCGACATCGGCGCCCAACTCGACAAGCACCCGGGGCAGCTCTCGGTGGGGGAGCGCCAGCGGGTGGCCATCGCCCGGGCGCTGGCCCACCGCCCGGCGGTGGTGCTGGCCGACGAGCCGACCGCCTCGGTCGATCCCCTGAATGCCGCGCGCATCCTGGAACTGTTTCTGGAACTGGTGCGCCAGTCCGGGACCTGCGCGATCATCGCCAGCCACGACTGGCGGCCCGAACCGACCCCCGGGGTGCGGGTACTCGAGCACCGCATTGAGCGCGATGGGGATGTCACCCGGTCGCTGTTTTGGGGCTGATGACCTTGTCGTGACGTGCCCTGAAACATGATGAGCATGAAGCCGATTTGGCATACGGGTTTTGGTGGAGCGAGGCCGTCGGCGCCGCCTGGCCACCATCGGCACGGAAGTTCGGGAAGACCTTTGCTGAGTCTCGTCGATCATCCCCGAGACTTCCACATAACGGAGTGCATTCGATGTCAGAAAAGACCCAATCGTTTGCGGATGAGGTCAAGCTTGAGAGTTGGGAAGAAAGTGCGCTGGACCGCACCGAGTCGATTACCGACAACTTCAACGAGCAGGCGAGCGGCAATGCGGCGGAGAGCGCCCAGGACGGCGCCGCTGACGGCTCGTCGTCCGACTCGGGGTCTGACCAGACATCTGCCGCATCCGCAGGTTTGCAATTGGAACCGTACGAGGAGGATGCTGCCTACGACACCGCCGATGAATCGGCGCAGGAGGCGAGTTACGACGACTCTTACGACGGGCCGAGCATGTAGACCTCCCGGACGGGGGAATATTCATTCGGGCCTTGGGTCGCCTGTGCGCATCACGCGGCACGTAGCGGGGCGATGTCCTCGGCCGCCAGTGTCGGCGCGTCTAGGCTCGCGAGGACGGGGTGAGATCCGCGATTGTGACCTGTTCCGGCGCCGTGATTTCGATTCCGATCGGCGTTCCCGCTTCGGTGTAGTTGACGATCATTCCAACCCCGGCCGCCGCCGCGCGGCGGCTCGGGTCGCCGGGGGCGCGGGACAGATAGGCAGCCAATGGGCGACCGTGCGAAAGGTCACTTCGAGATAGGGCCATTTCATGTGGTTCACCCGGAGATTGGATACGCTGCAATGACCAGGAGCAGCCACTCGATCGGGTTCGCCTCCACTTATGCCGCTTGCAATAGGAACTCGACCTTCACGTCGTCGAACGGAAACTCGATACGGTCCCCCGGTGCATGGCTCAGTACCCCGGCCTTGAGGAGTGCGGTCACGTCGCGATGAACCGCCTTGGTATCACGTCCAACGCGGTACGCGGCCTCCCGGATCGAGACTGGGCCGGCGCCACACAGCGCTTTGAGTAATCCCCAACGCTTTGCGGTCAGTACCTCCCATAACAGTTCCGGGGTCGCGAAACCGATACGTGCCTCGGTCTCCGCACACCCGGTCTCCATGGCGTGCGCCGCATCGGCTAAGGTCTCTTTGAGAGAACGCACTTCAAGGATGACGGTTTTCATGATTCCACCTCGCCACGTCGGCTTCAAAGTCGGACATCAGACGATCCGGTGTCAGAAAGGCATAAGGCGCTTCGGCGGCTTCCGTGTGTCGATGATCGCCCTTCCCCCGTTCGTTGTCATAGCGCAGCACGCAGCGATCGTCGACGATGTAAGCGAGCCGGTATTTGAATAGATGAGTCGACGGCGCAACCGGCGCTGGGACTTGCCAGATCACCACTTCGACGAATGCGTCGGCGGCAAATGAGAGGATGCGCCTTCATTTGGGAAACCGTGGTCTGTCCCTCATTAGCTTCCGTTTAATCCGTCCCGCCGGCCCAGACGGACCTCGCTGCGAACCGCTGCAGGAACGTCGCCAGCAGTTCTCTCGCGGACTTGCTGGCCGCAAGCGCATCTTCCACACTTCCTGCTTCAAATAGGCGCCACGCTTTTGTGACCTGGAACGCTGACATGACTATCCCATGATATGGATGACCGGGATCATCGGCCACTGGCTCCAGCATACGACGCAAATCTGCGGTTTCCTCTTGCCGAAGCGGTCCGAGATAAGCAAGGGACTTATCCGGTTTATACCCGATTTTATTATGGCTGTAATGTTCGTAACTGCAAAGATGCATCTCCCACCCGGCCCTCGCATAGAGTTGCGCCGGGAAGTTAACATGGCCCACTGAACTCAATAACCTCATGTTTTGAGTTATAGCTCGAAGCTCTATTGCGAAAAAGGTCGCTGCCGCAACTCTGGTGAATGGGTGCGTAGCATCGCTAGCAACGCTCCTAATGAGCGATTCGAGGGGCAGTCTTAAACGCGCTCTTTTTTTGTCATCAACACCGCGGTAGAAGAAGCCGTAACAACTAGCGCTGTCGCCTGTACCATAGAATAACGCATCACCCGCGGCGGTATAGAACGTTTCTGCGGTTGTCGCGTCATTCACAATGCCGTATAGAAAAATGAAGTAGCTTCCCTCGCCTTCGAAGCGTCTGATTGCCTTTAAGATGTCCCGCTTGAACTGCGCATCCCTCGGCGATAAATTATCTTCTATCCTAGGGATAGGACTCGACTCGCGGAAAGACAGACCGAAGAGCCCACGCTTGGGATATATAGGAACCTCCTGGTGACGCCATAATTCTTCGAGGTCCGATGACTTAGCGAAGTCGTTAATCTCTTCGCACCATACGCGATCTTTCTCGTGGAAACGCATTTCCATTTTATGTCGTGCGTTTTTAACGCCCCAGGCGGCAGATTGCACATCGTGTTCAATCTTTGTCGATTCGAGCCATCGGGACCACAGAGCGGATTCAAACTCGCCGCGACGGTTTTCGTCCAGCGCAACATCGGCGCGAAGCGACAGGATCTTACGGTGGTCGCGCACCGCGCCCTCTTCGATGTCAAAAACCTTGAAGGGAAAGGGGGCGGCGGGACGATAGTCCGGCGGTTCAGTCAGCCAGTAATCGGCGACTTCTGGCACTAAATCCAGGAACTCTTGACCCCGTGTTATGCGGTCGCCAGGCTCGATCCCTCCGATAACCTGAGCGGCAAAGTATCCGCTCAGACCAGATGGAATCTGTACGGTATAGAAATGCTCCGGTGTAATCTGCCACCCCAGCAGCGGCTGCTGGTCATAGGGAATGAACTTATAGGCAGGATTCGGATTGAACTTGTGGGCAAAGAACGGGTCCTGGTCATGATTGGCCTTGCGGACGAAAAAGGGATGCTCCTCGTCTGCCAGCGTAATCAGCGCAAAGCCGGGGTAGGCCGGATGCTCGCGCTCGACCTCGGGCAGCGACCGCAGGAGTTGCTTGGCCTCCAGTGCGCTCAGGAGCGCTTTGACATGGAAACTCTCGGTGAGTGTAGCGCCCTCGGACTCGCCGCTGGTCTGGGTGTGGGTCTTGCCCTGGGTGCGGCTGTCGCTCTCGCCGGTGCCATCGGTACGGGTTCTGCCCTCGGTGCGGCTATCGCTTTCGCCCATACCCGCGGTGCGGGTCGTGCCCGCGGTGCGGGTGTCGCTCGCGCCGCGGGCCTCGGATTGAGCGTAGCTGGTGCCCTGGCTCTCATTGTACCCCTCGGTCCTGGTGCTGCCCGTCGAGGTCGAGCGCTGGTCGTTTTGTCCTTGCGACCAATTCCGGCCGGAGGTCTTGCCGCGGCTGGTGCCGTGCGCGAAGGGCTCAAAAAAGATATGCGGGCCATAGTTGCGGCCGGAGGTCCGGCCGTCGCTGGTGCTATAGCCCTGACTCTGACCGCGGGTCTGGGCGCTGCCGCGCGACTGCGCGCTCGTGCGTGAAGTGCCGCTGCTGGCGGTGCGGCCCGCGGTGGTGCCGGTGGAGCGGTTGTCGGTGTGGCTGGAACCTTCGCTGACGGCCTCGGCGGTGGAGCGGCTGCTGGTGTGACTGGTGCCCTCGCTCACCGACTCGGCCGTGGAGAGGCTGTTGGTGTGGCTATAGCTCTCGCTCAGCGACTCGGCACTGGAGGTACTTCGGCCCTTGCTGATGGAGCGGCCAAAGAGGGAGACCTCGGTCTGGCCGAGCTTACGCTCCAGGTATTTGCGGGTCTCCATTTCCTCGGCACCGAACCAAATCTGGGTACCGGCGGATGAGATGAACTTCTCCCAGCCGTTGCCGTAGAGCTTCGGATCGCTCAGCTCGCCTAAGCGCTGCACGGCGATCATGAGCTTGACGCCGGCACCGGCGATGGAATTGGCGGCCTTGGCGATACTGTC
Source organism: uncultured Thiodictyon sp. (assembly GCF_903946935.1). Classification (GTDB taxonomy): domain Bacteria; phylum Pseudomonadota; class Gammaproteobacteria; order Chromatiales; family Chromatiaceae; genus Thiodictyon. The sequence continues at coordinate 21,835 of NZ_CAJAXH010000200.1, forward strand.
CATGCGGCCCAGGTTGGCGAATTCGTCGATGCAGAACAGTACGCGCTCGCCGTTGGCGCCCAAGCCCTGGCGCTCCTGCATACCGCCGATCAGGATCTCGATCATGGCCCGCAGCCAGCGGTCGAGTGGGTCGTAATTGTGCTCGGGCAGGCAGAGAAAGACGCTAATGCGCTTGTCTTTGATATCTTCGACGCGGAAGGTGCGGGGCCAGGCGGCGCCCGCGGCAGCGGCGCTGACGGTGTTGATGATCCCTTGGCCTTCCAGAAAGCGCAGGTGCTCGACGGCGGCACTGCGCACGCTCTCGAAATAGCGGACATGCTGGGCGTTGGAGTGGAGCATATCGCGGGCATAGCGGGCGACGGCGCCATGGCAGGCCGGGTTGTTCTCCATTTGCAGCAGCAACAACTTGTAGGGGTTGTATGCCTTGGGGGTCTCTCCCGGCGCGGCCTTCGCCTTGGCATCCTGGTTGAGTTGGGCGGCCCGCCGGTAATGGCCCTCGGTGACGAGGTCGCGGACGGTCAGGATGTCGCGTGCTAGCCCCTGGTCTTCGATGTGCTTGCGGTCGGCCGTGACTACATGCAGCATCACGCTCGCGACATATGCCTTGCCCTTCTTGGCCCACTCAGCCGCTTCTGCGGCATCGGGGGGGATGCGGCAGATGGCATTGGCGATGCGGTCGACCTTGGAGACCAGTTCGCCATCGTTGGGGTCGAGCGCCGCGAGCAGGTTGAAATGGGCGCGCAGCCCGTCGGGCACCTGGGTCGCGCCCATGGGATCGAGGACATAGACCTCCTGGCCCAGGCCGTCGCAGTAGGCATTGCCCGCGCCGCGGCGCTCGGCGGCGATGGTTGCCTCTTCGCCCTTGGGGCCGACCGTGATCAGCGATCCGGGCCACAAGACCTGGTTGTTGACCATGAAGGCGCGGCCCTTGCCCGAACGGGTTTCGGCGCAGACGAAGACATGGCGGTCGTCCTTGTAGCCGATGGCGCGCTCTGGATCGTGCGGGCAGCGTCCGAGCCAGATGGCGCCTTCCTGGTAGGCATACTTCTCGGCGACATAGAGCGGATCGGTCCAGCGGGCGTGGGCGAGGGTGGTGCCGCGGGGGTTGCCGGGGTTCGTCAGGTCGCTGGTCATGGTGTGCGTCCTTGGCGTCGGGCAGCGATTGATGTTCGATTGATGTTCTCAGCCCCGAACCGACGCCTTATTGGTTTTCGGGGGAGTAAGGGTGCCAAGGGGCGATAGTCGGGGATTGTCGCAACCTTGTCAACCTGGGGCATCAGGCATTGGATACAGCGATCCGGATAGGCGGGGGTTGGGGATCAGCGGGGGGCTGGATGGCAGGGGCTGGGGGTCAGTTTTCGCATTGTGGAATCCTCCCAATCTTGAGCTAAACTGAGTCCATGGCCAGGCCCTTATGCATTGAGTTTCCCGGCGCGTTTTACCACGTCATCTTCCGGGGTGATCGGCGCGAGTCGATCTACGAGGACGACGCGGACCGCGAGGTGTTTCTGGATGTATTGGCCGAGACGGTGGCCCGCTACAACTGGATGTGTCATGCCGACTGTCTCATGACCAACCACTCTCATCTCGCGAGCGAAACGGCGGACGGCAACTTGTCGAAGGGAATGCGTCAGTTGAACGGCATCTACACGCAATTCTCAAATCGCCGTCATGGTCGCGTCGGACATCTCTTCCAGGGGCGTTTCAAAGGTTTCCTGGTCGATCGGGATAAACTGAACCGATACGTCGTGCTCAACCCCGTACGTGCCGGTATCGTCAGTCGCGCGAAGACGGGCCGTGGAGCAGTTGCCGGGCGACGATGGGATTGAGTCCGGCTCCGAAGTGGCTGCGTGTCGACTCGGTGTTACGCTATTTCGATCACATTTGGGAACCGTGGGCCGCGTCGTCCGGAAAGCGATGCAACGATGCGTGAACCGACTCCGTGAACTTCGGGCACCTGAACTCCGGGAAGAGAAGCGGTTGATTATTTTTCCTCGGTCCGGGAGGCGGGCACGACCGGCCGTCGATCATGGTTGACACGGATTTCGGCCCCACCTAGGCTAGGCGTACCGAAAATTGTACAGCTTTTCCCATCTCGATATGACCACACTCACCGCGACCGACGCCCGCAAGAGCCTTTTCGATCTCTTGCGTGGGGCCAATGAACGCCATGAGATCTACCACATCCGTCACCGCCAGGGCGATGCGGTGCTGATGTCGGAGGCCGAGTACGAAAGCTTGATCGAGACGCTCGGCCTGTTGTCTTCTCCCGGCTTCGGGGAATCCTTCAAGCAGGCGCAAACAGAAGCACAGACGGGCGATACCCGCTCATTCGATGAGGTGTTCGGGGAGCCGCAGTGACCTATCGGGTGCGCTTGAGCTACCAGGATCGTATCGTCTATGCCATCCATGACGACGAACTGGTGGTCATGGTAGTGCGCGCCCGCACCCACTATGGCGAATGAACCTAAATCCGGGCATTCGTCCGCGAAAAACGCGAAATAAAAAAAGCGATAATTGCGCGTCTTGGCTTGCCCCCAGGGTGACTGCCAGCCGGGCGAGCGACGCATTGTTCTTATTCGCGTTCATTCGCGTTTGTCGCGGGGCAATTGCTTTTTCTAGGATAATTGTCATCCGGGCCACCGGCTGAAGCCTCGGCCTCCGCTCGCCGCGTCGCGCCGACCAGGAGGTCGAGGCGTCAGCCGGCCGGCGCCCGCTCAGGCATCGGTCTTGGGCGCCAGCCCGTAGCGCTCCAGCTTGTTGCGCAGGCCGACCCGGGATAGGCCCAGGGACTCGGCCGCCTGGCTCTTGTTCCAGCCGTGGCGGTCGAGGGCCTCGCGCACCAGGCGCTCTTCCAGGGCCTCCACCTGCTCTTTGAGCCCGCCGGGGACGGCGGCCGGGTCCGGGCGCTCGGCGTCAGCCGCGACCGGGGCGGCACCTTGCCACACGCGGGGGTCCAGCAACTCGCAACCCAGCCGCTCGCCGGGGGCCATGATGAGCATGCGTTGGATCTCATTGCGCAGCTCGCGCACGTTGCCCGGCCAGTCGTAGGTCTGGAGACAAACCATGGCCTCGTCGGTGATGCCGCCGCAGGCCTTGCCCAGGGTGCGGGTCAGCTCTTCGAGCAGTGAGCGGGCGATGAGCGGGATGTCCACCCGCCGGTCGCGCAGCGGGGGCAGGTGCAGACAGAGCCCCGCCAGGCGGTAATAGAGGTCCTCGCGAAAGCGCCCGGCGCGCCGCTCCCGGGCCAGGTCGCGATTGGTGGCGGCCACCACCCGCACGTCCACCCGGCGGCGGCGGTTGCTGCCGACCGGGCGCACCTCGCCCTCTTGGAGCACCCGCAGTAGTTTGACCTGGAAGGCCGGAGAGACCTCGCCGATCTCGTCCAGGAAGATGGTCCCGCCGTCGGCCTGCTCGAACAGCCCGATGCGGGCGGTGACGGCGCCGGTGAAGGCGCCCTTGGCGTGGCCGAAGAGCTCGCTCTCCAGGATGTCGTCGGCCAGCGCGGCACAGTTCTCGGCCACGAATGGCCGATCCGCGCGCGGGCTGTTGTAGTGCAATGCCCGGGCGAACAGCTCCTTGCCGGTGCCCGACTCGCCGGTGAGCAGCACCGGCACGTCATAGGGGGCGACCTGGGCGACCTGCTCGCAGACCCGGTTCAGCGGGCTGTCCGGGCCGCGGGTGATGGAGTCGAGCCGAAAGTTGCGCTTGAGATAGGCGCGCTGCCGATCCATCCGCTGCTCCAGGGTCGGTGCAGTCACCCGCATCTCCAGGGCCAGCAGGTCGTTCTCGCGCTGGAGCCGGTGCAGCCGGCAGGCGTTGCGCACGGTGAGCAAGAGCTGGTCCGGGCACCAGGGCTTGGTGATGAACTGGTAGACGCCGGCCCGGGTAACCCCGTCGATGAGTCCGGCGCCGGTGGGCTGCTCGAGTAGGATCATCCGCACCACGTCCGGCCAGCGCTCGCGCACCCGGGCCAGGAAGTCCACGCCGCGCATCTCCGGTAGCCGCTGGTCGGCGATCACCGCCTGGATATAGTCGGACTCCAGACAGCGCTCGGCCTCCGCGACATTGGGCGCGGTGTGGACGTCGAATTCGTCGGCGAGGGTGCGGCTCAGGCTGTCCAGTGACAGGACTTCCCCATCCACGACCAGCATGCTTGGGCGGGCGGCGTTCATCCTAGTCCCGGCCCACGACGCCCGACCCGCTCAATCCCGTCCCCATTGCGCCAGGGCCAGCACCAGGCGATTGACGATGGTGCGGGTGGGCACGATGTTGTCGGGGTTGTGCAGGAGCAGATCGCGGTTGATCTCGATGGTCAAGGACTGTTTGCCGCGCAGCAGTTCCGGGTCGAAGCGATTCAGCGAATGGCTGCCGGTATAGGGATGGTTGTAGCGGATCACGTCGCAGAAATTGAAGTCGACATCCAGGTCGCCGACGCTGGTCTCCACGATCTCGGCGAGGTTGAGCAGCAGTGCGCGCTCGGCAAAGGAGTCATTGGGTGGATTGCCTTTCAGGTCGCCGCCATTGCCGAACATGATGAGCGGGCGCAACTCGCCCTTGTCATTGGAACCACCGGTGCCGATGCCTGGCATGGTGTGACAAAACAAGACCTTCTCGATCTTGGGGCTGCTAACCAACTCGGCGAGACGGCGCTGGTGTGGCTGGATGTAACGCTCGATCACCTGTTGCCGCGCCTGGGCGGGGAGCCCCCGGTCGGACTGGTAGATCTTCACGCCCTGGCTGGTGAGGGTCTTGACGGCCCCGTCCGCGTCGAGGTCGTCGCACGGGCGGTTGGGGTCCGCGTGGGCGCGCCAGATCCTGAAGCGCAACACATGGGGGGCGGCGGGCAGGTCCAGATAGAGCTCATCGGAGAACTCGTCCGAATCCTCCCGCCGGTCGCCGGGGGTGAACTTGGGGTGCAGGTAGGGCTTGACCTCGTTGGGGGTCAGATGGCCGCCGTGCGGCAGCTCCAGCAGAACGGGGATTTGCCCCTCCCGATAATCGAGTGGGAGGGTGTCGAATACCTGGCTCACAGTCCGATTCCCGATAGCAGTTGCTTGGCGGCGAAGTCGCGCAGCAGGCCGGCATGGCGCTGCGGGTCGCCGTCGCTCACCACCGCGGCATACAGGCGCGTCACGGCGTCCTCCCTGGTGTCGTAGTGGGCCCCGACCGGGACCAGCGTGCCGCGGTGGATCTCCCGGCGGAAGCGATCGAACAATTGCGCCGGGGTGCCAGGATAGCAGAAGTAGCCGGTGGTGAGTTGGGGGTGGCGGTGGCGGTCGGTGAGATAGTCGCCCAAGAGAAAGAAGGGCGTGGAGCCGTTGAGCCGGAAGTTGGGGTCGATCAGCCAGACCTCGCCGGCCCCGTCCTCGATCAGGTCCAGGCCGCAGACCCCATGCCAGCCGAGCGCGGCGGCGGCCCGCGCCGCCTGGTCGCACACCGCCGCCACCGGGGCCGGCGGCACCCATTGGGGATCGATACAATTGCCGGCGTAGGCACCGCACAGCACCCGCTGCACCGAGCCGCCGATGTAGGAGAGCGCCCCATCCGGTGCGATCTGGAGCTGGACGTTGAAGTTGTTGCGGATGTCTTGCAGATACTGTTCGATCTTCACCGGACGGCCGGCAAAGCGCTGCTTGGCCTCGCGCAGGTCATGTGCGTCGCGGCACAGCGCCACCCCGTCGCCGCCCCCGCAGGGTTCGGTCAACTTGACCACGAAGGGCAGGGGCCAACGTTCCCGCCACTGGTCCTGCGCGAATGACTCGGCGCTCAGGCGCTCGTGGCGCGGCACCCGGTCGGTCAACTCGTGCAGGCGGCCCTTGTCGTTCAGGCGCACCGCCAGGCTCGGGTCGTCCAGATAAAAGCGTTCAGCCGGGATGTGTGTGCTGTCGAATGGGTGGGGCGAGACCACGCGCAGGCCCGGGTGCTCGGCCACCCGCTGGCGGTAATCGGTGGGGCCGACGTAGCGCACGACGGGTCCGAGCTGTCCCGCAAAGTGTTCCTGAAAAAAGCCGCTCCAATAGTCGGAGATGTCCGCTGCCAGGTCGACCGCGCCCTGGTCCGCCAGGGTGATGAAGTGCCCGCTCAAGAGCAGGAAGCGGGCGGCCTGGCAGCTCAGGTAGCGCTCGCCGCGCACAAAATAGTAGCCGTAGTCGCCGGCGAGCCGCTCATCTGGGGTGTAGTGCGGGTAGCGCGGCAGGTGCAGCGCGGGACGACGCAGCGCGAAGAGCTCGGCAAGGGTGTCGGCCGTGCTCCGGGGCCAGGGGAGCGCGTGATCTGGGCCGCGGTGGCGTCGGCCCCACAGGTCGACGGCCTGACCGTGGAGTTGTGGGAGGCTGTACATTGGGGATTCCTCCGTCGGTTCCGGGATCGGGACCCCCGTCGGCCGCACCTGAGGTGCGGCCGGTACCGGGGGCGCGGTGGAGCGGCAAGGGCAGCGAATCCGCCGCCCGCTCGGCTGGGTTGCCGAGCCGGGGGTCAACGAGCGATGGGAGTATAGCCTGGCAGGGTGACGCTTTGCCCACTCACCACAGCGTGATCCAGACCGCCAGCGGTCCCACGAGGGCCGCCAGGGCCAGGGGTAAGGCCACGCTCGCGCCCAGTCGCCGGCCGCTGACGGTGGTCGCCATCGCGCCCTTGACCAGTGAGTTGGACGCCGCCGCGATGACGATACCGGTGACGACGGTTTGCAGGCCCAGGCCGGTACGGCTCATGCCGACGAGCGACAGGGTAATGGCATCCACGTCGGCAACGCCCGAGGCCGCCGCGAGGGCCAGGACCCCGGTGCTGCCCAGCCAGACCTCAACCCCCCGGGCCAGGACCATCACCAGGGCCAGGAAGGCGCCGAAACCGATGGCCGCCGTCAGTTCCAATGGATTGCGCAGGCTGGTGACGGCCGCGCCTGACGCGTCGCCCAGGGTCCACCATTGGCGCAGCGCCGCGCCATAGACCACCAGCGTCATCAGACCCAATGGCAGCAAGGCCGGCAGCAACACATTGGGGGCCGCCACCGCCAGGACCAAGGCCATCCGCGGGAACATGGTGCCGCAGGCGAGCAGGATGCCGGTGGCGAGCGTGGGGCTCAATTCCGGTTGGGCGCGGGCCAGGCGGGCGAAGTGCAGGGTTAGCGCAGTGGATGAGGCCAGCCCGGCAAAGATTCCAGTGAAGATCGCCCCCTTGCGCGCCCCGGCCTCCTTGACCGCAAAATAGCCGACAAACGACATCGCCGCGATCAGGACCACCATCCACCAGAGGCGATAGGGATTGAGCGCCTGCCAGGGGCCATAGCCCCGATTCGGCAGCAAGGGCAGGACGACCACCGACAGCAGCAACAGTTGCAGGCCGGCCGCCAGTTCCTGGCCTTGCAGGGTAGTGAGCCAATGGTGGAGGACCGGTTTGGCACTGAGCAGCAGGGTGGCGACCACCGCGGCGGCGGCGGCCACCGCGACCTGACCCGAGGCGGCCAGCGCGCCCAGCACAAAGGTCAGTAGCCCCGCCACCGGGACCGTGATCCCCATCCGATCCGGTCGGCTGCGGGCGTGGATCGCATAGGCGGTGGCGAACAACACCCCCAGCGCCAGCAGCCCCAAGGCCGCCAGCCAGGCCCCCAGGGGCGGCCCAATCAGGGTCGTCGCGCCGCCCAGCAGACCGATGAGCGCGAAGGTACGAACCCCAGCCACCCGGGTGCCGTCCTGTTCGTCACGCTCCGACCAACCGCGCTCGACCCCGATCAGCAGGCCGATCGCCAGGGCGGCCCCCAGGTGGTAGAAGGTGGCTTGTGCGGGCAACATGGCAGGGCCTCTGGTTTTTGGGGCGGGACGCGGACCAGACTAGCCCAGATTTATCACGAGTCTCACGCCAAGGCGCCAAGCTCGCCAAGGTTTTTCAGTGTGTTATCCGCACTGCCCCATTCACCCGTCAGGTGATCTGGGCGCCTGGCCTAGCGTTCTGTATTTCTTGGCGAGCTTGGCGCCTTGGCGTGAGCTATGCGGGCTAGCGCAAGGCTTCGAGGATCTCGGCCAAGCGCTCGGCGCTGTCCTCCAGGTCCTCTTGGGCGGCCAGCACCGACACCGGGGCTGGCGTGATCTCGATGGAGTCGAGGATCAGCGCCTCCTGCGAGTTGTAGTGCTGCACCCGCCAGCAGTGGCGGACCCCGGTGGCGGCGACCCGACAATTGCCATAGCCGCGCGACAGCAGGGTTACCGGCCCGGCACCCAGACTGGCCGCCAGACAGACCAGGTCCTCGGGGGTCTGGGGCAACAGGGTCAGATTGACGATGTGCGGCGGCTCGCCGCCCTCGCGGCTGGCGACCTGGGCGTTGACCTCCGCCAGGACGCCGGGGGCGTTCATCACGCCCGCCGGCAGAGGGACGGGAAGGCGTGCTTGGTTCGCGGCGGCGTGGAAGGCGCTGGCCCGCACCAGGGCGGGGAGGTCCGCCACCTCCAGGTAGTCCCCGCCGGCGACTGGACGCACCCACCAGACCCCGGCGAGCCGGGTCTCCTGGACGCGCGCGGCCTCCCGCCCGGCGACCAGTGCGCTGACCTCGCCGTCGCCGAGCGTCTGCTCCAGAAATTCGCGGTTGTCGGCATCGAGCAACGCCAGGTTCAGTACCACCGGCGGGTCCGCGACCCGCTGGGCGGCGAGCGCCGCCTGGAGCAGTTCCAATAGCGCCAAGGCCGGCGCGAGTGCGGGCAGCGCCTCCGGCTCGGGCAGGCTGGGCGGCTCGTAGGTCCCCATGGTGGTTGGCATGGGCAGATAGTCGAGCGCCGCCCCGTCCTCCTCCGTCGGCTGGCTACCGGGACCGACGAGGCCCGAGGGAATCTGAATCGAGTGCATTTGGTGAACTCAGTGGAGAGGGCGCGCGAGCCCTGAACCTGGTAACGGAATAGTCTCACGCCAAGGCGCCAAGACGCCAAGATTATTCAGTGCGTTATCAGCGTCAGGCCAGTCACGCGGCGGATGGGTCCGACAACGCAGCGCAGCCTTTCTTGCTTGGCGTCTTGGCGCCTTGGCGTGACAATGGCCCTTTGCGGGGTCAGGGCTCGCGCAAAAACTCGGGAAGCTGGGGTTCCCGCCCCACCAGATCCGGGAACAGGTGCTCGAATGGATCGCCGGCCGCGGCCGCGTGCAGTGCCGCCAGGGCGTCCAACACCAGGCGGGCGCGGGCCTCGCTCAAGACCTCCCGGGCGGCGTCCTGGAAGACCAGGAGCCAGGCGCCGGGGTGTTGCTTCCCGACCAACCGGGTATCGACCTGGGTCGGATCGCCGGGTCCCTGACACCAGGCCCAGTGCGGGCCGGCCTCAATGACCTGCATGGGTACGCCGATACACATCAGGCGCCTCCCACGCCCGCCAGCACTCGCGGGTCGCCCAGCCGATACGCGGCGACCTCGCTGGGGCGGCCGGACTCATAGGCGTCCAGGCTCAGGGCCGGATCGGGCAGGTCCAGCGGGCGCTCGTGGTGGCCCTCGAGCACTTCCCAGCCGATCCCAAACCCGGCGAGGAACTCCAGGGCCAGGGCGATGGCGGGCTGGATGCACGCCTTGACCGGCGGCCGCAAGCTGCCCCCGAAGTCATCCAGTTCCACCGGCTGGACGCCGATCAGCAACAGGTGCTGCGGATAGTCGCCGAGCAGGTCCGCCAGCGCCAGCACCTCCTGGAATCCGGTCTGATGCAGGCTCATCTTCTTGGCCCCCATGAACCGCGGCACCTCGGCCCCCTCCACCCGCTTGAGGGTGCCGGGCGGGAGTCCGTAGTCGACCGCGTCGAAGACCACCAGCACGTCCGCCCACCGCACCTGGTCGACCAGATAGATGCCCTGGGTGCCGCCGTCGAGCAACTGGACATGGGGGCCGAAGCGGTAACGCTCGGCCAGCGCCTCCACCGCCCGTACCCCGAACCCCTCGTCGGCCCAGAGGACGTTGCCGATACCGAGGATCAGGATCTTGGTTTGCTCGCTCATCGGGTGTGCTCCGGTTTACTTTGTTCTGGCTCCCACGCTCCCGCGTGGGAGCCAGAGCGGGCGCTCCGCGTCCAGCGTCCAAACCGGACGCGGAGCGCCCGCATGGCATTCCCACGCTGGAGCATGGGAACGAGAAACGAAAAACGAAAAACGAATTATTCGTTTAGGATGGGTTGAGCGCAGCGAAACCCATCCTATGGACGATCGTCCTTGAACATCCGCCAGCCGCTCACCATGGTGCTGATCAGGCTCTGACGGGAGAGGATGTCCTCGCGGATGGCGGTATAGACATGCAGCATGACGAAGATCCCGATGATCCACATGCCCCAGTGGTGCCACATGCGCACGTCCTGGCTCTGACCGACCCAGGGGATGACCCAGCCGAACCACCGATCCGACAAACTCCCAAGGCCCGCGCCTTCCGAGTAGAGCGCAAAGCCGGTGAAGATCATCACGATGCCGCCGACGGTGATGATGACCACCATGAACAGATGGGCCAGCGGGTTGTGACCGATGTACTTGCGCGGTTCTTTTTCCAGAAAGGCATACCAACGCAACTCGTGCCAGAGCTCGCTCCAGAAGCGGCGGCGCCAGAACGGTAAGGCAAAAAGCTGGCGGGACCAGCGGTTACCGACCAGCGCCCAATAGAGTCGGAAGACGAAGCCGATGGCAAAGACATAGGCGGCGGCAAAGTGGGCAAAACGGATATAGCCCATCAGAAAATGATCGCTGGCCTCCCCGGATAGGGTCGGCAGCGGGCTGCCGATCAGATATCCGGTAATGACCAGGAGCGTGAGCGACAGGGCATTGATCCAGTGCCAGGCCCGCAGCGGGGCCTGGTAGACATAGACCGCGGTGCGTTTGACGGTAGGGACGGCGGTGCTCATGGTTGCAGATCTCCGCGACTAAAAATAAAGAACGGACGTCCGCAAATGAACGCAAATGAACGCAAATAGAAGAAAAGGTTCAAGGGTACAGCGATAGCGACGCGACACACATTAGCCCTTGACTCTTCAACCTGTCGTCATGTTCTTTGCGCTCATTTGCTGAACGGCAGTTTCTGGTGTGAGCGATTACCTTTGGGTCGACCGCGAATAGCCAAGAATGATTTGCGTTCATTCGCGTTCATTTGCGGACAATCTTCTCTTGTCCGCCCGGGCTCGGAATCTTGGTTACCGCACCTTGACCCGTGTCAGTTCCTCCCCATCCGGGCTCATGACGTGGGTGGAGCACGCCAGGCAGGGGTCGAAGCTGTGCAGGGTGCGCAGGATCTCCAGGGGCTGATCGGGGACCGCCAGTGGGGTGTTCAGCAGGGCCGCCTCAAAGGCACCGATGTTGCCGGCCGGGTCACGCGGTGAGCCGTTCCAGGTGGTCGGCACCACCGCCTGGTAGTTCTCGATCCGCCCGTCCTTGATCACGATCCAGTGCCCCAGCGCGCCGCGCGGGGCCTCGGTGGTGCCCACGCCCCGCGCCTCTTTCGGCCAGGTCGAGGGGTCCCACTTGGTGGCGTTGGCGGTGGCGCTGTCTCCGGCCTTGAGGTTGGCCACCAGCTTGTCCTGGAAATAGCGCAACTTATGCACGGCCCAGGAGGCCTCCAGGCCGCGGGCGGCGGTACGCCCCAGGGTCGAGAACAGCGCGGTCACGGGCAGGTTCAGATCGGTCAGGACCTTCTCCACCGGCTCCTTGAACTCAGGCATGCCCTTGGCATAGCCGATTACCCAACGGGCCAGGGGGCCGACCTCCATGGCGTGGCCGCGCCAGCGCGGGGCCTTGATCCAGGAGTACTTGGCATCCTCGTCGATCTCCTGGATGTTGGTCTTGGTGCCCTTGGTCTTGGGGCCGAGCACAAAGTTCGGTTCGGTGACGCCGTCCCAGGGGTGCAGGCCCTTTTGCTCGTCTTCGTAGGTGTACCAGGAGTGTGCAACAAACTCTTGGATTTGCGCAGGGTCGCTCAGGTCCACGTCGTGGACCTCCTGGAGGTTGCCGTTGATGATGGCCCCGCGCGGCAGGAGCTGGTTGGCCGCCGAGTTGTCGTTGGCCCGCTCCGGGATGTCGCCATAGGACATCACCGACTGGCTGGACAGCCCGCCGCCGAAGGTCCAGTCCTTATAGAAGGAGGCGATGGCCAGCAGGTCCGGGAGGTAGACCTGGTCGATAAAGTCGATAGTACGGTCGATGATGGAGGAGACCAGGTTCAGCCGCTCCATGTTGACCGCGCCCACGGCCCCGGTGTCGTCGAGGTTGATGGCGCAGGGCACCCCGCCCACCAGCCAGTTGGGGTGTGGGTTCTTGCCGCCGTAGACGGTGTGGATCTTGACGATCTCGCGCTGGAAGTCGAGGGCCTCCAGATAGTGCGCGACCGCCATCAGGTTGGCCTCCGGCGGCAGCTTGTAGGCCGGATTGCCCCAGTAGCCGTTCATGAAAGGCCCCAACTGGCCGGACTCCACGAAGCGCTTGAGCCGGTTCTGCACGTCGCGGAACCAGCCCGGGGAGGACTGGGGCCAGGCGGAGATCGACTGGGCCAGGACGGAGGTGGCCTTGGGGTCGGCCTTGAGCGCCGAGACCACGTCCACCCAGTCGAGCGCGTGCAGGTGGTAGAAGTGTACCAGGTGGTCGTGCGATTGCAGGGTCAACTGCATGATGTTACGGATGGTATTGGCGTTCTCCGGGATCTGGATGCCGAGCGCATCCTCCACCGCCCGCACGCTGGTGAGGGCGTGGGTGCCGGTGCAGACACCGCAGATCCGCTCGGTGAAGGCCCAGGCGTCGCGCGGGTCGCGACCCTTGAGGATCACCTCCAGCCCGCGCCACATGGTGCCGGTGGACACCGCGTTGCGGATCACGTTGTGCTCGTCCAGGTTCACCTCGCAGCGCAGGTGACCCTCGATGCGGGTGACCGGGTCCACCACCACCCTGGTGCCGGCGTTGTCCAGCGTGAAGCCGTTGGGGGTCTGGATACTCATGAGCGCTCACCTGTCTGCTGCTTGGCCGGATCGTCGGCACCTGGATTCCCACCGGGGGTGCGGTCGCCGAAGTCGCCCGGCTGGCGCACCCGCTGGATCGTCGATGCCACCGCGTGGACGGCCACCGCCGCGCCGACGGTCCCGGCCGCGGCCAGGCCCACCCGATCGGCGTTGAGTTCGACCCCGAACACCCTGGTGTCGGTCACATGGTCATAGAAACTGCCCTTGTCCCAGAAGCCGTCCTCCGAGCAACCGATACACCCGTGCCCGGATTGGATGGGGAAGGAGACCCCGCTGTTCCACCGCACGGTGGAGCAGGCGTTGTAGGTGGTCGGCCCCTTGCAGCCCATCTTGTAGAGACAGTAGCCGCGCCGCGCCCCCTCGTCGTCCCACGACTCGACGAACTGACCGGCGTCGAAGTGGGGTCGGCGATAACACTTGTCGTGGATGCGCTGGCCGTAGAACATCTTGGGTCGGCCCTGGCGGTCCAGTTCGGGGATGCGCTCGAAGGTCAGCATATAGGTCACGACCGCGGTCATCACCTCCGCAATCGGCGGGCAGCCCGGGACCTTGATGATGGGCTTGTCATGGATGACCTTGTGGATCGGGACCGCCTGGGTCGGGTTGGGGTGGGCGGCCTGGACACAGCCCCAGGAGGCGCAGGAGCCCCAGGAGATGATCGCCTTGCAGTCCGCCGCGGCCTCCTTGAGCTGTTCCAGGAAGGGCCGTCCGGCGATGAAGCAGGACATGCCGTCCTGGTTGAGCGGCGCGTTGCCCTCCACCGCCAGGATGTAGTTCCCTTTATATTTTTTGCGGATCTCGGCCACGATGGCCTCGGCCTGATGCCCGGAGGCGGCCATGATGGTGTCGTCGTAGTCCAGCGAGATCATGGACAGCACTACGTCCTTGACCAGGGGGTGGGCCGAGCGGATGAAGGACTCCGAGCAACAGGTACACTCCAGCCCATGCAGCCACAGCACCGGGATACGCGGTTTGGTCTCCATGGCGGCTGCCAACTGCGCGCTGTAAGCCGGCCCCAGCCCCAGGGCCGTGGCGGTCAGGCTACAGAATTTAAGGAAGCTGCGGCGGGTAATCCCCTGGCGCCGCATGACCTCATAGAAGGTCTCGGTGGTCGGCATCGTCTCTCCCCTCGGCTGGGCGACCGCGCAAGGGGTCGCGTGTGTCGTATCTGGGGGACACACAGCAAATGGCGGGCCAACGAAGGATTGCGATATGTCAATCGGTTATGTTCGCGCCCCTGACCTGGGCGGGGCGGCGGTGCAAAGCACGCTGCCGGTCTTGGCGCGGTCGCTGACAAGGATCTTTACTGTTTAGAAAGTGCGGGTAGCGCGCGAAGGCGCGAAGAACGCGAAGGTTTTTTATGGTATTCGCGGTGTTTGCAGGTTGATCTGGCGGGTGCGCGAGCGACTGCACGGTCAGCGACGGCTTGCTTCGCGGTTTCGTGCCGGTCGCGGGGCGCGTGTCCGGCGCGCGGTCCAGGCCGCAACAGTGGCCTACCGCCGCACCTACCAGACGGGGTATCCGGCGCCGGGTGTGTCAAAAACACAACGATCGTCTTCGGTGTCTCTTTTTTTTCTCGGCACTGTTGCAAAGCGCGCTGGCGTCGTCTATAGTTTGCCCTGCTACGCGAAATTGCGTTAGGTTTTGTAGTCCTTGTTGCTGAATCCACAACAGCGGAGATCATGATGAACAAAAAGCTTCTTACCCTGGCGGTCGCCACCGCCCTGACCGTCCCGGCCTTCACCGCGTCCGCCGAAGCCATCCTCTACGGCAAGGTCAACGTCTCAATCGATTACATCAATGTCAGCCAGAATGCGACCTATTTCCGTCCTGGAAATACGGTTGGTCCGCAGTTCAACGCGGCTCCCTTCTTCTACGGGAGCGGCCAGGTGACTGCGCCTAACGCGCTTGCGCTGGCGAACCAGCAAACAGCCCTGTCGAATGCGCTCGGGGCGGTACCTGGTGGTGCCACCTACATTCCAGGCGGGGCGGGCGGCACCATTCCGGGTTATTTCTACCCGACGAACGCAGCACTGGGCTGGTCAGTCGCCGCGCAAAACGTTTTGACTACGCAGTATCAGTCCACTTATAACGCCTATTACAATCAAGCGATGGCGAACGGTCAGGGGGCGGTGGCTGCCACTACCCTGGCCACGGGCGCCGCTGCCGCATATCTTGGCCCCAACCAGCTTGCCCCTGGTGTGGCGCCTACCGCGACCCAACAGGCGAACTGGGCCGCTGCAAATAAGGCCGGGTGGCAAACTGCCGTTGGTGGCGGTGGCGGCGCCATGGCGTTGAACACCTATGTTCAAGGCCAGGTGAACGCGCTCAATAACGCACTGAAGGCCGGCACGCTCACTGCCGCAGACGCCGCGGCGGCGAACTCTCAAATCATGATGTTGGTCGGGCAGAACCGCTCCAGCGGTTTGGCCGGGATCGCCCTGCAAGCGATGGCCCTCAACAACACCCGGGCTGGCCAAAGTTTCAATGGCTGGGGCATGGATACGGCCAACGCGGTCAACGGTCCCGCCTCCCGTGTCGGTGTCAAGGGTTCCGAGGACCTGGGCAACGGTCTGAAGGCGATCTACCAGATCGAGATCGGTGTGGACCTCACCAATGCCAACCGTGACTACAATCTCACGAACGGCAATCGCGGGACCACGGCCGGTGCCGCTGCCAACATCAACGGCGCCACCAGCACGTCCGCCGCTGGCTTCTCCTTCCGCAATACCTTCGTCGGTTTGGCGGGTGACTGGGGTACCTTCCTGGTGGGGCGTCATGATACCCCGATGAAGCTCTCCACGGCCCGGTTGGACCTGTTCGCCGATACCTTGGCGGACATGAACACCACCATCGGCTTCCAGGACCTGCGCGCTGACAATACGGTCGCCTACATCAGCCCGAACTTCAGCGGCTTCCAATTGGCGATGGCGATGGTCCCGCAGAATGCCTCCACGCCCATTCTGCTCAACGGGATGCCCGACAACAGGGCAAATAATTTAGCCGGCGCCTACTCGTTGGCAGCGACCTACAAGAATGGCCCCTTCTATGGATCGGTGGCCTACGAGTTGCTGGGGAGATCCAACTTCGCGGCTGACAACCCGTACTACCAGTTTGTCTTCCAGAACCGGACGGCCAAGGATGACAGCAAGGTGCGGCTTGGCGCGGGTCTCTTGGACTGGAACGGGTTTACCCTGACCGGTATCTACGAGGCGCGCAATAACATCAATGGCGCCCCCAACAAGTCGAACGCCAACTACTTGCAGTTCCAGGCCGGTTATGCCTTTGGCAACAACATGGTCAAGGCCATGTGGGGTACTGCGCAGTTGCAACAGTGTGCCGATCCGAATGCGGTCGGTTTCCGCTTCACCTGCCAGGCGGGCAACGTGGGGCAGTACCTTGCCGGCACCGGCAGCCCGCTGTACAACAACAAGCAGAAGACCGCTTGGGCGATTGGGTATGACTACAACTTCAGCAAGCGTACCCAGGCCTATGCCCTCTACACCGCGTTGGACGACAAGATTGCCAAGGCGGGCTGGAGCGGCTTCTCGATCGGCATGATGCACAGCTTCTAATGGACTAGCAGCGCGCCTTCGGGCGCGCTTGGAAGCATTAAAAAACGGTGCCAGTGCGGCTTGGCAATGTCGCGTAGTCTAGTGGGTGCAAATCCCACCTGGGTAATCGTGAGCCGCGAGCCCAGTATCGAGCCTTGCGGCGCGAACGGTAACGGACGCGTCGATGCGTAGGCACGAAAGCAGGCGAGG
>NZ_CAJAXH010000201.1 GCF_903946935.1 uncultured Thiodictyon sp.
AATCTCAGGTCTTCGATTTGCGTGGGAAGCAAAGGCAGCACAACCGTTTCGGTCTCGGATAACATAGATGCACTTGGTGGGTCGATCTGTTGGGAACATTGCTATTCTAGCAGGGAAACTATTATATGGAAATCGCCTAAGGGTGACTGTCCGGCACATCGCCGCAAGCGGCTAGCCAGGTTTTCGCGCTGCCCCGTGAGATTAGGCCCACCACAGTGGGCACTGGGCGACCAACCGGACTCCCCGCCCCCGTCCAGCCAGGTACACTAGCGCATTGACCGAGCGGCGCGCGCCGCCGACCCGAATCGCCTGACCGAGGAAATAACCCCATGCCCAGCGCACCCAGCCGCTCACTCGAGACCTTCGACAACCCGCAGCCCGAGCGGGATTACACCATCCGCATCCGGGTGCCCGAGTTCACCTGCCTGTGCCCCAAGACCGGACAGCCGGACTTCGCCGAACTGACCCTGGAATACATACCGGATCGGCGGTGCGTGGAACTCAAGGCGCTCAAGCTCTATGTCTGGTCCTATCGCGACGAGGGTGCCTTCCACGAGGCGGTGACCAATCGCATCCTCGACGACCTGGTGGAGGCGACCGCGCCCCGCTTCATGCGCCTGACGGCGGACTTCAACGTGCGCGGCGGGATCGATACCACGGTGGTGGCGGAGCACCGCGCACTCGGTTGGGTGGCGCCGTCGCTGGTCGAACTCCCGTAGGGTTGCTGGTCCGCGCAGCGGACCCTACGGGCTGGAGTCACGGCCCGCTTACCGGATGGGGCGCGCGGCCATAGGTCCGGCTCAGATCCCGCAGCCGGCCGATGGACGCGAGGTCCAGGTCCGCCTCCCGATAGCGCCAGACCCAGTTGCCCTCGGCGGTGCCGGGGCGGTTCATGGTCGCTTCCGCCCCGGCGCCCAGCAGGTCCTGCATGGGGAAGAGCGCGCCGGCCGCCACCGAGGACAGCGCCGCACGGATGAAGGCCCAGTGGGGTTGCTCGCCGTCGGTGCAGAGATAGCGCTGGACCCAGTCGTGGGTCCCCGCATCCTGCTCGGCCCACCAACCGCGCACCGTGTTGTTGTCGTGGGTGCCGGTATAGACCACCAGCCGCCGCTGGTGGTTGTGCGGCAGGAAGCCGCAATGCCCGAAGCCGCTCGTCTCATCGAAGGCGAACTGGAGTACGGCCATACCCGGCAGTTCGAGCCCGTCGCGCAGGGCCTCCACGTCCGGGGTGATGACCCCCAGGTCCTCCGCAATCAGCGGCAGGTCCGGCCCCAGGGCCGCCTTGAGCGCATCGAAGAGCGCCATCCCCGGCCCGGTCACCCAGTGGCCGTTGACGGCGGTCGACTCGCTCGCCGGGATCTCCCAATAGCCGGCAAAGCCGCGGAAATGGTCCACCCGCACTAGGTCGGTGACGGCGAGTTGGCGGCGCAGGCGCTGCACCCAGAATGAATAGCCGTCGGCGGCCAGGGCAGGCCAGTCGTAGAGCGGGTTGCCCCAGCGTTGACCGGTGGCGCTGAAATAGTCCGGTGGCACCCCGGCGATGACCGTCGGCTGGCCGTCCGGCTCCAGTTGGAACCACTCGCGATGGGCCCAGACCTCGGCCGAGTCGTGGGCCACGAAGATCGGCATGTCACCGACGAAATGCACCCCGCGGGCGTGGGCGTACTCACGCAGCGCCGACCACTGGCTGAAGAACAGGAATTGCACCAGGGTCTCACGTTCGATTTTCGCCTTGTGGGTGCGCTTCCAGGCGGTTAGCGTCTTACGATCGCGCAGTGCCAGGCGCTCCGGCCACTCGGTCCAGGCCCGGTCTTTCTGGGCGATCTTGATGGCGCTGAAGAGCGCATATTCCGGGAGCCAGTCGCGCTGCTCCTCCTGGAATCGGGCATAGGCGTCGCGGCTGCCCTGGTCGGCCCGGGCCGCAAACCCCTGACAGGCGCGATCGAGCAGGGTCCGCTTCCAGCAGTGGACCTCGCCGAACTCCACCCGGTCATCCGGGAAGTCCGGGTGTTCCAGGTCCGCGGGGTCGATCCAACCGGCGGCGAGCAACGCCTCCGGACTGATCAGCAAGGGGTTTCCGGCGTAGGCGCTGGTACATTGGTAGGGCGAGTCGCGGTAGCCGGTGGGCCCCAGCGGCAGGACCTGCCAGAGCCCCTGCCCGGCGTCGGCGAGCAAATCGACGAAGCGGTAGGCCGCCGGCCCCAGGTCGCCGATACCGAAGGGGCCGGGAAGGGAGGTAGGGTGCAGCAGGATGCCGCTGGTACGGTGCATGAGGACTCCGGGCTTGGATGGGAGCAAGGACGGGAAGTCTACCGAATCCCTGGGAAAAAACCGACTGTCCGATACACCCGGCTGCTATTTGTTTTCCACCGCGGTCAAAAAGGCCTGGCGGGCGCTGGCGGACCCGGCCCGCTCGGCCTCCTGCACCAACCGCCAGGCGCGATCCATGTCGCCGAGTTCCACCGAGTCCTGGATCATCCGGTTATACATGGTCTGGGTCTCGGCCAGCATGGGCGGCCGGGCGGTGGTGCCGGCCGCCGGGCGCGCCGTGCGGGAGGCGCGGGTCCCGACCCGCGGGACCACCGCCACATAGCGGCGGGCGCCGCGCCGCTGCCGGCCAAATTGGGTGCGGGAGGCGGCGGTCTCCAGGTCGCCCACGGTCATCCGGAACACCCCGGTCGCGGCGTGTTGGGCCACCGGGTCCGGGAGACCCGGATCGTCCAGTCCCTGGGCCCGGGCATAGAGCTTGGCCTCGCTCATCATGCGGGTGGAACCACTCAGCGCTTGATCCGTGGTAAAGACGATCAGGTATTTCTCGGCCGCCAGGGGGCCGCCCCGCTGGCGGTCCAGATAGACCTTACCCCGCAAACGCTGGGGCTCCATGAAGCCGGCTGGGGTGTATCTGAAGGTCTTGGAGTCGATGGCCCGGCTCACCCGGAAATCCCGATCCAGGATCAGCACCGTGGGGACGAAGACCGTGGCCCCGGCGATGGCATCGATGGTGAGGGTGGCGTGTTCCAGGTCGTCCGGGATCTCAAAGGCCTGGAGCAAACTCTTGCCGGTGGCAAAGTCGAAGGCCTGGGACTTGGCGTCGACCGGGTAGAACGTGACGGCGGTGGTGTTCAGCGGCGCAAAGTGCAGTTCTGAGAGTGACTTGCAGCAGATCGGGGCGGCGTTCAAGACCTCTTGACTCATGGCCGCGCTGGGGCTGACCGCCGTGTACATGGGCGAGCGGCCCGCCAGCGGCGGCTGGGACGCCAGGGACCCCGGCCAGACGAGCGGGCCCACACCGGCGCAACCGGCGATACACAGGCAACTGAGGGCAAGCGCGGCGACTTGAACGGTTCTGGGCATGGGGCGCTCCAGGGCGGTGAACGACACGGCCGGGCCGCGCCGACCCGGCAATGGGCCGGGAATCGGCACGAACACTAGCGCGCGACATTACCACGGATTGCCACCGCCCCGGCGGATCGGAAGCATCGCGCCGATCGGTCCGCACCGCGGCCCCGCCGGGACTTCCGCCCCTGGAAAAAACAGGTGTCACGCCAAGGCGCCAAGCTCGCCAAGCTTCTCCAGTGCGTTATCCGCATTGGGACGCCCCCCGACGGATGCTCTGGTGACTTCACCTACCCTCTTGTATTTCTTGGCGAGCTTGGCGCCTTGGCGTGAGTCGTTGCGGACGTTGGTACAAGACCGATCTCAGGCCCGGGCCAACTCCCTGACCGGCCGGGGGGCTGGCGCCGCGGACCCATAGGCGGCCGTCGCGAAGGGCCGGTGGCCGATGCGTGCGACGGTGTCGGCGAAGGGCTCCCCGCTGGCGCGATAGCTCAGATAGGTGTCGACCAGACGCGCCACGGCCGCGGGCACCGCGGCGGCCGGGATGGCCGGGCCGATGACGGCCCCGAAGCGGGTGTCGGCCCCCGCACGCCCGCCGATGCCGAGCTGGTAATACTCCGCCCCCTGCTTGTCGATCCCCCGGATACCGATGTCGGCGATCTGGTGGTGGGCGCAGCCGTTCATGCAGCCGGAGCAATTGACCACCAGCGCACCGACCTCCTCCAGCAGGCCCTGGTCGGCAAACCGCGCCTGGATGGCCTTGGTGAGCGGCACCGAGCGCGCATTGGCCAGGTCGCACTCATCGCCGCCGGGGCAGGCAACGATGTCGGTGAGCAGCCCGATGTTGGGCGTCGCCAGTCCCGCCGGGACGGCCTGGCGCCACAGCGCGTGCAGGTCGCTCTGGCGCACCTGGGCCAACACCAGGTTCTGGCGCTGGGTCACCCGGACCTCGCCGAAGCTGTAGTCGTCCGCCCAGTCGGCGACCTGCCGCAGTTGCGCTGCCGCGACATCGCCGGGGGCCCGGTCCGAGCGCTTGGTGGAGAGCGTGACGATGGCATAGCCGGGGCGCCGGTGCGGCTGCACATTGTGCCGTACCCAGGCGGCATAGGCCGGGTCGCGCTCGACGCGGTGCAGGTGGAGTGCATCGTCGCCGGCCAAGTCCGCATAGGGCGGATCGGCAAAGTGACCGGCGATCCCGGCGACCCGGGCCGCGGTGAGCGTCAACTCACTGTCCTTGAGCGGCGCCCAGGCGGCCGCGACCCGGCGGCGGAATTCATCGAGCCCGAGCGAGCGGACCAGGAACTTGAGGCGCGACTTGTGTGGGCTGTCGCGCCGGCCATCGGCATTGAAGACCTGGCAGATCGCCTCGGCGTAGCTCAACAGATGGCGCCAGGGCAGGAAGGACTCCAGCTCCAGGGCCGGCATCGGGGTGCGACCCAGGCCGCCATCCACCAGCACCCGAAAACCGGTCTCCTTGGCCGCGTTGCGCACCAGATTGAAGCCGATGTCCTGCACCTGGATCAGCGCGCGGTCGGCCCCGGCCCCCTGGACCGCGATCTTGACCTTGCGCGGCAGGCGGGTGAACGCCGGGTGGCCGGCGCTCCATTGACGCAGCAGCTCGCACCAGGGACGCGGGTCCATGGGCTCATCGGCGGCGGCCCCGGCCAGGGGATCGGAGGTGACGTTGCGAATGCAACTCCCGGAGCTCTGAATGGCGTGCAGCTGTACCCGCGCCAGGTCGGCGAGGACCAGCGGTGCCGCCTCCAGGGTCAGCCCGGCAAGCTGGAAATTGTGCCTGGTGGTGAAATGACCGTGCCCCGGCCCGTAGGTCTCCGACACCTGGGCCAGCGCGCGCAACTGGTCGCCGGAGAGCAGACCGTAGGGGACCGCAATCCGCAGCATGGCGGCCTGGCGCAGGGTATAGAGTCCGTTCTGCAGACGCAGGGGGCGGAACGCCTCGGCGCTCAGTGTGCCGGCACGGTGGCGTTCGAGCTGGTCACGCAGCTGGGCCACCCGAGCGTCCACTAACTGTTGATCGCGTGCATTGTATTGGTACATGGCGTACTTGTCCTCGGTCGGTGGCCGGGCCTGAGGAACCAGGGATGGCCGATGAGTTGACCGATATCCTAACGGCCGCCTGTAGCACGACAAAGGAATTGCTTCTGCGGTCGATATCGCCAAAACTTCTTAAGCACTCACTGGCTCACCGAGTCCAACCAAGAGGCGGCATGTACACACGCCAAGGCGCCAAGCTCGCCAAGACAGACCGCAGGATGGGCGCCTTGGCGTGAGAACCACGGGTTCCAGCCGCAACGACGCGAAGCAAAACAACGATGAACCTACAGCAGTTGCATTTGAATCTCAGCCATCATCTGGAGCAACACCCATGACAACCACTTCTCGCAAGATCTATCAGATAAAGATCGGCCTCAATGATGCCAAGCCGCCGATTTGGCGCCGCGTGCTCCTGGATAGTTCGGTCTCGCTGTCGAAATTCCATGACATCATCCAAATCGTCATGGGATGGACGGACTCCCATTTACATCAGTTCCGTGCTGGCGAGACGTATTATGGAATACCAGACCCCAACATAGATTTCATGGAAACGCTGGACGAGAGGCGTTATAAGCTCAACCACCTGCTCAAGAAAGAGAAGGAGTCCATTCGTTACGAATACGATTTCGGCGATAGTTGGGACCATAAAATAACGCTCGAGAAGGTCCTGCCATTCGACCCAGCGGCGACCTTACCGCACTGCATTAAGGGCAAAGGGGCTTGTCCGCCAGAAGACGTCGGGGGCATTTTTGGTTACTACGACTTCATTGCGGCAGTGAGCGATCCGACACACCCGGATCATGCCGATCGAACGGAGTGGGTCGGCGGCGACTTCGATCCTGACTTGTATAATATCGATGAGGTCAACGCGCTACTGCTTAAGCATTGCAAAGCGTGAAATTATCTGAAGCCGGGACTCTCAGGCGAGACGGGGTTTGAAACCCTGTCTCGAACGTTTAGGGCCTTGGCAGACAGCGCAAAAGCCAGCAGCAAGCTAGCACCGTATTTCGCCTAACTTGTGTCCCTGGTCAAAGCTCCGAAGGGGCGTGACATAGCAACCCAGGGCAACGCCCTGGGCGTGACGCATAACAGACACCAGCCCTGAAAGGGCGTGACATAGCGAGCCCCGCCGTTATGTTACGCCCTTTCAGGGCTAGGTCGCATAAACAACGTGAACCCAGGGCGTTGCCCTGGGCTAGTATGTTCGACCCCGTTGGGGTCGATATGCAACATAAGATGGAATGGGGCACTTCGTATCCGCAACAGTCCGGACGGCGCGGCCTTGATCATCGTTCCGGCCAGCGGCCATCCTCTGGAGCCCAAGGCTTCAGCCTGGGTCCTGTCCATCCAAGGCTAAAGCCTTGGACTCCGGCCCCGGGGTGGCCGGAACGACGATCAAGGCCGACGGCGCGAATGCCCCGTACGACGCGGGATACCAGCACAATAGCGGATCGTCCTGCGGGCATCTGCCCTACAGGGCTCAAACACTTCATCGAGTCGACAACGACCATACTGCGGGATATGTGCCGCGCGTCATGTAATCACAGCCGTGGTGCTTGAGGAATGACTGGAGCGGCTTGTAGGGTATGCGCTTTAGTTTCCCAAAGTTGGTATCCTCGTTATAGTCCTTACCCTCGCTTTCCTTTCTCCCATACTCTTGCTGCAACACATCTCCCCGGCTCTTCTTCATCCTACCATTTGCGGAGAGGATTGCCGGTGTTTCGTAATCGCCAAACCAGAGCCCTCCAGATTCAATAAGCCGATGGTCTCTAGCCTTGACGCACTCGATCATCGGAAACAATCCAACGTCAACGAAGGATGGAGACAGCATGTCCTGGTCGTCAGGATGGACACGCAACTGATAAGCGAGAAGGAAAAGTAAATCGCGTGTAGCATCAACGTTCTTCACCGTAACCTTTTGCGTGATGCGCGCTGAAGGCTCGCGTGGCGTCGGCGGCGTCTTCATTTTTACGTCCACCGGGTCGACGTAGAGCATCTTGAGCTCAAGGCGGGCACCCGAGGAATGTTCAAAGTCAGGATAACCCTTCCGGTCCCCTAAAATGCCAGGTGCCTTTCTTAGACCCAGATCAATTAGCTTCGGGTAGATTTTTTCCAGCGCTGGTACACAGGCGTCTACGAGCGTACCTACTATGGTGCCAACTTGGGAGGGCTCAAAACCTGCCAAGGCCTGTCTTGGGAGTCGCAGAATGTCCAACTGAATGCCGACTAGCGGAGCAAGCGCGCTCTTGGCAGTTGTGATTGTTGAGACCGGGACGCTCACAGGTAACCCCTCCACGACTCAGGCAAGACATCTCCGAGGGTGGTGCCAAGCGCTTGGCAGACGCGTAGCATCTCAAGAACGTCTAAGCGTCGCTCGCAAGTCTCCTACTTCGCCACGAAGGACTGGGGCTTACCGAGCGACTCCGAGAGCGCTTGTTGGCTGAGTTTCTTTGCTTGCCGAACCCTGCGAAGGGTCGTGACAAGCTGAACGTAATCAGGATCTCTGAGGCTCTTTTGCATCCTTACAACAGTTAATCGTCAGTGCTCACAGTGGCGAGGACCCTTTTGAGGAGGCACTGAAATTGCTGGTCGCCAGACTCGCTCACGAAGCATATGGCGGCGAAAGCAGCCGCTTCCTTGCGGGTCTACAGGACGATGAGTCCGTCCGCGAGGTTAACCGTCTTATCGGGTTTGCAGGCGAAAAATGGCGTGGGATTCGAGAACCTGGTGTAGTAACCTGTTTGAGTGGTCCAGAACTCATGGGGTGTGGCGATGTCTTGAATTCCGTGCGACTACTGTCGGACGATCTCGTCGGCTTAGACGCCATTTTTGAGTTCATCGTAAGTAAGGCAGCTACAGGCCAGAAAGGTCAATTTTTCACGCCAAGACATGTAAAGTCGAGATGATTGAGCCTCGTCCAGGAGAACGGATTTGCGACCCCCGCTTGCGGCTCCGCAGGATTCTTGCTCCATGCGCTCTTGCATCAACCACGGTGTTCAGTTTGGGGCTTCGACCAGGATGCGCGTGCAAGCCGTGTGGCACGCACAATGATGGCGGCTAGCGGCCAGCCGGCTACCTGTGTGATGAGGATAGATAGTCTAAGCCGTCCGAACCAACAACTTTTTGCGGACGCTGCTCCAGTTATCGAGGAGTTAATAAGGTATGATCCAAGACGCGCAGTTGATATTGTTTCGCGACGACGCATCAGCGATCTAGTCGATATTGTTACTGAGAACGTGACGGCCAAGTCTTTTGCTAGGGTGGACACCACCCCCGATTCTCGAAAGAATTGCTTGCCTCAATCTGGATCCCGGACCAGATAGTAGATAATGCGGCCGAGATCGCGGAACGACTGCGAGGGTTCGCAGCGGGCATTCGGCACTCACTTCGTGGTTGCCGAGCTCTTGTGGATTCAATACAGGGTCAACTTGTTGATATTTAGGTGATTTCCTGAGCAGGCTTTACCGATTCCCCGTTCGTCCTGAGCTTGTCGAAGGATGAACGGAAAATCGCGCTCCAAGGCTGACATGAAATTCGTTCATAGTTCGAAATAGGGAACGTACCACAACATCCTTGGGGACTGGGGTCAGGTATTGCCATTTTTGCGAAAATCTGAGGCCCTGACTAATACGGCTAGGCGACCTGGACCTGACATATCAGGTGGTCGAGTCGGCGCAGCACATCCGATTTACGGGTGCTGCGCTCGGCGCCCTTGAGCAATTCGGCGTAGGTGACGAAGGACATGCACAGCCGATCCTCCACGGGGAGTGCGTTGACCCGTTCGGCGATTCCCGGCGGGCGATTCTTGATCAAATAGATCAGCGCGTTGGCATCCAGCATGTATCTCACAGGGCCTCCCGGTCCTGCATCGGCGGCGCTGCGGCGCGATCGTCTTCCAGCGCCGCGACGAAGTCATCGGCGAAGCCCTCAATCGCCCGCAGCAGGGCGTCGCCGCGCTGCTCGATCAGCGGATGGATGACGAGATCGCCACTCGCTGTACGGAAGATTTCCACCCGGTCGGCATCGAGCCGGAGTTCCGCGGGAATGCGCACCGCTTGACTGTTACCGCTCATGAAGACACGCGTGATCAGGGTGTTCATGGGCGCCTCCGCATGTAAGCACGTCGATGTACCTACTTTAAGATCACCTAAAGGTCCGCGCGCAACCGCTTGATATCTCAATCCGAAGCCGCTGGCCGTGGCACGGCCCTGTGCCGGCCCCAGAACCGGCAGGTCGAGGTCGAGCTCGCCCCCGCGCCGCACCCGCGAGCTCAAGCGTCGCCCCTCGCGCTGTGGGACGCCACCCCGGCCGCGGTCCAGCGCCGCATAGTCCTGAACGGCGCCTGGAATATCGTCGGTTCACCGGGCGTTGAACTGGCGGGGCAAAAGCCGCAGCATGGAGGCTCTTGAAATGGCCCGGCCGGCGGCCATCGATCGACACCCATGCCCACGTGAGGACCCATGAGCAGCAACCAGATGAGCAGCAACCAGACCGCCGCAGACCCCAAGTCACTGATGCGTTCGATCATTCAGCGTATCGCCACGGGGCCGCAGATGTCCAAGGACATCACGCTGGAGGAGGCGCGCGCCGGTATGGCCGCCATCCTGGCCCAGCAGGTCGACCCGATCCAGGCCGGGGTCTTCCTGATTGCGCTGCGCATGAAGCGTGAGGCCGACGACGAGTTGCGCGGCATCCTGGACGCGGTCCGCGACACCACCGCGCCGGTGGTCGCCGCGGTCGATGAGTTGGTGGACATCGTCGACCCCTACGACGGCTACAACCGCTGCCTGCCCGCCGCCCCCTTCCTGCCGGCCTTGTTGGCGGAGTGTGGGGTGCCGGCCATGACCCAGGGCGCGGCCGCGGTGGGACCCAAGTTCGGCATCACCCATCGCGCCGTGCTGGCGGCCGCCGGGGTCGCGGTCGATCTGAGTCCCGCGGACGCCGCCGCCCGGCTGGCGGACCCGGCGCTGGGCTGGACCTATCTGGACCAGCGTGCCTTCTGTCCGGCCCTGCACGGACTGCTCGACCTGCGCGCCGGGGTGGTCAAGCGCCAGGCACTCACCACCGTGGAGGGGCTGACCAAACCCATCGTGGGGCGCACCAAGACCCATCTGGTCACCGGCTTCGTCCACACCAAATACCCCCGCATCTATGCCCTGCTCGCCCGCCATGCCGGCTTCGATTCGGGCCTGCTGGTGCGCGGCGTGGAGGGTGGCGTGATCCCGTCGCTGCGTCAGAGCGGCGTCTGTTTCAATTTCCAGGACGGCGGTACGGAGCAACCCTTCGAGATCGACCCGGCGGTCCTGGACATCGACGTGGGCGTGCGCGCTGTCCCCCTGCCGGATGACCTGCCCCAGACCATCCGTCCGGGCGATGACGAGGCCATGACCCTCGACACCGCGGCGGCCGCCCAGGCGGCCGCCCAGGCCGGGATGGCGGCCCTGGGGGGTGAGCGCGGGCCGACCTACGACAGCCTGGTCTTCACCGCCGCCCTGATCCTGTGGCACCTGGGCCGGGAGCCCTCGCTGGCGGCCGCGGGCGGGCGCGTGCGCGCGGCCCTCTCCTCCGGCCGCGCCGCCCAGCGAGTGCGCTGAGACGCCCCGTGGACCCGCGGCACGGCCCGTCGGACCGGGATCGGCCCATCCTGCTGATCGTCGACGACCAACCGGAGAACCTGGCCGTCTTGGCCGCGATTCTCGGCGACGACTACCAGGTGCGGGCGGCGCGCTCCGGCGCCCAGGCGCTGCGGATCGCCGGCTCGCTGCCGCGCCCGGATCTCGTCCTGCTCGACATCATGATGCCGGGGATGGACGGCTTCGCCGTCCTGGCGCACCTGCGCCAAGACCCAGTCACCCAGGACATCCCGGTGGTCTTCGTCACGGCACTGGACGACACCCGCACCGAGGTGCAGGGGTTCAAGGCCGGGGCGGTAGACTTTATCGGCAAGCCGTTCGTCCCGACGGTGGTGCAGGCGCGGGTACGCACCCACCTGGAGTTGAAGCTGGCGCGCGACCGGTTGAGCGACCAGAACGCCTGGCTGGAGCAGGAGGTCAATCGACGCATGGAGGAGAACGCCATGATCCAGGAGGTGAGCATCCGCGCCCTGGCCCACCTGGCGGAGATCCGCGACCTGGAGACCGGTAACCACATCCTGCGCACCCAGGGCTATGTGCGTGAATTGGCGGAGTCGCTGCGCGACCACCCACGCTTCAGCGCGGCACTGACCAGCCATTTCATCGAGGTCCTGGTCCTCTCCGCACCGCTGCACGACATCGGCAAGGTGGGCATCCCTGACCAGATTCTGCTCAAACCCGGCCCACTCACCCCGGCCGAGTGGGAGGTGATGAAGACCCACGCCGCGCTGGGCGCGGATGCCATCGCCTGGGCCGAACGCAGCCTCCCGCGCCCGCTGGAATTTCTCGCCCTGGCCCGGGAGATCGCCCGCTGGCACCATGAGCGCTGGGACGGCGCGGGCTATCCCGATGGTCTGGCCGGTGAGCGGATCCCGCTGGCCGCCCGTCTCATGGCGCTGGCGGACGTCTTCGACGCCCTTGTTTCAGAACGTGTTTACAAGAAACCCATGCCATTTGCAGCGGCCCGCGAGATCATCGGCGCCGGGCGTGGCACCCACTTCGACCCCGACGTGGTCGATGCCTTCCTCGGCGCCTTCGACACCTTTACCGCCATCGCGCGACGCTATCAGGACTCCCACGGCCAGGCGGTCTTCGCGCCCCCGCCCCCCATTGCCTCGCCGGGAGCGCCGACACCCTGACCGCCGTCAGACAATGGGCCCCGCGACTTGCAGCCGGGACCCCGCGGCCCGACATTGCACCCGTATGCAGCGGGGCGCCTCGCCGCCCTGCCGCGAATCATCCATCAGAAACCCTCGTCCACTGAGGGTTGGAGAACACCCATGACCGAACGCGTGGAGGTCGGCGGCCTGAAGGTCGCCAAGCCACTCTATGACCTGGTGAAGGACGAGATTGCACCGGGCACCGGCTGCGACCCGGACGGACTCTGGCAGTCCTTCGCTGCCATCCTGGCCGAGCTGGCGCCGCGCAACCGGGTACTGCTCGAGCGCCGCGACAGCATCCAGGTGCAGATCGACGACTGGTATCTGGCGCACCGGGACCAGCCCATCGACCAGGGCGCCTACCGCGCCTTCCTCGCCGACATCGGCTATCTGGTCCCGGAGGGGCCGGACTTCGTCGTGACCACCGCCAACCTGGACCCCGAAATCACCCACATCGCCGGCCCCCAACTGGTGGTCCCGGTGAGCAACCCGCGGTATGCGCTGAACGCGGCCAATGCCCGCTGGGGCAGCCTCTACGACGCGCTCTACGGCACCGATGTGATCCCGGATGAGGGCAGTCGGGCGCGCGGCCAGGCGTACAACCCGGCGCGCGGGGCCGAGGTCATCACCCGCGCCGCCGCCTTCCTGGACGAGGCCGCACCCCTGGCGCACGGCAGCCACCGGGACGCCCGCGGCTACCGGGTGGAGCGCGGCGCGCTGGCGATCGACCTGGCGGACCAGGGCCAGACCCAACTCAAGGACCCGACCCGCTTCGCCGGCTACTGCGGCGAGCCCGGCACGCCGACCTCGGTGCTACTGGTCAATCACGGCCTGCACCTGGAGATCAAGATCGACCGCAGCCACCCGGTCGGTACGGCAAGCCCGGCGGGGGTGGCCGACGTGCTGGTGGAATCGGCCATCACCACCATCCAGGACTGCGAGGACTCGGTGGCCGCGGTGGACGCCGCGGACAAGGTGGTCGTCTACCGCAACTGGCTCGGTCTGATGAAGGGCACACTCACCGCCCGCTTCGACAAGGGCGGGCGGATGCTCGACCGCACACTGGCGCCGGATCGCACCTATACCGCCCCCAACGGCGGCACCCTCACCCTGTCCGGGCGCTCGCTCATGCTGGTGCGCAATGTCGGTCACCTGATGACCAATGACGCGGTGCTGCTGCCGGATGGCAGCGAGGTCCCGGAGGGCATGCTCGACTGCCTGATCACCGCACTGTGCGCGCTACACGACCTGAAGGGCACCGGGGCGCTGCGCAACTCACCCGCCGGGAGTGTCTATATCGTCAAGCCCAAGATGCATGGACCCGCGGAGGTGCAGTTCACGGTCGACCTCTTCGCCCGGGTGGAGGGCGCCCTGGGGCTCGCCCGCAACACGCTCAAGATCGGCATCATGGACGAGGAGCGGCGCACCACCGTCAACCTCAAGGAGTGTATTCGGGTCGCGAGCGAGCGGGTCATCTTCATCAACACCGGCTTCCTGGACCGCACCGGGGACGAGATCCACACCGCCATGGAGGCCGGGGCGGTGATGCGCAAGGGCGCCATGAAGACCGCCCCCTGGCTGCTGGCCTACGAGGACTGGAACGTCGACACGGGACTGGCCTGCGGCCTGCCCGGTCATGGACAGATCGGCAAGGGCATGTGGACCATGCCGGACGAGATGCGGGCCATGGTCGAGACCAAGGCCGCCCACCCCCGCGCCGGGGCCAACTGCGCCTGGGTACCCTCCCCCACCGCGGCCACCCTGCACGCACTGCACTATCACCAGGTCGACGTGGCGGCCCGCCAGCGCGAGATCGCCGCCGCCGGACGGCGCGCCACCCTGGACACCATCCTGCAGGTCCCAGTGGACCCCAACTGCGCCTGGACGGCGGATGAAATCCAGCAGGAACTCGATCTCAACTGCCAGGCGATCCTGGGCTATGTGGTGCGCTGGGTGGACCAGGGGGTCGGCTGCTCCAAGGTGCCCGATCTCAACAATGTCGGACTGATGGAGGACCGGGCGACGCTGCGGATCGCCAGCCAATTCCTCGCCAATTGGCTGCACCACGGCGTCGTCGCTCGCGAACAAGTGATGGCGACCCTGCGCCGCATGGCCGCGGTGGTCGACGGTCAGAACGCCGGGGACCCGCTCTATCGGCCGCTGGCCCCGGCCTGCGACGGCATTGCCTTTGCGGCCGCCAGCGACCTGATCTTCAAGGGCCGCGAGGCCCCTAACGGCTACACCGAACCGACCCTGCACGCCATGCGCAAGCGGCTCAAGGCCGGCGGGTGACCGGTCTCCAGTGCCCATTGCAGTCGCGCCTTGCGCGGCGCTCGTTCAGCCGGGGCCGTCACCCACGGCCCTTGGCCTGGGGCCGTGTTCGGCGATCGGTGCCGGCCGGCCCAGAAAATAACCCTGGGCGCAGTCCACCCCGAGTTCGCCCAGGACCGCATAAATCGCCGCGCTCTCGACGAATTCAGCCGTTACCCGCTTGCCCATGCCATGGGCCATCTCGGTAATGGCCTTGACGAAGATGCGGTCCTCCCGGTTGGTCGCGAGGTCGCGGATGAAGGCGCCGTCGATCTTCACATCGTCCACCGGGAGGCGCCGCAGATAGGCATAGGAGGCATAGCCGCTACCGAAGTCGTCGAGGGCGAAGCGACACCCCAGTTGCCGGATCGCCTGCATCAGCTCGCTCGCCCGCACGATGCTCGCCACCGCGACGGTCTCGGTCACCTCGAAGGTGAGGCGGGTCGGGGCCACCCGCTGCTCGGCGAGCAGCCGCTCGAGATCGGGCAGCAGTGCCGGGTCGTTCATGGCACCGCCGGACAGATTGATCGCCAGTCGCAGGCGCGGGTCGCCGGCCAGGAGGCGGATGGCCTGAGTCAACACCCAGTGATCGATGGCCTGGATCTGGCCGGTCTTCTCCGCCACCGGGATGAAGCGGTCGGGAAAGATCAACTCGCCGCGGAGGTCGCGCAGCCGCAGCAGCGCCTCCCAATGCTCGATGGCGCCGGTGGCGACCGTCACGATCGGCTGAAGATGCAGCTCGAAGCGCTCGTCGCGCAGACCCTCAGCGATTTTGTCCCGCCAGGTGACCCGGGCGTCGGCCTGCTCGCGCGCCTGGTCCTCCGCCGCAAACAGGTAACAGCGTCCGCGCCCCTTCTCCTTGGCCTGGAACATGGCGAGATCCGCATTGGCCAGGATCTCTTGCGGCTCCTGACCTTGATCCGGAAACAGGGCGATGCCGATGCTGGCAGTCACCCGATGGACCCGGCCGCCCTCGCGCACCAGGATGGACCGAACCGCCGCCTGGACGCGTTCGGCAACGACCAGGGCATCGGCGTCGCTACACTCCGGGAGGACCAGGGCAAACTCGTCACCACCCAGCCGCGCCAGGATATCGCTCGGATGGATCAGGGTACACAACTGCTCGGCAACCCGTTGCAACATCGCGTCACCCACCTGATGCCCGCTCAAGTCGTTGACGTCCTTGAATTGATCCAGGTCGAGGAACAACAGTGCGCCGCGGTGGCCAAAACGCTGGGCCTGATCGAGGACACGGCCGAAATCCTCATTGAAGCGCCGACGGTTGAAGAGCCGGGTCAGCGGATCGTGGTCGGCCAGCCACACCAGGCGGGCCTCGGCCTCCTCACGGTCGCGCTGGAGCTGTTCCATACGATCCGTCAGGGTCTGGGCCGTCTCACTGAGATGGTCCAGCTCATCCGTCGGGGTCAGCCGGCCGCCGACCGGGGGCAGGCTGGAGCGCAGCTCGGTGTAACGGTTATCGGCCAACAGCGGCAGTGCGACCGCGATGCGGCTCAACCGTCCCACCGAGGACTGGGCGAGCCAGAACAGCAGTGAGCCGGACAGGATCAGGCCGCCCAGGCCCAGCAGGATGCTGATACGGGTGGCCGCGCGGATCGCCTGACGTTGCTCCGTCACCTCATTGACCACGAGCGCCGCCACCCCGGGGGCCAGGCCATCGACCAGAAAGACCTCAAACCACTGACCGCCGAGCTCCCCCAGCACCCGTTGGCCGCGGCCCGCGTGGCCCACGCGGCCCGCCAACTCGGGGGCCAGGGCGCCAATAATCGGCGCGGTCCGACTCGGATGGGTCATGGCGGAAAAGTGCGGCAGCACCGCGTCGGCGGGCGCCCCGCTGGTGTTGAACACCGCCACCTCCGCCCCGGTGAGTGCGTTGAAGGCAAGCAGCGCATCGGCCAGCGAGCGCCCGAGCACCAGGGTTCCGGCGGAGTGCCCCTGCCACAGCACCGGCGCGGCGAGAAACTGGAGGCACTCGGGCTCGCACGCGAGCACCTGGGTGACGCTGTCGTCCTTGCTGGTCAGTTCGGCCAGCAATTCCACCCCCGGGACCTGGGCGTCGGCCGGCCAGACCAGGGCCGGCTGGCCAGCCGGGTTGATCCAATAGACCGAGCGGACATCCCACTCCAGACCCAGCAGGGCGCCGTCGCTCTCCAGGCCGCGGCGCAGACGCTCGCCGAACTCCGCCGCTGGGCTTGCCGCGGGGTCCGGCCCCAGGAGCGGCACCACACTCACCAGCCGGGTCATTTCCTCGTAGTTGCGCCCGAGCAAGCCGCGCAATTGACGATCCTGATTCTCCCGCACACCCAACTGCTGAAGATCGAACTGGGCCGACGATTGCCGGTACGCCATGTACGCCAGCGTCCCATTGACCATCAAGAGGACCAGCGACAGGGCGATCAGCGCTTGCCAGCGCAGGCTCATGAAGGCCGGTCGGGTTCGATCCTGGCGTGAACTATCCATGATCGTCGATTAAAAACGCACGGCGATTTGCAACGCAAAGAGATCCCAGTCCCGCACCAGGGCGGCCGCACCATTCTCTCGGTAGGACGTGGTGTAAGTCCCCTGGTGGCGCTCGTATTCTGCGCTCAACATGACATGCGGATCGAGGTCCCAACGCACCCCAAAGGTCCATATCTTGGCGAAATAGTCGCTCGGCGGGGACATTCCACCGACCGCCGCAGACAACCGCCGACCGCTGCGATCCGTGCGATCGGTGAAGCCCTCCTCATAGCGCAGGACCAGGTCCAGGGTCGGTAGCACACGATAAGTCCCTTGCAGATAATAGCCTTCGCCGTCGGTCTTGCGATAAGGAAAGGACGCCCCGTAGCCCTGCCAACGCAAAGGCAACCGCGAATATTCAGAGGTGAGGGTCCAATGCTCCGCGTTGTATTGCGCGGACAGTATGAGATAGGTGATATCCGTCTGCCCGGCGGGTAGATCGGGTCCACTGCGCCCAGGCCGATAACGGAGGCTGGAAGTGATCCCGCTCACCCCCAACCGCAACCGCTCATGGAGCGCCGAGTACCACAGACTACCGACCCAGCTCAGCCCGTGGGGCTCGAACTTGCCGGGATAGTTGCCGCCCAGAAAGGCCCATTCGAGATTCTCATCGACCACCGGCTGACCGCTGCCCAGGGTGAGTGAAAAATCGCCGTAACCGGTGGCGGTCTCGCCGTAGAACATCACCCCGTCGGTCGACAGGACCAAGTTGCGCACCTTGTCGAAATAGACCACCTGAGGCAGGAAGATGCTGGGGCGGGTGAAGGGGACATCGCGGGTCTCATTGTAGAGCCCAAGCGGATTCTTGAGGCGCCCGACACGCACCCCGAAACGGCGCTCGACCGTCTCGGCCAGGGTCACGTCAACCAACCCATAGTCCAGCACCGGCGAGCCGTTTGCCAGGCTCCCGGCCCGCCGCGCCAGGACCTGTCCGGAGAACAGGACGCGCGGATTGAACTGATAGGAGGCGTTGAGCGCGACCTCGATGAAGTTCACCGAACCCTGTCGGGTACTGCCCAAAAAACGGTTAGCGCTCGTCTGGATCCCGGTTACGCTGGCAAAGCCATGGATCTGCAGCCGATCCCCTTGCAGCCGCTCCCACAGCGACGGCGTCCGCGCCTCGCCAGCGACCGCCACACCCGCCAGCAGGAGTAAGGGCCACAGGGCCATACGGGCAATCACGGCCATCATCAGCGGACCTCCAGTGGGCGGACAGGCGCGCCGGCTGGCACGGACTCAACATAGCCGATGGCCCCGGGGGTGGTGGCCACCCGCCGGAGCATCTCGGACTCGCTCGCCACCGCGGTTGGGACCTGGCCGGTGCCGGAGAACAGTTGCCGGTCCCATACCCGGCGTAGTTGGTAGGGGAACAGCCCCAAGACGGTGTTGGCGAAGCGGCGGTGCAGCGGATCGTCGTCCGGCAACACGAAGACCTTGACCGGCTCGCCGTTCGGCCAGGTCTTAAGCCGCAAGGTCAGGTAGAGGCGGGCCTCGTTGGTGGTGATCGTCGTCACCCCAACCCCGGGATGGACGATCACCTCCTGAGCACGCAGCGCCGACGGGGCCGACAACTGGGCGAGCAACAGGCAACTCACCGCACTTGCACAGTGCCGCCACCACGGCGCCGCTTTCAAGCGAAAGCCCCGCGGATGCCGCGGGGAAGGACCCGCGAACCACATTCATCCGTGTAAATTTTGTGCCTACTAGGCATGACAGCTCGCCTGGTTGCGACTGAGGCTGGCGACCCACCGACGCGGTCACTGAGGCCGCGCCGTGGGCATCCGTCAACCCGCCAGGCCCGCACCGGCGGGCAGTTCAAGGACCGGCCCCGCGCCGGGGCGGCCCCGGTCGACAGGATAGCCGGAATCGACCGCCGGGTGTAGTGGATACAGACGTGCGCCCGCATTTCGGCGACCATTGCGCGCGGCGCCGCGACCGACTAATGTTGCGACGCGCAATACACAGCTACACCGCTGCACCGCCCGGGGCCGCGGTCACCCAACCGGAGAACTGCCATGGGCTACCAAGCCATCTATGACCGCTCCATGAGCGATCCCGACGCCTTTTGGGCGGATGCCGCGCGCCTGATCGACTGGATCAAGCCCTGGGACCGGGTCTTAGACGACTCCACCCCCCCCTTCTACCACTGGTTCAGTGGCGCCGAGCTCAACACCTGCTACAACGCGGTGGACCGCCATGTGGCCACCCGCGGCGACCAGGCCGCGATCATCTACGACAGTCCGGTAACAAACTCAAAGGAAATCATCACCTATCGACAGTTACAGGAGCGCGTGTCGCGCTTCGCCGGGGCCTTGCAGGACTTGGGCGTGACCAAGGGCGACCGGGTCATCGTCTACATGCCGATGGTGCCGGAGGCGCTGATCGCCATGCTTGGCTGCGCCCGCATCGGTGCCATCCACTCGGTGGTCTTCGGCGGCTTTTCCGCCCGCGAACTGGCCACCCGCATCGACGACGCTCGACCGAAGGTCATGGTCGCGGGCTCCTGCGGCATCGAGCCCAACCGCGTGGTTCATTACAAGCCGTTGCTCGACGAGGCGATCGATCTCGCGAACCACAAGCCCGCGCACTGCATCCTGTATCAGCGCCCACAGGAGCCGGGCACCCTGGTCCCCGGCCGCGATATCGGCTGGGCGGAGGCGGTCGCCGCCGCGCAACCGGCCGACTGTGTCCCGGTGGCCGCCACCGATCCGCTCTATATCCTCTACACCTCCGGCACCACCGGTATCCCCAAGGGCGTGGTGCGCGACAACGGCGGTCACGCCGTGGCGCTCGCCTGGAGCATGGGCAACATCTACAACATTAAGCCTGGCGAGGTCTTCTGGTCCGCCTCGGACGTCGGCTGGGTGGTAGGCCACTCCTACATCGTCTACGCCCCCCTGCTGATCGGCGCCACCACCGTGGTCTACGAGGGCAAGCCGGTCGGCACCCCGGACGCCGGCGCCTTCTGGCGGGTGATCGAGGAGCACGGGGTCAAGGCCCTGTTCACCGCCCCGACGGCCTTCCGCGCCATCAAGCGCGACGACCCCCACGCCGAGCACCTCAAACGCTACAACCTCGCCGGCTTCCGCGCCCTGTTCCTGGCCGGCGAGCGCTGCGACCCGGACACCCTGCAGTGGGCCGAGCGCATCCTCAAGGTGCCGGTGATCGATCACTGGTGGCAGACCGAGACCGGCTGGGCCATCGCGGCCAACTGCACCGGCATCGAATTGCTGCCGGTCAAACCCGGCTCACCGACCTGCGCGGTCCCGGGCTACAACATCCAGGTACTGGACGAGGAGGGCGAGGAGGTCAAGCCCGGCGACATCGGCCGGATCATGATCAAGCTCCCGCTGCCGCCCGGCTGTCTGCCCACCCTGTGGAACGCCGACGAGCGTTTCGTCCAGTCCTACCTCTCCATCCAGCCCGGCTATTATCTGACCGGTGACGCGGGCTACCAGGACGAGGACGGCTATCTCTATGTGATGAGCCGCATCGACGACATCATCAACGTGGCCGGCCACCGCCTGTCCACCGGCGCCATGGAAGGGGTGCTGGCCAGCCATCCGGACGTGGCCGAGTGCGCGGTGATCGGCGCCGCGGACCAACTCAAGGGCGAGCTGCCACTGGGTCTGGTGGTCCTCAAGAACGGGGTGGACCGGGATCCGGCGCTCATCCGCAAGGAACTGGTCAATAAGGTCCGTGACGACATCGGCCCGGTCGCGGCCTTCAAGACCGTGGTCATCGTCCCGCGCCTGCCCAAGACCCGCTCCGGTAAGACCCTGCGCGGCACCATGAAGAGCATCGCCGACGGCAAGGAGTACAAGGTCCCGGCGACCATCGACGATCCGGCCATCCTCGACGAGATCGAGGCGGCACTGGCGGCCATCGGCTACGCCCAGCACGGCTAACGACCACGGCGCCGGCACCGACCCGAAGGTTTAACGTAGCGGGCGCCTTGGCCGTTCCCCCTCCCCGGCCCTCCCCCTCCAAGGGGGGAGGTAGAATTGGAGCGTGCTCCCGGCGCGACTTTCACGGTAAGAGCCGAGTCATTGTGCTTAACCCCGTTCCCGCGTTGGTGGCAGCGGGGATTGCTTTCCCGGCGAACAAACGATTATAGGATCTCGCCATGTCAAGAGATGATTTCGTCGATGGTGAATTTTTCAGCAAGGCGAAGGGCTTCTCTTCGCCAACCCAACGCCCTGACAGCCCCGAGCAGCATCGGTCATGGCAGGAGGCTAACCGAACCTGGTGGTCATTCAATCCGATGCGATACGACTGGCGCAGCGAGATACCTTACGCTCAGCACAGCCCAGAGTACTTCGCTGAAATCGATACCCGATTCTACAACTCGGCGCGGCCCTACATGCCATGGCGTGAATTACCCTTCGAACGCGAGATTCCTTACGCACAACTCGCATCACTTGATGTACTCGAAATCGGCATAGGACAGGGCTCCCATGCGAGCTTGATCGCACCTCGCGCCCGCTCGTTCACCGGCATCGACATTACCGAGCCGGCCGTCGAGGCGACCCGCAAACGATTCGAGCAAATGGGACTGAAGCACGCGCGCGCACTGCAAATGGACGCCGAAGAAATGAGCTTTGCGGACGCGAGTTTCGACTACATCTGGTCGTGGGGAGTCATTCACCATTCGGCGGACACGCGACGCATCCTTGAGCAGATGCACCGAGTCTTACGGCCAGGTGGACGCGCCAACGTGATGGTCTACCACCGATCATTCTGGAAATACTATGTTGCCGACGGGCTCCTTAAAGGCGTCATTCAGGGCCGTGCCCTCAAGGGCAACAGCCTCCACGACATCAATCAGTTGGCGACTGACGGGGCGATCGCACGCTATTATCGCAAGGATGAATGGAGTACCCTGGCGGGCGATCTGTTTCAGGTTGACGAGTTTCGCGTGACCGGCCTCAAGACCGACGTGATACCGATACCCGCAGGCCGCTTGAAGCGCGCCTTGGAGCGTATCTTGCCTGACGGCTTGACGCGCCTGTTGACCAACACACTGCAGTGGGGCTCTTTTCTCACCATTCACATGACCCGACGCTGACCGGAGATCATAGCTTATCTATCATGAAAATTCTGGCGCTCGTTCCTGAGGCCCATGGCGGCTTCGGCGGTATTGCGGTCTATAATCGCGATTTGATCGACGCCTGTTGCGCACTGCCTTATGTTCAAGGACTAAAGCTGCTGCCGCGCCATTTGCGCAGCACACCGGAGGACCTGCCCGCGAAGGTCGAGATAGCCTTCACGGCTGCCGCAGGGCTGGCGGCGTTTACGCGCCAGGTGGCCAAGGCAGCCATTGAGCACTACGACTTAATTCTCTGCACCCACATCTATTTGTTGCCCTACGCGCGGGCCGCCCAACTCGGTCGGCGCGTGCCGATCATCGGTGTTATTTACGGCACCGAGGCCTGGCGCCCAACGGGTCGATTACTGGTCGACCGACTTTCGCGTTCCTGCGACGGCCTGATCTCGATCTCAGAGTTCACGAGCGCCCGGTTTCGGGAATGGTCCGGTGTCGCAGCGGGGCGGGTCGGCATCTTACCGAATGCGGTCCATACCGAGACCTATGGCAGCGGGCCGAAGCCCACGCATCTCATCGACCGTTATGATCTGGCCGGCAAGCGAGTCATTATGACACTGGGTCGGCTCGATGCACGGGAGCGCCAGAAGGGCATTGATGAGCTGATCGCGCTGATGCCGCGTCTGCTTGCCGAAATGCCTGATCTTGTTTATCTGGTGGCGGGGGACGGGGACGACCAGCCACGCCTTGCCGCCAAGGTGGCCGCCGCCGAACTGCAACCCTATGTCAAATTTGCCGGTCGTATCAGTGAGGATGAAAAGGCCGATCATTACCGCCTGTGTGACGTCTACTCCATGGCGGGACGCCAGGAAGGTTTTGGCTTTGTCTTCCTCGAGGCGCTGGCGACCGGGGCGCCGGTGGTCGCGAGTGTGCTCGATGGCAGTCGCGACGCGGTGCTCGACGGAAAGCTCGGCGAGCTGGCCAATCCTGACGACCCAGAGTCGTTGCGCGCGGCGCTCGTGCGGGCACTGGCCAAGCCCAGGGGCGTGCCGACGTTGCTCGATTATTTCTCCTTTGACCATTTCGTGGAGCGCCTCGACCGGATACTGACTGCGTTTGCCCCCAATAATTTGCCCTGAAAGGCACGGCGCGCGGGCACCCGGGGTCAGGCCCAATACTCTATATTGTCGACAGACTCACTTGACATGGCCAGAGAACCGGCTATATTTCGCTTCATTCAAACAAGATTGTCGACACTTTGAATGGACGCCACCGTTGAAACCCTGCCGGAGGAGACCTCCACCATCGCTGATCGCGTGTTCGGACAGCTGCGCCTGGCGATCGTCGAGGGCGAGATCCCGGCCGGCAGCAAGATCAGCGAGCCGGAGGTGGCGGCCCGCCTGGGGATCAGCCGCGGCCCGCTGCGCGAGGCGATGCGGCGGCTGGAATCGTGCAATCTGGTCGAGCGCCGCCCCAACGTCGGCGCCCGGGTCATCACCCTCAGCAACGCACAACTGATCGAGATCTATCTGATCCGCGAGGCCTTGGAGGGTATGGCGGCACGGCTCGCCGCCGAGCGCATGGCCGCGGACTCAATCAAGGACCTCAAGGCCTTGCTGGAGCAGCACCGGCGCGAGATCGCCCGCGACGACTGGCAGGCCTATTTCCAGAAGGAGGGGGACATGGATTTCCATTACCGCATCGTGCAGGGCAGCGGCAACCAGCGCCTGATCGGCATCCTGTGCGACGACCTCTACCACCTCGCGCGCATGTACCGCTGCCAGTTCGGGATGATCAGCGACCGGGCACGCGATGCGCTCAAGGAGCATGAACTGATCGTCGATGCCATCGCCGAACGGGACGGCGAACTGGCCGAACTCATGATGCGCCGACACATCCGCGCCTCGCGGCAAAATGTCGAGCGCCGACTCGCGACCAAGACTACCAACTGACCACGGACCGACCCATGACCCAAGCGAACACCCCCGGCGCCCGTCTGCGCCAAGCCGTCAAGACCGAACGCCCACTGCAAGTGGTCGGTACCATCAACGCCTACCACGCCATGATGGCCGAGCGTACCGGCTATCGCGCCATTTATCTGTCCGGCGGCGGGGTCGCGGCCGGCTCATTCGGCCTGCCCGATCTGGGCATCACCAGTCTCAACGACGTGCTCGAAGACGTGCGCCGCATTACCTACGCGAGCCAACTCCCGCTGTTGGTGGATGCCGACACCGGCTGGGGTGGCGCCTTCAACATCGCCCGCACGGTACGCGAGATGTCCCGCGCCGGGGCGGCCGGGATTCACATCGAGGACCAGGTGGCCGCCAAGCGCTGCGGTCATCGCCCCAACAAGGCCATCGTCTCCAGGCAGGAGATGGTCGACCGCATCAAGGCGGCCGTCGATGCCCGCACAGATGACCTGGTGATCATGGCCCGCACCGACGCGCTGGCGGTGGAGGGGATCGAGTCCGCCATCGAGCGCGCCATTGCCTGTGTCGAGGCTGGCGCCGACATGGTCTTCCCCGAGGCCATCGTGGAACTGGACCAATACCGCCGCTTCGCCGCCGCCGTGGGGATGCCCATCCTCGCCAACATCACCGAGTTCGGCGCCACCCCGCTCTACACCACGCAGGAACTGGGCGAGGCCGGGTGTTCACTCGTGCTCTATCCGCTCTCCGCCTTCCGCGCCATGAACCTGGCGGCGCTCAACGTCTATCAGGCGATCCGCCGCGACGGCACCCAGGCCAAGGTGGTGGACACCATGCAGACCCGCATGGACCTGTATGACTATCTCAATTACCACGGCTTCGAGCAGAAGCTCGATGCCCTGTTCGCGGCGGACCAGGATCAGGAGTAAGAAAACCGGCGTTCGGTCCGCAAATGAACGCAAATATGACCGGGGCGCTCCCGGGCCGAGCACGCACTGCGGATGGTTAGCGACCAGTGTCGCCCCCACTCGCACAAAGCCGCGCCCATACACGAGGCCCAGCGCCTTTATTTATTTGCGTTCATTTGCGTTCATTTGCGTTCATTTGCGGACAATAATCCCCTGCATCATTACTGAACCATAGAGAGAAACCAGCATGGCCGAGCAAGAGAGCACATTGCCGAAGGCGAAAAAGTCAGTCGCACTGTCCGGCACCGCCGCCGGTAACACCGCCGTCTGTACCGTCGGGCGCACCGGTAACGACCTGCACTACCGTGGCTACGACATCATCGATTTTGCCGACCACGCGGAATTCGAGGAGATCGCCCACCTCCTGATCCACGGTCACCTGCCGAGCCGCCCCGAGCTGGTCGCCTACAAGCGCCGCCTGCGCGCCATGCGCGGCCTGCCCGCCGCGCTCAAGACCGCACTGGAACAGCTCCCGCCCTCGGCCCACCCGATGGACGTGCTGCGCACCGGCACCTCGCTGCTCGGCACGCTGGAACCCGAGAAGGAGTCGATGCCCTATGCCGGCGCCCGCGCCATCGGCGACCGCCTGATCGCCTGCTCCGGCTCCATGCTACTGTATTGGCATCACTATGCACACCACGGCCGGCGCATCGAGGTGGAGACCGAGGACGACTCCATCGGCGGGCACTTCCTGCACCTGCTGCACCAGCACACCCCATCCACCGCCTGGGTGCGCGCCATGCACACCTCGCTCAACCTCTATGCCGAGCACGAGTTCAACGCCTCGACCTTCGCGGCGCGCGTGGTGGCCGGCACCAACGCAGACATCTATTCCGCCATCACCGGCGCCATCGGCGCACTGCGCGGACCCAAACATGGCGGCGCCAATGAGGTCGCCTGCGAGATCCAACAGCGCTATACCACAGCCGAGGAGGCCGAGGCCGATATCAAGGCCCGCATGGAGCGCAAAGAGATCGTCATCGGCTTCGGCCACCCGGTCTATACGGTCGGCGATCCGCGTAACGAGGTCATCAAAGGCGTCGCCCGGCGGCTGTCCGAGGGCAACCAGGACTCGCGCATGTTCGAGGTCGCCGAGCGGCTCGAGACCGTGATGTGGGACCTCAAGCACATGTTCCCCAATCTCGACTGGTTCTCCGCCGTCGCCTACTCGCAGATGAGCATCCCCACCGCGATGTTCACGCCCATCTTTGTGATCGCGCGGATCACGGGCTGGACCGCCCACGTCATCGAGCAGCGCCAGGATAACAAGATCATCCGTCCGAGCGCCAACTATGTCGGCCCGGAAAACCGCAAATGGGTGCCGCTCGACCGGCGCTAGACGGAGCGGACTGAAGCACCCGTGACACCGCGGCGCGGTGTCACGCGGCGGCTGCACTCGCGGCTCCAGCCCATCCCGGCGACCGCTGGCGGCGAGCCCCTGCGGGCTTGGCTGGCCGCGGGAAAGGCGTTGTCAAAACCCCCCTCGGATTGGGTGCCGTGGTGGCCCGATTGCGACTGCGTCCGCGAGAAAGCCGCAGCCCGTCAGGCCCGCCTGGCCTCGACCTCGCGCGCTGGCGCCCCGCAAGAAACGCCACAGCGCAAGTGTCGCGGATTGACCGCCCCGCGGGCGGCGCGCTATCTTACACAGTCGGCATCGCCGGATCGCCGCTCGTGTGGCCCTGTCGAGTCTCGTTATGCACCATGGGCCAGCGCTCCG
Organism: uncultured Thiodictyon sp.; assembly: GCF_903946935.1. Lineage (GTDB taxonomy): Bacteria > Pseudomonadota > Gammaproteobacteria > Chromatiales > Chromatiaceae > Thiodictyon. The sequence goes on from NZ_CAJAXH010000201.1 coordinate 26,669, forward strand.
CGGCACCATCGCACGCTTGATCCCAGGCCCAGCAGTGCGTTTTTCGATCGTCAGCCGTCGGCAATATGCACTGCCCCGATGATTCTCACAGGGACCTCTTCGATTAAGATGAAGCCATGCGCCGCTTACTCATCGCCCGTTTGAGTCTGGACGGCCGGCCATTCCTGGGCTTGGCGCTGCTGCTGCTATGGGTTTGGTGTGGGGTCGTATTGGCCTACGCGTGGCTCGGCGGCGCCTATGGAACGATCACGACCTTCACCTTGCCGCCACTCCCTATTGTCCACCAGGAAGGTTGTGCCTATCTGGTGAAACAGCTACCCAGGCCGGGCGGCTGGCCCTTGATCGAGTGGATGAGCGATACCCGTTCCACCGCCCATTCGCAACTGGTGCTGAGTGAAAACGGCAGGCCGCTGCCCAATCCGCACGCCACTGACGCAGAGATTGTCCGGTCCGGACCCGGCGGCTACTCGCACTGGCGCGAAGCCCTCTTATTCTCTACACCGGATTGCAGCGACCCCCGCACCAATGGCCGGCGCTATACTGCCGCAGCCCCCTGGAGCCCATCCGGTCTGGGCTACGCATTGGCATTTCTGCTCTGGGGCGCGGTCGGCTTCGCCTTGGCGGGCGGCTGCATCGGGGCGGCGGAGGGCACCGCCTGGTGCCGGATTGGCCGCGGCCTGTTCAATCGACTCTTTTTTCCCTTGGACCTCACGCGGCGCCCATGGCTCGCGGCCGCCGTCGCCCTGGCACTCCTGCTGTGCTGTTGGGGTCTGCTGGCCTGGCGCTGGCGCAACGGTTGGAGTGTCGACTTGAGCGTGGCCGGTTTTTTTCCGATCAGCGACTCCTCGGGCTATTGGCGCTGCGCCAACAGCCTGCTTGACTTCGGCCGGCTGGACCCCTGGTGCGAACGCCGCGCCACTTACCCCACTTGGCTGGCCGGTCTGAACCTGCTCGGTGGGCGACACCTGCTCACGACCCTGGCGCTGCAGGCAGCAGTCGCCGCCGTGGCCATCTTCACCCTGGTGCGACGACTCTCGCCGCTGGTCCCCGGCGTCGCGACCCTGGTAGCCGCCGTCCTGCTGGTCGCCTACGCGAGCGTCGATCTGTTCCCGTTGACCATGACGGAGAACGCGGGTCTCATTTTCGGTTGCCTGGGCCTCGCCTTGTTGCTGCGCGCGGCCGATGAGCGTTCGCTGCCCTGGCTGGCCGCTGGCGGCGCCATGCTGTCGCTGGCGCTGAACGCCCGGGCCGGGGCCTTTTTTGTCCTGCCCGCACTGGTGCTGTGGGCCGGTTGGATGGCGCATGCGAGTCGCCGCCGCAGCTGGTGGTGGGTACTGGTTACCGTGCTGGCGATCCTGGCCGGTTTTGCGTTGCAGGTGGGATTGGTGCGGGCGATCGGCGGGGACCTCGCCGCCTCGCATGGCAACTTCGCCTACACCCTCTATGGTCTGTCGGTCGGCGGTAAGGGGTGGTCTCAAGTACTGATCGACCACCCCGAGTTGTTTGCAGTGGGTACCGATGCCTCGCAATCGCATGCCGTCTTCGGCCTGGCTTGGTGCAATATCACCCGGCAACCCACGCTGTTTTATGAGGGCCTCGCGGCCAACCTGAAGGCCTTCGTCGCCGGCGGTACCTATGGCTTTTACCGCCTGGATCACGCGGCAGCGGCCGTACGCTTGTGCTGGTGGTTCGCGTGGCTGCCCCTGCTGTGGCGCTATCGCGATCCGCGCTACCTAATGATTGCGCTCCTGTCGTTGGGCATTCTGGCCTCCGCCCCCTGGCTGCTCGGAGACGGTGGACCCAGGGTCTTCGCGGCCACGGTCGGGGTGGATGCGCTACAGATCGCCATCGCCATCGCGGTCTTTGCGCAACTCGTGGCGTGGCTGGGCGGGGCCAAGCCAGTGACCGAGCAGACGCCGCCGGTGCGCCGCTCGGTCCTGGAGCCGATCGTTGCACTGCTGGTCCTTGGTATACTCCTGCTACCGTTCACCCCGTTGGCGCGGCTGGCGGCAGCGCCGCGGGTGCCCTTTAACGGGTGCCCAGAGGGCCAGCAGGCCGTGGCGACCCGGATGAACCGCGGTGGCAATATCTCGCTCAGTCTCGTCGAGGACGGCCGGTCGGCCGATTTCCTACACGGCGAAGTCGCCCGCGAAGCCTTGTTGCGCGGCATCCGCACGCACACCTGGTGGCGAGCGGATGTGGCCTCCTTTACCGGCGGGGCACTGTTTCATGCCGATCAACTTGGGGCGAACGATGCGGCGGGGGCGCAGCATTATGATGGTTATGCCGATACGAGCCTGGCGCGCTACGATGGCAAGCTCTTGGGGCTCTGTCTCGACCCTCATGACAGCAAGACGCTCTTCGGTGTGCCCTATTTCAGACTAAGATCCCTAACGCAGTTGGAGTGAGCGCGTGACAGCTTTCGAGACCTTCAGGCAGGAGGCCGCTGACTACCTCGCGGCCCGCCGGACCTTTTGGGGCCAGGTCAGCCGCAGCCCGGCCTCCTCCTGGGGCGGTTATTACCGTTCCCGGCTGTGTACCGTTTACCGACACCTGATCCCAGAGGGCGCGCGCGTGCTCGAGATCGGCTGTGGCCGCGGTGAACTACTCGCGGCGGTGCGGCCGGCGGTCGGCGTCGGCATTGACTGCTCTCCCGAGATGATCGAGCAGGCGCGCTTGGCGCACCCCGGGCTGCAATTCGTCGTGGCCGATGCCCACGCGCTCACGCTGGATGCCCAAGCCTTTGATTACGTGATCCTCTCCGACATCGTCAACGACCTCTGGGACGTCCAGTCCATGCTCGGCGAGTTGCGCCAGTTCTGTGCCGCGCATACCCGTTTGTTATTCAACTTCCACAGTCATCTGTGGAGCCTGCCGCTCGGACTGGCGCGCCGACTGGGCCTGGCGACCCCCAATCTCCCGCAAAACTGGCTGACGCGCCATGACGTGGCCAATCTGCTCGAGATTACCGGTTTTGAGCCATTGCGGGAGTGGGAAGAGGTGCTCGCCCCCCTGCGCGTGCCGGTCATCTCCGAGCTGGCGAACCGCTATCTCGCCAAGGTCCTACCCTTCCGCTGGTTCGACCTGGCCAATCTGATGGTGGCCCGTCCCTTAGGCAAGGCGATTACGCCGCAGCCGAGCGTATCGGTGGTGGTGGCAGCGCGAAACGAGTCCGGCCATATCGAGGAACTGATGGCACGCATCCCGGAGATGGGCGGGGGTACCCAGATCCTATTCGTCGAGGGCAACTCCACGGACGACACCTATGAGGCGATCGCGCGGGCCATTGCCCGCCACCCCGAGCGCAATTGCTGCCTGCTCAAGCAGCCCGGCAAGGGCAAGGGCGATGCGGTGCGTACCGGCTTTGCCGCGGCCACCGGCGACATCCTGATGATCCTGGATGCGGATATCACCGTCCCACCCGAGGACTTGCCGCGTTTCTACGCGATCATGGCCAACGGCCAGGCCGAGTTCGTCAATGGCGTGCGGCTGGTCTATCCGATGGCCGACGAGGCAATGCGCTTCGCCAATCTGGTCGCCAACAAGTTTTTCTCCTGGGCCTTCAGTTGGCTACTCGGTCAGGCGATACGCGACACCCTGTGCGGTACCAAGGTGCTGTGGCGCAGCGATTACGAGCGGATCGCCCATAATCGCTCCTATTTTGGCGACTTCGATCCGTTCGGCGACTTCGATCTGCTGTTCGGGGCGGCGCGGCTCAATCTCAAGATCATGGAAGTGCCCATCCGCTACCGGGCGCGTCGGTATGGCGAGACCAATATCTCCCGCTGGCGTCACGGCTGGCTGCTGCTGCGGATGGTGGCCTTTGCCGCCCGTCGCATCAAATTCGTCTGATCTGGAGCGCTGCGATGATCGGCCACCTGCTGCAACACCCGCTCACCCGCGGACTATCGCTCGACGATCCGCGCACGACCCTGCTGCGGCGTCAGATCATCGCCTCCAAGCCATTCCTGAGACGCCTCTATGCCGAGTGGTATGCGGATCTCGCCGACGTGGTGGGAGAGCGTCGTCAAGTGTTGGAACTGGGCTCTGGTGCCGGTTTCTTCAAGGAGGTCTGTCCGCAGGCGATAACCAGTGAGATCCTATTGACCCCGGGCGTCGATCTCATTGCCGACGCCTGCGCCCTGCCGTTCGCGGATGCCTCGCTCGATGCGATCACGATGACCGACGTCTTTCACCATATTCCAGATGTCAGTCATTTTCTGACGGAAGCCACCCGCTGCGTGAAACCAGGCGGCAAACTCGTGATGGTGGAGCCCTGGAGCACCCCCTCGTCGAAGTGGGTCTATTCCCATCTCCACCCGGAGCCGTTCGAGCCCGCGGCCGGTTGGGAGATTCCGTCCAGCGGTCCCCTGTCGGGGGCCAATGGGGCACTCCCCTGGATTGTCTTCCAGCGCGACGCGGCGCTGTTTGCGCAGCGCTTCCCGCGCTGGCGCATTGCCCGTATCCGCCCCATGATGCCGTTCGCCTATGTGCTGTCCGGCGGTGTCTCACTGCGCGCGGTGGTGCCCGGCTGGCTGTATCCAGCGGTACGAGCCATGGAATCGCGGCTACGGCAGAACCGGTGGGCCATGTTCGCCCTGATCGAATTGGAGTTAGGCGAATGAGTAAGCGCCGGTTGGCGATCAGGACGTCCATTCTGGTCAGTTTCGCACTGAGCGCGCTATTCCTGTGGCTGGCATTCCGCCAAGTCGATCTCGGCGGACTCGTGCGGACCTTCGCTGCCATTTCACTGCCCCCGGTGTTACTGAGCGCGGTCGCCTTGGCCGGCAGCATGGTCCTGCGTGCCCTACGCTGGCGCTTGATCGCTGGCCTGCCGCGAGATCGGCACCGGCCGTTCGCGCGTGCGACCTACCTCGGTGTGCTCGTCAATCTGCTCCTACCGGGTCGGGTCGGGGAGTTTCTGCGGGTCGTGACACTGGCCAGGCTCACTGGCTCCACCCTCGCGCTCCCTCTTGCCAGCGCGGTGATCGACCGACTGGTCGATGTCGTCGTCCTGATCGCGTGCGCGGGCGGACTCTATTTCGCCCTGCCGCTCGACCGGGCGCTGGATGAATGGCTCATCTATCTACTGATCGGCACGGCCGTACTCGCCGCCGCCCTGCTGTTTTTCGTGAAAGGGGCCCGATTCTGGGAAGAGCGTGTGGCGACATTGACTGAACGCTGGCTACAGCGCTGGTCCCTGCGTCCGGATGTATTCCTGTCCGAGCTGCGGCACGAGCTCCATGGGCTGTTGCGCGGTTGGATGACATTGGAGGTCGCGCTGGTCGCGGTGGTGATCGTGGCGTGTGACTATCTGGCCGTCGGCTCACTCTTCCTCGCCTTCGCTATCCCGCTCTCTCTGGCCGCACCGCTACTGGTCTTGGTCTGCCTGGGGGCAGGGTCCGCACTGCCGTCAGCGCCCGGCTATGTCGGCATCTACCAGGCCGCCGCCGTCGTCGCCCTCGCCTTCTTCGGTCAGCCGGCGGAGTCCGCCATTGCCCTAGCGACGATCTTGCAGTTGTTGACCCTCGCGGTTGCCCTACTGATGAACGGGCGCGGTGCCATCGGGATGGTTAGGCAGGCCCGCCCACAAGTCACCGATTCGTCGCCCGCCCTATCCGGCGGCGAACGCCCAGTCAGTTGAGGTGTAGGCCGCCTTTCAAGGCGACCTACATTTACGCAGCCAGGTGGCGTTATGACGCACGATCCGTTCATAGAATCTTAGAACATACGGATTGCAGCACTACCCCGCCGCACATGGCATTATTGCCTCCGCCGACGCCGCGTCTAACTCCCCGCATCCTAACGGATCGGAACGCTATGCGTTGTAAGCCGCGTAGTACTGAGAGAGACCGGCATACCACATCGCGTAGTCTGCATATAAACTCGCAGTCGTCGCGTAACTGCTACCATAGACATAGGAATACACCGAATAGAGATAGGCATAGTACTGCAGCTGATATGCGGTTTTCGCATAAGCCTCCATGCCACTCCCTATTGGAGCATAGTACCATGCATAAATAAGATCAACGTACGTATTATAGGCATTGGTATATGCATAAGACTTGTACGTTGAGTTATTATAGACAACCCCCAGGGTGTTATAGTAGACAAACGAGCCTTGATGGTTGGTTGAGTTGAGCAATTGCGCGAGGGTTTGATCCCGGGTAGCCCACGCGGCAGGCGAACTAAGCAAAGCCGTCAATGCGATGACGGCTGCGGCGACATAGGACTTCATGGTTTTCATCGCGTTCTCTCCATTTCTGTTTACTTCTGTTGTTTGCCTTTGGCAGCGTCGCTACCACCCGGCGTGGGTCCACCCGCTCCCATTGAAGGGAACATTACGTCGTACTCCTCTTGCGGCATGACACCAGACAAGTCTGAAGCAAGTTCAGCCTGTGCCTGACTCATCACGCGCATCAGAACCTCGGGGTCTGGGCGCTCCGGATCGGTTTCAGCCGCGATTCTGTTACGCACGTCTTCCGAGTTCCGCTGAAATATCGCATCGATCCGTTCCCTTGTTTCCTTTGGAACAGCGTCCTGTGCGGCCGGATTTCGCCCCTGGCGTAAGCCGTCAGCTCTTGGCAGCGGCGGCGGGATAAAGGGTGGTGGCACCGGCGCTACGCCCGGGGGGACGCTCGCCGCCACCGAACGGACTGCCGATTGACGGCGAATTGACGCATCCAATTCCGCGACCTGCTTGGATAGGGGGGCCAAGGCCTCTCGCAACGCGGTGACAACGGCCGCAGTTTCCGGTTCCCCCGCGGGCGCAGGCGCTCGCGCCAGCGCCGCCGTAGTGCTAGGCGGCGTTGGCTGGCTAGCCAAGTTAGCCCGCAAGCTCTTCAGCTCCTGAACCAGATCGTCACTGGATCTCGTCAATGCCGCCGCCTGTCGCGCCATGTAGACTCCCGCTCCGCCGATCCCCAGGGTGGCGAAAACCCCAACTCCAAGCATAAAAATTTTCAAATTAGGGACATTTTCTTGCGACACAGCAACCCTCCGATGTTGATGTTGACAAACCCGCTAAACTACCACCACTAGGCAAGATTTAAGGAATAAGTGTAGCCACACATTACAAAATGTCAAGCAGCGATAACATTTAGAAATTCGTAGTTTTTCAGTTTGGTCACGGATGCAAGCAACTGAATCAAATAACAGTGCCGCGCCCTCTCGCACCGGGCCTGCCCTCACCGTCCGCCTTTGAGAAATTCGCCGCCACCCGAGGGTCGACCTGCATCTGCCGACCACCGACGGGCCAACCTTCATCTTGAGCCGTCGCCGGGTCTGCTGGTCATGAGGTCGGATCTTCAACCCAGTCACCGAACAAGGCGCGGATGACGGCCGGCCCCTGGACCTCGGGGACATAATGCGCCAGGGCCGCTGCGGCGGCCGCCATCGCCATCGCTGGATAGTCGTCCAGCCGATCGATTGCGCGGGTGAGGGTTTGTTGCCACTGATGGGCCGGCGCAATATACCCGGTTTCCCCGTCTCGGATGGCGCCCCGCAAGGTGAAAGTCGGTGAGGCGATACTGATGGTACCGACGGCTGCCGCCTCGAACACTTTTAATTCAGACTTGCAATTAGTAAAGGCATTGTCCTGCAGCGGGACCACATTGATTTCAACCTGACCGATCAGCCGCTGGAGATCAAGTATGTTTTGCATCGGAAAGACCTCGACCCGATCGCCGAAGCAGGCAAACCGCTCGTCGATCTCCAAGAACCCGACAATCCGCAGAACAATGCGTGGGTCGACCGCCATGAGACCTGATAGGGCGTCCGCCATGACGGCAAAATCACGACGATGGGTGGCTGAACCGCTAAAATAGCCCACATGGATGCGCCCATCGCGTGCAAAACCCGCGGATCGCTTACTGTCGAGAATGCGCGCAGAGTGATCCAGTTGTGAGCGATTCATGAAATTTGGCACGATGGCCGTCGGCAGGTCGCAAAAGTCGCGAACCCGCTCCGCGAGATATTCATTGGTCAAGATGGCGCCGTCGCATAGCCTCAGCAAAGCGCCGTAACGACCCAGATCGGCAAACCAATAGTCCAGGTCCGCATCGACGGTGGCGTTGCCAAGGTGATTCAATATCAAATGCACATAGCGACTATCGAACACCAGGTCGTCGATATCGAACAGCACCCGCCGGCCGCGGGCGTGCGCCCGCGCAACCAATTGCGCAAAATCAACTGAGTATTTGGCGTGGCAGATAACAATCACGTCGGCCCGTTCGATGATCGCGTCACGGTGGCACAGTTCATCGCGGAAAAACCAACTTGCACCCACGGCATGGTTGGTCGTCTCGAGGGCCTCGACCATGTTCATGACCCGATAGCGGAAGGTGGCCATGTTGGGGTACGGATAGACATAGGCGACATGGCGCGACCCCTGACTCAGTCGATCCAACCGCTCCGTAAAGGATTCAGCCCAAGGGGCCACATAATTGCTGGCAGCGACATTCGTCAAGAACATCTGTCAGTATCCCGCCAGTGCGCCAAGCGCCAGCGCGAAGGCCACCGCCCAATCCCGATCAATACGCGTAGCCAGGTCGTTCGCCTGCCGCTGCGGTGCGCCTGCCGCCAACTCCGCCGCCCGTCCCAGCGCCGCGACGAGGTGCTCTACGGACGGCTCGACACACAGGATATTGGCGCACTCGGAATCGATGCTGTGGCGGCGCTCATGGTGATTGGTGACAACGACGGCACCGCTGGCAACAAATTCAGATGATGGATAGCTCGGGCGTGGTGTGCAACTCAATGACAGAGCGACATCGGTCCGGCGCATCAGTGCCGCATAGTCTTGCCAAGGCAGGGCTTCAGCGATCGTTGGCGCTATGCCGCCGGGCAGCGCGATGCCAGGGATGGCTTTTCCGATGATGTGCACATCCCATTCCGTGGCGGGGAAAAATCCACGTTCCAGTGCGCCCGCCAGCGCCTCGAGTCCCCGCAATAACAGATGGTGTGGATGGTTCGGTCCAGCATAAAGCACAAAACACCGTTTGCCGCCCGGAGGTCTGGGCTCTCGATAGTAGAGTGTGCGCACAAAGGCCGGTTCGAAAGCGATCCCGTTGGCGGCCACCCCCGTCATTCCTTCGGCCACCAGATGTTTAAGTAGCACGGCGCTGTCGACGACAAAGCGTATCCGCGCGTCGCACAGGATCTCACGGCAGCGAAGCCGCTCTTCTCCCGCGGGGTAAAACACCCGTTCATCGTCTTGCACCAGATAGATAATGCGTGATGGATCGAAGCTCTGCAGCGCCGCCCAGGTGGTCTGCCAGGATGTCGTGGCGATGAGTTCATGGTCGGCGACGCCGAGTTCGCGCGTCACTGTGCCGATCGGGGCATAGTCGAAGTCGATATTGTCGTGGTAGCTAACCCCATGCGCGGCCAAAACGGCACCCATCGTCGAGGGTTCCGGTGGTCTGTGCCGGGTGACCCAGCGCAGCCGCAGGCCCCGGTGCCTTGCCAGCGCGACCGCGAACAGGATCGCCGTGGCATCCGCCCCGAATTGGCTGGCAGCGTCGAGCGAGTCGGTCAAGACCGTCAGCCTGCGTGTCGCGGCAGGGTCTGGGTCAGGGTAGGTCACGAGCGGCGCAAGGTCCGGTAAGGCATCGAACAATAGACCTCGTACGGATCGATCGGCCTTCGCATCGTCGCCAAGTTCCCCCGCGGACGCCGCGTCGCTCGGTGACTCTTCCGCGATGCGCCACGGCAACCTGCGGGCAAGTTTCAGCAGGCCCAGACGAGCGAGATATTCCGGGTCGCGACGCCACACCCCCACCGCGATCCGCAGGGATCTCATGAGCCACCAGGATAACGACCCTCTCATTTCAGAATTCCTCGTTCATGGGGTGCGGCACTGGTTTAGCTTGATTGCGGTATATGCAATAGATTATAAGAGGCTGTCTAAGAACCATTTTGAGATAGAGGCTTACTTATCGGGGTCCCATTTGTTATCACAACATAATTCATTTAACCAAGAGCATACCGCGTGTTGGACATTTCAAAGAACGATTTGACTCGGGCAACGTTCCCCTGCAGGGCCTCGATCATCGTTCCGGCCAAATCGGGGCCGGAGTCCAAGGCTTCGGCCTTGGCTGGACAGGACCAAGGCTGAAGCCTTGGACTCCCGAAGCAGGCCGCTGGCCGGAACGATGATCAAGGCCCCCTGCAGCCTCTTGAGCGCATTGAGCAATTTCCTATTTAAGTCATGCTTTGTATATATGGGCTGCCGTCCGACTTGATTTTCTTTTATCTCCTGCCAGACTTGTTCCGCTGGATTGTATTCAGGCGAGTACTTAGGTAAAAAATAGACGCGAATTCGTTTGCGATTTGCTCGTACATGGTCCCTAACTGCTTTTGAATGATGGAAGCTAGCGCGATCAACAAACATAACGAGCGGCCGATCTCTACCCTCAAGAACGTCGTCAA
>NZ_CAJAXH010000202.1 GCF_903946935.1 uncultured Thiodictyon sp.
GGATTTGAATATTTGGCAGATCAATTAATATCTCCATCGCTTGCTTAAGTGACGTGGTGTTAGACTCGATGGCGCCCTCCAGTTCTTCGTAAGATCATGTAATTTAAGTATATCATAACCTACTGAGTTCCCAGAGAGCCTGAGATTCTGCAGCAGACCGGGTTGGACGGCGCTCACTTTACCTGGTGCCGTGACATCATCGCCCGCCAAACCCAGCATCTGACCCGACTCGTCGATGACCTGCTCGATATCTCGCGGATTACCCGCGGGAAGATCGAGCTGCGAATGGAGCTGGTCGAGGTGGTCGATATCCTGGAGCGTGCGGTGGAAACCGCCCGACCGCTGATCGATGCCCGTCGACATGAGCTCAGGGTGCAGTTGCCGCACGCCCCGATACAGGTCAAGTGTGATCGGTTCCGGCTCGCCCAGGTCGTCTCGAATCTGCTCACGAATGCGGCAAAATACACCGACGAAGGCGGGCAGATTCACCTCAGCGCTGAACGCAACGGTGATGAGGTCAGCATCCGTGTCGGCGATACCGGCCATGGCCTTGACCCCAGTGTCTTGCCGCACCTGTTCGACCTGTTCTATCAGGCCGATCAGACGCTGGATCGTGCCGGGGGTGGCTTGGGGATTGGTCTTTCGCTGGTCAAGCGCTTGGTGGATTTGCACGGTGGAACCGTCCAGGTGTTCAGCGAAGGTCGGGGGCAGGGCAGCGAATTTGTCATCTGTCTTCCCTGCTTGCCAGCCCTGCCAACCGATGCGGTCGGCGCCGCGATCGCATCTGCACCGAGTCAAGATGGGCTCTGTGTGCTGATCGTGGACGATAACCGTGATGCCGCCGACAGTCTTGCAGTCCTGTTGGACCAGGCCGGACATCGGGTGCTGACGGCCTACGATGGGGAGACGGCGTTGCCGGTGGCGCGCGCGCAACGGCCCCAGATCGCCCTCATCGATCTCGGGCTGCCGGGGGCGGACGGCTATGCCCTGGCGCTACGGCTACGCCAGCAGACCGAGTTGCCAGGGCTGCGGCTGGTCGCCCTGACCGGTTATGGCGACCCGGAGAGTCGGCAATGTTCCAGGGCCGCCGGATTTGACGCGCATCTGGTCAAACCCGTCGATATCGCGACGCTGCAATGCCTCTTTGCGAAATACCGAAATCGCGTCGCGCAAGCCTAGGGTCGGTTGGGACCAAGCAGCTTGACGACAGAAAACCTGTCGCACCTGAGCGGATGTGTGTGTGCGCCGCGGCAAGACCAAGACGCGTTGGTCTGAGGCGAGGCCTCGCTAGGTAGTCTTACGGATGGTAAGGCGCCAGTGGCCCGAAAGAGAATGTCAATGGCAGCGTCAGACCGCTCGAGGTCGTCGTGCTGCCGATCGCGGTGCGTGCGGTGAATAACCGCGCGCGGTCCAATTCCGAATCTGTTTCCGTCTCGCGCCGCCGCCGCCGCCGCCGCCGCCGCGGTCGAGCCACAATCATGACAAGAGCGCCGCGGATCCCGGTCCAGCGACGAACCAGCGGAGGATGATCTCTATGCCCATAATTTCCGTGTATGATCCCGAAAGCGATCTGCTTGACCTGGTTTTCGAGGGCAATTTGGACCTGTCGATGACCAACGAGGTCTTCGGGCTGGTCCCGCAGCTGCGCAATGGTCTGCGCCTGTGCGTCATGGACCTGACCCGGGTCGAGCGGGTGTTCGATTCCGGTATCGCACTGCTGCGGATGCTCAGCGGCGACCTGCGGCGGGCGGGTGCGACCGTCGTGCTGCTGGCCGACCATCCGGCTGTCCGGTGCCGCTTTTCACTGATCCAGGGCGATGCCAATTACTGCTCTCGCAATCACTTCGCGGCGGCCACGGGCACCTCGGTCGGGTCCGCCTGCTGCTCCTGACGCGGTACGCTCAACTACACAGGTTGGCCATGTTGCAGAGCGTGGCCAGGCTGTCTGCCTCCATGGCCTTCATGACCCGGGCGCGATGGTTCTCGACGGTTCGCGGGCTGATTTCGAGTAGACGGGCAATCTCCTTGTTGGAGAGTCCCTTGGTGACCAGTTCCATGACCTCCCGTTCGCGTGTCGTCAGCAGTTGATAGCGGTCACGAATGTCGGTCCCCACCGCGCGCTGGGAGCGGCGCCGTTCATCCTCCCGGATGGCCGCCCGAATGCGCTCGATCAGGGTGTCACGCGTGACCGGCTTCTCCACGAAGTCCAAGGCCCCGGCCTTGATGGCCTTGACAGTGGTTGGGATGTCGCCGTGGCCGGTGATGAAAATGATCGGGAGTTCCGAGCCGTGCCTCTTCAGCTCCTCCTGCAGGTCCAGGCCACTCATGCCTTGCATACTGATATCAAGGACCAGACAACCCGCGCGCTCGCCGTGAGCCGCCGCCAGGAAGGACTCGGCGGAGGGGAAGGACTCGACGCGTAAGTCCGCCTGGCGCAATGACCAGTCGATGGCCTCACGCACGCCCTCATCGTCATCCACAACAAATACCGTCGGTTGCTCGCTCATTTGTACTGATGCCTCCACTGACGTTCCATAAAGTGCCTGAGGAAGAGTTATTGATCGGTCTGGTTGTGGGCAGGCCGCGGTAACCGCACGTGCAGGGTGGCCCCGTCAGTCATTGTGGTGTCCGCCCACAGGCGCCCGCCCAGTGCCTCGATCAGCGACCGGCTGATGGCGAGCCCGAGGCCACAGGCGTCGGGCTTGTCGCTCTCGAAGGGCGTGAAGATACGTTCGGTGTCTTCTGGTCTGATCCCGGGGCCGCTGTCCTGCACGCTGACGCGCACCTGCGTGGGTTCGGGATAGACGCTGACGCGCACCTGCCGCTGAGTGCTGCCCGCCTGTTCGATCGCCTCAATGCCGTTGAACAGCAGATTGAGCACGACCTGTCCGATGAGCGTCTTGCTGGCCTCCAGACTGACCGGTTCAGCCGGAAGGTCCACCACCAGCTTCACCTGCTTGCTGGCGGCAAAGGGGCGTATCAGGGCGACCGCGTCGGAGATGGTCTGGCACAGGTCGGTGCAGGTCTGCGCGGCCTCGCCGGGACGCACGAACTCGCGCAGCCGGGCGAGGATCTCGGCGGCGCGTTTGACCTGGGTCTCGATCCGCGCGAGCACATCCACCAACTCCTGCGGCGCGGATTTTCCGGATCGGATCAACGCGATGGTGGCATTGCTGTACATGGCGATGGCGGCCAAGGGTTGGCTGAGTTCATGGGGCAGGACGGTGACCAGCGCCCCGGCGGTATGGCGTCCCGCGAACTGGGCGAGCCGCGTCGGCGGCGGGGGGCGCAGTGGCTGTTCGCGTGGCGCCGCTGCACCCATGATCGGCGATTCTACCGCATCCGCGGGCGGTCGCGGGTGATCCAGGTCATTTCTGACCTCGGCCAGGAGTCCGCGCAGCGTCTGCAGATCGACGGGTTTGACCAGATGCGCGTCGAACCCGGCCGCTTGGGAGCGCTTCCGGTCGGTGGGCTGTCCATACCCCGTCAGGGCGACGAGCCGGATCGGCGCCCCCGCGCTGCGATGGCGGATCGCCTGTGCGACGGCATATCCGTCCATCCCGGGCAGTCCGATATCGAGCAGGACGAGTTGTGGCTGTTGCGCCAGCGCCAGCGCCAGTGCCGTCTCGCCATCGTAGGCCAGGGTCACCGCGCAACCCTCGCCGTCCAGGAGCATGGCGAGGCTGTCGGCCGCATCCCGGTTGTCATCGACGACGAGCAGTCGCACCGGCGCCTGGCCCGCCGCGTCCGTGGCGCGGGCCACCGTCAGGGCGCTGTGCCCGGTGTCTGCACGCGGCGGTAAGCGCACCACGAATTCGCTGCCCTGCCCGGGGCCGTCGCTGAATGCCTGCACCGTGCCGCCGTGCATTTCCACCACGCGCTTCACCAGCGACAGACCGATCCCCAGGCCGCCCTCGGCGCGGTCGAGCGTGCGGTCGGCCTGGTAAAACAGATCGAACAGGTGAGGCAGCACGGTGGGGCCGATGCCGCGGCCGGTATCCTGGACGCGAATCGTCACCGCGGCCCCTTCACGTTCCGCCCGCAGGCGAATCTGCCCCCCGCTGTCGGTGTACTTGGCCGCGTTCGTGAGCAGATTCGCCACCACCTGGGTCAGTCGCACCAGGTCGCCCGTGACCTGAATCGGTTCAGGCGGTAACTGGATTGATAGTCGGTGTCGGCGGCCATCGATCAATGGCCGGGTCGCCTCGACCGCCCGCTGTACGATGTCCGCGACCTCGACCCTACCCCGTGCGATCTCGAACGTGCCGCGGGCGATGCGGGAGATATCCAGTAGATCGTCCACGAGCGTTTTCAAGTGCCCGGCCTGCCGGTCGATGAGATCGCGGCACCAGCCGAACTGGAGATCGGTCAACTCGCTTGACTTCAGGATCTGTACTGCATTGACGATCGGTGCCAAGGGGTTGCGCAGCTCATGGGCGAGCATGGCGAGGAACTCGTCTTTGAGGCGGGCGGCCGCGCGCAGTTGCTCGGCCTGTTCGGCCAGCAGTGCCTCGTTGCACTTGCGCTCGCTGATGTCCCGCAGGATGCCCTGCAGGCGCCCGTCGGGCAATTGCCGGGCCAGCACCTCGCCGGGGAAGACCGAGCCGTCTTTGCGGCGAAACCGCCATTCGCTGAACAGCACCTGTGTGTTCGTCAGTTTGGCTACTTCCCCGGCGATGCGGGGCACCTCCTCCGGGGCGATGACGTCGGCGATGGTGAGTGTCAGCAGTTCGTCGCGCGAGTAGCCCAGCATGGACGCGCCCATGGTGTTGACGTCAAGGTAGCGGCCCCGCTGGTCACTGACAAAGATGCCATCCGCTGCCTGTTCGACTAAGCCGCGGTAGCGCTCTTCGCTCACCCGCAACGCCGACTGGACCTGGAAACGCTCTAAGGCGATGGCCACCTTGTTCGCGATGCTCTGCATCACCTCGATCTCGTCGGCGGCAAAGTGGTCGCGGGTCCGGGTGCCGAAGCACAGGATGCCGAGTACCCGCTGCCCGACCAGCAGCGGCAGGCAACAACAGGCGCGCACCCCCAATGACTCAATCATCTGGCGGTGTTGGAGGTCCTCGGCGATGATCCGGTGTCCAGTGCGGGCGACGGTCTGGCAGATCGACGTATCATCCTCCAGCCCGGCCATACGCTCGGCCTCCAGCGCTGTGATGCCCGCGTAGGCACTCAATTGCAAGGCTCCAGTCGCCTCCTCCACCAGGTAGTTGACGAAGACCTGGCAGTCCAGGTGGGTCATGACGGCGGCGCACAGGTCGTGGATCAGCGCATGGGGGGCATCCGTCGCCAAGAGCCGCGCGGTCGTTTCGGAGAGCAGGCGCAACCGCGCCTCGTTGCGATGCAGTGCGGCTTCGGCCTGTTTGCGCTCGGTAATGTCGTAATTGATCCCGTCGAACCGGGCCGGGCGCCCATCCGTATCGTAGGTCACTTGACCGGCAGAGCGAATCCAGCGAATGGCGCCGGACTCCGGGTCCACCGCCCGGTGGTCGATCTGGTACAATTGCCCATCGCGCAGGGCGGCCTCGATCCCCGCGCGCGTGCGCTCCCGGTCCTGCGGGTGCAGCCGGCTCCAGAACAGCGCGATGGTCGGCTCGACCGCGGGCGGCACGAAGAACAGTCGCCGGGTCTGCTCATCCCAGTTCAATCGCTCCAAGGGCAATGTGTTGAACCATAAGCCGACGCCAGTGGTGCGCAGCACCCAGTCCAGGCGCGCCTGGTTGTCGCGCAGCGCATCCTCCGCGCGGCGCCGCGGGGTGGCGTCGCCGTCGGCGACCGGCCCTTCCGGGGCCTTGAGTGCGTGCGCCTTGCGGCGTTCTCGACCAGCGCTCGCCAGGTCCTGATGCAGGATGCCGATGAGTCGGTGCAGTGCGGCATGGAGCGCTTGCGGCTCGCTGGCGTCCAGCAAGGACTCAAGTCGCGTGAGGATGTCGGCAGGGGAGAGTGGCTCGGGCGATGTGGTCATCGTTCGCTATACCCAGTGAATGCCAAATTTGCGGTTTTCTCACCGACTGGTTATGTTGCAGTGCCCGGTCAGCTAATGAGCGCAGGTGGCCCTGGTGTTCGCCGGGGTTGCGGAAGAACTGACGTTTCCGGCTGTCAATTTTCGCGCAAGCCGGCCTCGATCGCGGGTAGGCGCGGCCCGCGCAACAGTGATCGAGGCTAACGGCCATGGCGCCCGCACCACCCCGCAAGGTGAAAGTGGCGGGCGCCGGCCGTTCCCCCACCCCGCCCTCCCCCACGAGGGGGGAGGGAGAATTGGATCGCGCTCCCGGCGCGACTTTCACGGTAAAGCACCCCGTGTTCAGCAAGCGGCCGCTGGTCGCTGGCCTGGAGGCGGCCGCCCATTGCTCGCTGGAAAATCGCCAGCTTGGTCGCCAGGACCGGTTATAGTGCGGCGTTCAAGTCTGACGGCTACCAGCGCGGTAGCCAACCCCGACAGTCCAGGCCAGATCCAAGGCCCTGCAGATAGCGTGCCGGCCTTGATGATGAGCCGGCCTCCCATGCCCCCGGCGCCGAGCGCCTGACGCCGCGGCAGCGGTGTCACCAGTAGTGAGTAGGGGGGGCTGCAACCATGATCAAGGCCGGCACGCCCGCCCCTTACCCCCGGATGACCATGTGAATAAACCGCTGAAGGCGAAGAACCGGCTGGCACGGATCACACAGATGAACCTGAGGAGGCTGCTGAAACGGATCATGCCCCACCCCAGCATGATCTTGGATAACCGCTATATGTCCGTGTTCGGCAAGCGCATCCACGATCCGAACCTGTGGCATCTGAACCGCCGCTCGGCCTCGGGTGCCGTCGCGGTGGCCTGCTTCATCTGCTACCTGCCGCCCGTTGGCCACATGTTCACGGCGGCGGCGCTGTCCATGCTGTTTCGCGTCAACCTGCCGCTCGCGGTGGCCATGGTGTGGATCAGCAATCCGGTGACCATCCCGCCCATGTTTTATTTCGCCTATGCGGTCGGCTCCTGGATGATGGGCGTCGCCCCGAAGGGCTTCGACCTGGAATTCTGGACGACCCCGCACAACTGGCTCGCGGTGTTGACACCGCTTGGGCTGGGCATGACGGTGTGTGCCTTCTCCTTTGCTGCGGTGGGCTATTATGGGACCCAGGCGCTGTGGCGCTGGAGCCTGAGGCGCGAGATCGCGCAGCGGCGCGAACGCTATCTGGAGATGCGCACTCAGGAGATGGCGGCGGCCCTGGCCTCTGAGTCGGTGGTCAGCACCCCGTCGTCCAGCCGCCAGACCTGATCCATGCGGGCGGCGAGCGTCGGGTCGTGGGTGACGATGACGAGCGCGGTGCCGATGTCGGCGTTGAGCTCCAGCATCAGTTCATAGACCTGGCCGGCGGTGTTGCGGTCCAGGTTGCCGGTGGGCTCGTCCGCCAACAGGCAGGCCGGACGGGTCACCAGTGCGCGGGCGATGGCCGCCCGCTGGCGTTCGCCGCCGGATAGCTCAGAGGGCTTGTGCGTGCCGCGGTGGCCTAAGCCCACCCGCTCCAGGATCGTCTCGGCCTTGGCTTGCGCCGACTTGGCCGATTCACCGCCGATCAGCAGTGGCATGGCCACGTTCTCGATGGCGGTAAACTCAGGCAACAGGTGGTGAAACTGGTAGACGAAGCCCAGTTGGCGGTTGCGCAGTCGGCCGCGCCGCCCCTCCGAGAGCCCGCTCACGTCCTCGCCCGACCAGCACACGCGACCCGTGGTCGGCCGTTCCAGTCCGCCGATGCAGTGCAGCAAGGTGCTCTTGCCCGAGCCGGAGGCACCGATGATGGCGATCCGTGCCCCGGCCGGCACCTGGAGGCTTATCCCACGCAGCACCTCGACGGGTTGGGGACCCTGGGTGAAGGTCTTGCCGACCCCGACCGCCTCCAGCACCGCCGCCGGGGTGGTCGCCGATTCGTCGATGGCCGCGGTAGTGCTATTCATAGCGCAGCGCCTCCGCGGGTTGGGTGTTGGCGGCGCGCCAGGCCGGGTAGAGGGTCGCGAGGATCGACATCAGGAAGGCCGAGCCGGCGATGGTCAGCACGTCCTGCCAGTGGACGTCGGAGGGCAGCTCGCTGATGTAATAGATGCTCGGGTCCAGGAAGCGCACGCCGAAGACCGACTCGATGCCGCCGATGATCGGTTCCAGGTTCCACGCCAGGAGTACCCCGGCGGCCACCCCGAGCAGGGTCCCCACCAACCCGATGGCGGTCCCTTGGACGATAAAGATGCCCATCACGCTGCGCGGCGAGGCGCCCAGGGTGCGCAGCACGGCGATGTCGGCGCGCTTGTCGGTTACCACCATCACCAGGGCCGAGACGATGTTGAAGGCGGCCACCGCGACGATCAGCGACAGGATGATGCTCATCATCCGCTTCTCGATCGCCAGGGCGCGGAAGAAGTTGGCGTGGACCTGGGTCCAGTCGACCATGCGGTAGAGTCCGCCCAGTTCGTAGGCGATCTCCCGCGCCAGCCGGGGCGCCTCCCACATATCGGTTAGCTTCAACCGCACGCCGGAGACCGCGTCCCCGAAGCCCATGAGCTTGGCCGCATCGTCCATCTGGATGAAGGCGGCGCTGCGGTCATAGTCGGCCATCCCGACCGAAAAGATGCCGCTCACGGTGAAGCGCTTGAGCCTGGGCATGACCCCGACCGGGGTGGCGCTCACCTGGGGCGTGACCACGGTGACGCGATCCCCCTGGCCGACCCCTAGGTACTGGGCCAGGTCGCGACCCAGGATGATGTTGAAGTCCCCGGCCTTGAGGTCGTCCACCGAGCCGCGGACCATCTGGCCGCGCAGTTCGGCCACCTGGTCCTCCTCCTTCGGCAGGATGCCCCGCACCAGGGCGCCGCTCACGTTGGAGGGGCCGACCAGCATGGCCTGGACCTCGACGAAGGGGGCGGCCCCGACGACCTTGGGGTTGGCGCGGACCTTGGCGAGTACGTCGCGCCACTCGGCCATGCCGCCGCCGTTGGGGTCGCTCAGGGTGGCGTGCGAGGCCATCGAGAGGATCCGCTCGCGGATCTCCTGATGGAATCCGTTCATCACCGACAGCACCACGATCAATGCCATGATGCCGAGCATGATTCCCAGCATGGAAATCAAGGAGATAAACGAGATGAAATGGTTGCGGCGCTTGGCGCGGGTGTAGCGCAGGCCGATGTAGAGCGGGATTGGATGAAACATAGGGACTGAATTTAACCACAAAGGCCAGCGCGGCGTTCGGAAATCGCGTGCGGGGGGCCGGCGTGGGTTGCCCCGGTAGGAGCGGCCCCCCGGCCGCGACGGGTAGCCGCAAGGGCCGAGGCTGCAATCAAGCCCCCTGGAGCGACGGTGGATGGTGGCGCGCGCCAAGTCCGCGGGAGGGTCCGCGCGGCTCCCGGAAGGGTCGCCGCCGGCGATGCTTGCCGCTTCCAATGGTCGTTAGAGCAGGTCGTTCAATGTCACGCCGATGCCGATGGCATTCTGCTTCCAGTTGTAATCGATCAGGCTGTCGCCGTAACCGGTAAAGGCCTGGACATAGCCACGCAGCGGGCCGAGCAGCGGCGGGGTGGTCCAAGAGAATTGGGCCGCGCCCTTGCTGGTGTTGGGGTTGCCGCGGGCCATGAGTTGGAAGCTGTGGTCACGCCACTTGTAGATGGCCGTGAGATCGCCGTAGCCGTAATAGTCGAGGATGTCCGGGTTGTCGTCACGACCGCCACTTTCCGGGATGCGATACCAGGGCCTGATGAGCAGGGCAAAGTTGCCGCGCTCGATGCCGAATTGGGCGACGATCCGGTTCCAACTGCGCGAGACCGGATTGGCGCGGCCATTGGACTGGTGATTGTAGCCGATGTTGAGCAGGCGCCAATTGAAACCGCCAAATTCGACATTGGGGCGGTAGCTTAATAGTACTTCGGGCTCGTAGTTGTTCTCGCGGAAGGGGCGCGAGAGTGCGCTGTTGTAGACCTGCCACTGACTCTGCTGGGTATAGGCCACCCAGACCCCGAAACGGCGATTGTCGGTTGCCCACAGCCGTGCCTTGAAGCTGAGTTGAAAGCGCGCCTCGGTGGGGTCCAACTGTGCGTTGGGGGTCCGTGCGCTATTGAACAGGGCCTGGAACGGCACATTGTTCGGTCGGTCGGAATAGCGTGCCACCTGCACATAGTTAGGGCGATAGAGTGCAATGCTGAAGCGATCGGAGTTGGGGTTGAAGCCCCAGGCGGTATCGATTAGCGACAGCGGGGCGGGGTCCAGGGTGGTCGCCGTCTTAGCCGGCACGGTTGGCGTCGTGAGCAGCGCCCCCGGTGCCGCCGCGGCGGTGCGTGTCGCGGCGGCCCGCGACTGCGCCGGGGCGCCGGCGACATGCCCACTGAGCCGGTCATAGCAGGCGAGCCGCTCCCCATCGCGGGCGATCACCGCACAATCGGCGATGGTCGGTTTCAGGGCCTGGGCGGCGACCGGGGCGATGCCAGACAGTCCAGCGCCCAGCCCCAGCAGGAGCGCCAGCCGTATGACGCCGTTTTGTCGTGCTGCTGGTTTAGCCATCTGTCAGGGGCCTGCGTGCATCCGCGGCGATCGGCAAGAAACGTTTTTTCATCATCGACTTCCGTTGAGTTCAGTGCCCCGATTCGGGATAATCGCGGGGTCCGGGCCGCCACGGTAAACCAGGCAACGGGCCTCCCACCGTGCTATACCGCACACAAGACTTCCATGAATCGACCCTGGGCGCGCGGGGCGCGGCCGCGCTGGACCCTGCCCAGTGGCGCGCGTGCCGACCCGAGCATCTAACTTTTCGTGTAATCTGGCCTGATGAAACGCTTCGCGCTGTTGATTCCCATCGCCGTGCTCATCCTGGCCTTCTTTGCCCTGGGTCTGCACCGACACCTGACGCTCGCGGCGTTTCAGGCGAGCCAGGCATCCTTTGACGCCTGGTATATCCGCGCCCCCTTGCTGGTCATGGGCGGCTATGTGGCGCTGTTCATGCTGCTGACCCTGTTCCTGCCGGTCGGGGCGCTCATGACCCTGATCGGCGGTGCCCTGTTCGGGTTCTGGAAGGGGGCGTTGATCGCCTCCTTTGCCGCCGTGGGCGGAGCCACCCTGGCCTTTTCGCTTTCCCGTTTCATCCTGCGCGACACGGTGCAGCGCCAATTCGGCGCGCGGCTGGCGGCGGTCAACGACGGTATCGCCAAGGATGGCGCCTTTTATCTCTTTTCACTGCGCTTGGCGCCGGTCATTCCCGCCTTCATCGTCAACCTGGCGATGGGCCTCACGCCCATGCGGATCGGCACCTTCTATTGGGTCAGCCAGCTCGGCATGTTGGCGCGCATCCTGATCTGTGCGCAGGCCGGCACCGAGCTCGCGGCGGTGCGCAGCCTGTCGGATGTCTTCTCGCCGGGGCTGATCGGCGCCTTGACCTTGCTGGGAGTATTGCCGCTCCTGGCCCGGCAGGCCCTGGGGCGGATGCGCCGGACGCCGGCTGTCCGCTAACCCGAATATCTCACGCCAAGGCGCCAAGCACGCCAAGGTTTTTCAGTGCTGATCGGCCTTTGGCGATGAACCCGATGAGGATCCGGATAAAGCCCCTACACTCTTGTATTTCTTGGCGAGCTTGGCGCCTTGGCGTGAGTGATTGATTCGGTTACACTCCGGGCTGTCAAGGCTTCCAGGAGAGGGCGACGATGCGTGTCTTGGTCACCGGCGGGGCCGGTTATATCGGCAGCCACACTGGCGTGGAGCTGTTGGCGGCGGGCCACGAGCTGGTGGTCGTCGACAATCTGTGCAACAGCAAGGAAGAGTCCCTGCGGCGGGTGCAAGCGATCGCCGGGCGCGGCTTCGACTTCGTCCAGGCCGATGTGCGCGACCGGGCCGCCCTGGATGCGGTGTTTGGCGCCCGGCCGATCGACGCGGTGATCCACTTCGCCGGGCTCAAGGCGGTGGGCGAGTCGGTGCAGCGGCCGCTTGAGTATTACGACAACAATGTCGGCGGGACCCTGACCCTGTGTCAGGCGATGGCGGCGGCGGGGGTCAAGTCGATCGTCTTCAGCTCCTCGGCCACCGTCTACGGCGACCCGGCGTCGCTGCCGATTCGTGAACACTTTCCGCTGTCAGCGACCAACCCCTATGGCCGCTCCAAGCTCTTCATCGAGGAGATCCTGCGCGACCTGCACGTCTCCGACCCGGCCTGGAACTGCGTCCTGCTGCGCTATTTCAACCCGGTCGGCGCCCACCCGAGCGGGCGCATCGGCGAGGACCCCAACGGGATTCCCAATAACCTGATGCCCTTCGTTGCCCAGGTGGCGGTGGGCAAGCGGCCGCGGCTGCGGGTCTTCGGTGCCGATTATCCCACCCCGGACGGCACCGGGGTGCGCGACTACATCCATGTGGTGGACCTGGCGCGGGGACACCTGGCGGCACTCGCCAAGCTGACGGAGCATCCCGGCGTTCCGGTCTACAACCTGGGCACCGGGCGCGGCTACAGCGTGCTGGAGATGATCGCCGCCTTCGAGCGCGTGAGCGGCCGGCCGATCCCCTACGAGTTGGCCGCGCGGCGGGCGGGCGATATCGCCACCTGCTATGCCGATCCGACCCGGGCGCGCGACGAGTTGGGCTGGCAGGCGCAGTTCGGGATCGATGCGATGGTGTCTGACGTCTGGCGGTGGCAGGTGGGGAATCCCGACGGGTTTGGTTGAGGCGCGCGCGGAGCGCCGACAGTCGCCGGTCGGCCAATCGCCAGCGGGCGTTTGGCAACCTTGCCGCCCAACGTCGTTTGTAGTTTCATCCGCCGACCGGCTGTCGGTACTCCTCGTCACCAGGACCTCCCACGATGCTACTCGATCCCGCTCAATGGCGAAGCTTCCAGCGTCGGCGCTGGGGCATCTATGGCATCCTGGTCCTGGCCTACATGACGGTGTTTTTTCACCGGATGGCCCCGGGGGTGGTGGCCGGCGAACTGATGGCCACCTTCCATACCAGCGGGGCGGCCTTGGGCTCGCTGGCGGCCATGTATTACTACATCTATACCGCCATGCAGATCCCCGCCGGGGTGCTGGCGGACACCCTGGGGCCGCGGGTCGGGGTCGCCCTGGCGTGCCTGGTGGCGGGGGCGGGGTCGGTCCTGTTCGGGTTGGCGGAGACCTTCGAGGTCGCTGCCATCGGCCGCTTCCTGGTCGGGCTCGGGGTCTCGGTGGTCTTCGTCGGGCTCATGCGCAGCAACACCCAGTGGTTTTCCGAGCGCTATTCCGGTGCCATCAGCGGAGCCACCCTGCTGCTCGGCAATGTCGGGGCCATCCTGGCGGCCGGGCCGCTGGCGCTGCTGGTCTCGGTGGTGTCCTGGCGTGCCGTCTTTGTCGGCATCGGTGTACTGTCATTCGCCACCGCGGTGCTCACGGCGATCGTCGTGCGCAGCCGTCCGCAGGATGCGGGGTTTCCTTCGGTGCGTGAGATGGAGGGCCTGGCGCCGCACCCGGAACGCCACCAGCATTGGCTCCTGGACCTCCGCGGGGTGTTCCGCACCCCGGCGGTCTGGCCGGTGTTCTTCATGATGTTCGGGGTCACCGGCAGCCTGTTCGCCTTCGTCGGGCTCTGGGGTGTCAAGCTGATGCAGGACGCATTCGCCCTGGAGCGCACCGCCGCCTCGCTCTACACCACGGTCGCCCTGGCCGCGTTCGCCCTGGGCTGTCTGTTGATGGGCTCACTCTCGGACCATCTGGGACGCCGCAAGCCGGTTATCGTCGGGACCTGTACACTCGCGGTGCTGGCCTGGCTCGCCCTGATCCTGTTGCCTTGGGGGCCGGGTTGGACCGGGTTTGCGCTCTTTGGCCTGCTGGGGTTCAGTGCCGGCGGCTTCGTGGTCGGCTATGTCGCGGCCAAAGAGGTGGTGCCGCCGGGGGTCGCCGGCATGGCCATCGCGTTGGTCAACACCGGGCTCTTCCTGGGGGCGGCGATCATGCAGCCCGCCTTCGGCTGGGCCATGGATCTGACCTGGGACGGGACATCGATCGCGGGGGTGCGCCACTACGCACTGAGCGACTATCGCAACGGGCTCTGGCTCTCCTGCGGCTTCGCACTGCTGGCACTGGTTGCTGCGCTCTTTGTGCGCGAGACGCGCTGTCGGAATTTGACATTGGCTTCACGCTAGACGCGGCCCGATCCGCGCAGCCGGAAAAAAATGGAAATCAATCTTATCCCTCGGGCGAGACGCCTCGTTGAGCGACTGGGCGGTTTACCGTTTAGCGCCTGGCCACACGAGATCCTCGATGCGAGTCGGCGTATCGCCAGTCCGCCGCCGCCCGCGCTGCCTGAAAATTTCCGCCGCCTGCCGCATGACGCCGAAACCATCGCGCGCGATGTCGATTATGCCGTATTCAACGCGCAAGCCTATCGCGGCTTCCTTGAGCAGGCCGGCGATACGCTCGATGGTGCATGGCTGCTTGAACTGGGGCCTGGTCGGAATTTCGGCGTGATGTTGACCCTGGCCTGCATGGGCGCGCGCGTGGCGGTGGCGGATCGTTTTCTCGCCCCCTGGGAGGATGACTATCACGGTCGATTCTATGCGGCGCTGCGTCAACGGATCGATCGGGAATCGATCGGCCAATCGCTTGCCCCGTTGGACGCGGTCATCGCCGCACGGGACTATCCGTCCGCGGTACTGATGCGGACCACGGCTGGCGGTGAAGACCTGTCGGCCTTTAGCGATGGCCAGTTCGATGCGGTATTCTCCAATGCCGTATTTGAGCATGTGCGCGATCACGCGCGGGTCTTCGCCGAGCTGTGGCGCCTCACCCGGCCCGGTGGCTATGGGTCGCATCAGGTGGATTTCCGCGATCATCGGGCGCTGGAGCGACCGCTCGAGTTGTTGCTGTTGGCGCCGAAACGTTATCGCCGCACGTTCGATGAATACTTCGGCGAATGCGGTTGCCAGTTGCGCCCGCGCGAGATGAGTCAATTGTTTGAGTGCGCGGGCTTTCACCTGTTGACGCAAGAGCGCCCGCGCCAGGTTGACGAGGCGTATTTCGCGGGCTTTCTACCACGCCTGCGTGCCTCGCGATCGGCATACCGCGAGTGGCCGGCGGAGGCGTTGCGCGATCTGGAGGTCCGCTATGTCGTGCGCAAGCCGTCATAGACGACCCTCATAGACGAGCCATGTCGGTCAGCCCAACCCAGTCTTGCTCTTGATGAAGGCGCCTAAGGCTCCCTTGAGACGCCCTCCCGCGGTTGCCCGCGCCACGCGCGCCTTGGCCATCTTCAGCAGTCGCTCGTCGTCCTCGTCTTGCACCAACCCCTCCAGGGTGGCGATGAGGGTGGCGGCGGCTTGGTCTTCGCCGCGGGCGCGGTGCAGCATCGCCATGACGCCATGGAGGGTAAAGAGTTCCTGGATATGCAGCCGCGGCCGTTGGGCGAGTCCCTCCAGCAACGCCGCGGCCGCGTCCAATTCGCCGTCCTCAATCAGTAAACCGGCCAGGTTGCAGCGGGCAAACAGATAGTCCGGATGGATCGCGACGATCCGGCGCAGGAGTTCCCGACACGCTTCACCCCGGCCCTGAAGACCGCGCAGCGCCGCCATGTTACCCAGGACGGTCTGGTGGTCGGGGACGCGCGCCAGGATGGTGTTGATGGCCGCTTCGGCCGCCTCGAGCCGGCCGGCCCGCAAGTGACGCACTGATTGATCATGCAGGTTCAGCAGGTCTTTTGGAAGGTTGCTTGGCGCTGGCTCCCGGGTAATCTCGGTCGATGACAACTGGACCTCCTGTAGTGAAGTACCGTCCCAGAACTTGACGGCCTCATCCCTGGCAAGCAGCTTGCGGTCGCGTAGGGCCGTGAGGAATCCGAGACGCTCCTGCGTGGTGCCGATCGGCAGCCGCGCCAGGTCGCGGAGGATGGTCGCCGCCCGCCGGGTGCTCGACCCCTCTGCGGGCGGGGTCAGGTGCCCCAGCCGGTATTGCAGAAAGTGTGCGGCGAATCCCCGTACCCTCGCATCGCCGCTCAGATAGAGCGCCTCCAGATAGCTATCTTGGATGCCTAACCGGTCGATGCGGGAGAGGAGGCTCGCGGCATCACGTTCGTGCAGCGCGGTCATGATGCCGATGGGGAACACCTGGCCCAGGTCGAACAAGGCCGGGTAGGGGGGTGGTACGCCATCGCGTTTGAGCGCGGCAAGGTTCTCCCGGGCGGCCGCAAGCCCCGGGTGCCGGGCCAGGGCGCGCTGCCATAAGGCCCGGGCCTGATCGCCATGGCCCAGTCGGCTGGCCGCACCGGCGCCATAGAGTAGCCGCATGGCCTCCGGGATGCCGGTCGCCTCCCCGATCCACGGGGCCTTGCTGCTGTACTCGAAGGCGTCCCAGGCGGCCTGATCCTTCCAGATCAGCAGCAGGGCGGCCAGTTGCGCCTGGGCATCCTCGATGCGCCGCGCCTCGGTCTGGGCCAAGGGGACCGCGAGCCCCTGGGCGCCGGTCTCGTCGCCCCGATACAGGCGCAATTGCAGGGCCAGGCCAAGGGCGAACAGGTTGCCCGGGTCCTGTTGCCAGGCGTCCAGTGCGGCGGTCAGTGCCTCCTCGCTGTGCCCCAGATGGAAGAGCGCCAGCGCCCGGTTGTTGCGGGCCGGGGTGACGGCAACACCCTCCAATATACGCACGGCGCCGCCGAAGTCCTGGGCCTCCATCTGCAGTTTGCCGATTTCAAACCGCTCCATGTCCTCCAGGGTCGCCCGGGAGCCGTCGGGCTGGCGCAGCACCTCATCCAGGGCCGCGGCGTCGGCCTGGAGGCGTTTCGCCACGGCGCCCAGGTCGGCCAACCGTTCGGCGGCCCGGGAAGCCAGCAGGACATATTCACTCTCGAGGGCGAGTTGGAAGAGCGACTCCTGAGCCCCCTGGCTGGTGGGCCGACGCTCCGCCCACTGGTAGGCGGCCAGGGTCGCCGCTGCCTGGTTGCGGGCCTGATAGAGTGCGTCCACCAGCAGCCGGTTGGGGGCGCTGTGATCGGGGAAGCGCTGCACCAAGGCGCGCGCCCGCACGCTGGCCTGGGTGAAATCGCCGGCCCCGATCAGGCGCTCCACCGCCTTCAACTGGGCCGGCTCGGGCTGCCGGCCCTTGGTCTGAGTGGTCTTGGACGGCTTTTTTGGCACCGTGGGTCCTTGGGGGTTGGGGTATTGACTGAGTTGCCAGTCTAACGGAAGCGGAGACATTTGCGCTGCGGCGTTTTTCGCAGGCGCCGCCGGGCGAGGCTGGGTCGGGCGGACCTGACGCGCTGGGGTTTTCTCGCTGGCGCCGTCGAAATCGTGCCAGCGCGGGACCCAATTGAGAAGTTTTCTTAACAACCCCCTTCCCGCGGACAACCACGCCCGCAGGCGACGCGCGAGCGGCCTGAGCGGACGCGGCGGTCGTTGAGGTTACCCGGTCGCGGGGATGGGCTGGACCAGCGAGCGCATCTGCTCGATGCGACCGTCTTTGACGTGTCCCAGCGCCATGGCCATCATGACCGCCAGGGCCAAGCCGACCCGGGTCTGCATTTTCGCCAGGCCGCAGATGAAATGCCGCTCGAAGCCGAAGCTGTGGTCGATGCGGTTATTGATTCGCTCCAGGGCGCTGCGCCGGTTGTAACCGCGGTGCCAACTGGGGCTGCCATGCGGGGTCGGTACGAAGATGCGTCGATCATGGTCGTCGAGGCTGATCCGCACGATGCGCCCATACTCCCCGGGTGTGACCCCGCCGGCTTGGTGGCACCGTTCACGGCCCTGGCAATCCAGACCATAGGCGGCGGCCGGGCAGCGGTATTTGAGTGCATGGCGATCGGCCTCGAAGCCTTGGAAGGCCAAGTCGCGTTGTTCTCCGGTCTGCGGGCAGATGCCGTGGACACTGCCTTTCGCGGTATGAACGATGGTGTCGACCCGTTCGGGAAATAGTGGGCGGGTGATGGGTTTGTTGGGATCGTAGTCGGGGTGTTGCTTCTCTTCCCGCCACAGCTCGCGGGTATCGATGAGGGGACGGATACCGTAGGTGTCCCATAGCAGGGCCTTGGTCTCAGCACTGTCGAGGCCGCGATCGGCGCTGAAGTCGCGGCAGCGCTCAGCCAGTTCGGGGGTCTCGGCGAAGGTCTCCTTGAGCATGACGCGCAGTTCGATCTGTTCGGCATGGGAGGCCGGGGGCAGGTGCATCGCCACGGGGATTTCATACTGGGTGTCGGCGATCAGGTGTACACCGTAGCCGAACCAACTTTTGATCTTTTTCCAGGGCTTGCCGGTGCGTGCGTCGACCCCGCTGGTCTCGTGCTTACCCCAATCGGCATCCGGATCGGAGGTCTCCCCGGTGGTGCGACTGACCCGCCCGGTGCTGTGACTCTCAATGGCCTTGCCGTCGTAGCCGAGGTGGTGCCCGAACTCCGGTAAGACCTCCATCAGTTGCTCGCGCAGCGTGGTGATCATCTGCGTCACCATCCCCAGCGTCTCCTCCAGCTCGATGACGTTGGCGAGAAAACGCGAGAAATTCCAACTGCTGGGCACCGCGGCGTGGGCTGCTACCGGCGCCGCATAGGCGATGGTCATCCGTCCCGTGTCGGCGTCCGGCACCAGCTGCGCCAGGGGTTTCTGCTGGATCGGCAACACCGCGAAACCGCAGGCGTCCCGCAACGCCGGATTGCGCCCAAGCTCGCGAATCAACGCCTCAATCGACGGATGCTGGAATACCACCCCGGCCAGCACCGCGTTCCACATCGCCGCCACCGGATAGTCATCGCGTCCCGACCCGCGCATGACCTCCAGGTATTGCACCAATCGCGCATCTGGGAGATGATCGCGCACCAGATAGAAGCGATCCAGATCGCTGCGCGCCAGTCAAATAAGCTCAGTTCAATGGCCGCCATGGGGTCCTCCTGCAAAGGATCGTCTCGCTAACGATATGATCCCTTGGCCGCCACCCTTTTGTATACACCCGCCGGCTCTGATCAGTATCGCGGCCGGTTCCCGGCTGACCTCCGGCGCGCTCGGCGCTCGGGCCGCGTCGTCGGCATCGCAGCGACCCCGGCTGCGACCGGTTACCGCGAGGATCGGTGGCCCGACCGATGATCCCGCCCCCCACAGCTGGGGTGAATTTTCGCTCTCAGCCGGACCCCACGCATGTAAGTCGTTGATCGTTCGTTCTGCGCTGGGGTAAACGAAAGTGTCCCCTACTCAGGCAGCTTTCCAATTCAGAGGCTTGCCGACACCGCTACCGGCTCAAGCTTGGCGGTGCCGGGGTTGATGATCCCGAATTTCAGCGATTGAGTTATGTCAGGGTGTGCCCGGCGCAAACGCTGACAAATCCCGCGCAACCATGCGGGTGCCAGCCTTCAGGCCGCACGCAACGGATCGTCGGGGGGTGTACAGGCTGTTCATTGATGCCGATGGGAATCTATGGGCCTGGGGCCGCAACCTATGGTCAGCTCGGCGACGGCACGACTACGGCGATCTGGAGTCCGGTCCCCCGTCGGCGGGCTGCGCTCACCCTGAGAGTGAACCAGACCGGCACGCTGGAATCCTCTGAGGCCAATAACCAGACGCCCCAGGCGCAGACCGTCAAATGGCAGGCCGGACCGACCGCGCGGGTGGGATAGGTCTTGGGCTTCGGTGGGGGAGGGTGTTTTCGAATCCAAAGGATTGTCAATCACGCGCAGCGTTCCTACATCCTGGGTTAGCGAGGTTCCCGCACCGGGTTGTGCGGCCTACGCCGATGCACTGCCGTCGCTGATGGAGTGCCGTCGGCGTAGCTGTACATCCGGTCAAGATCGGGTGCGTAATCGAGCCGAGCCACCGGAAGCCATCAGCGCAGGACGCCAACAGTGTAGCGAGTAGGGGTAAGTCATGTCGGTTCGATCTGTTTGGCGTCGTTTCATGCGGCGGAACCGGTATGCCGGGGCCATTCTTTGCGGCGTCGTGCTGGGCCTGGTCCTGTCGCTGGGCAACGCCCCGGCGCAGGCCGCCCCGACGACCGACACGGCCCTGCGCGAATGGGTCGCGCGTGATGGATGGCTGCGGGTACAGGTGGACCTGCGCTTGCCGGGTGATCCCGCGCTGCCCCGGGACGCGGCGCAAGAGGCACTCTGGCAGGCCGACCTGGACCAAACGGCGCAGGACCTGCTGTCGGCGTTGCCCGCCGGTTCCGCCGACACCCCGCTGCGGGCAGCGGGTGCATCGGTGCTCACCCTGCGAGCCGATACCGCCGGGCTCGACGAATTGCTGCTCTCGCCCTGGGTGGCGGCGGTCGCCGCGGCCGGCAATGCCAATATGCAGCGGATTGCCGCGGGTTACGATCATAGCCTGGCCCTCAAGCCCGATGGCACCCTGTGGGCCTGGGGGCATAACGGCTATGGCCAGCTCGGCGACGGCACGACCACGGATCGTCTGGCTCCAGTCAACGTACTAACCGGGGTCGCGGCCGTGGCGGCTGGCAGTTCCCACAACCTGGTCCTCAAGCCCGACGGCACCCTGTGGGCCTGGGGGTCTAACTGGATTGGTCAACTCGGTGATGGCACGGCCACCAACCGTCTGACTCCAGTCCAAGTCCAAGTCCTGACCGGGGTCGCGGCCGTAGCCGCTGGGGATTATCACACCATGGCCCTCAAGCCCGACGGCACCCTGTGGGCCTGGGGGTATAACTGGATTGGCCAGCTCGGCGATGGCACGGTCACGAGCCGTGACGCTCCAGTCCAAGTCCTGACCGGGGTCGCGGCCGTGGCTGGGGGCGGTAAACACACCCTGGCCCTCAAGACCGACGGCACCCTGTGGGCCTGGGGGGGTAATTGGGATGGCCAGCTCGGCGATGGCACGACCACGGAGCGTTACGCTCCAGTCCAAGTCCTGACCGGGGTCGCGGTCGTGGCGACTGGCAGTTCCCACACCCTGGCCCTCAAGACCGACGGCACCCTGTGGGCCTGGGGGGATAACTGGGTTGGCCAGCTCGGCGATGGCACGACCACGAATCGTCTGACTCCAGTCCAAGTCCAAGTCCTGACCGGGGTCGCGGCCGTGGCGGCTGGGGCTTATCACACCCTGGCCCTCAAGACAGACGGCACCCTGTGGGCCTGGGGGTATAATGCCTATGGTCAACTCGGTGATGGCACGTACCTGAACCGTTCGGCTCCAGTCCAAGTCCTGACCGGGGTCGCGGCCGTGGCGGCTGGCGATTACCACACCCTGGCCATCAAGCCCGACGGCACCCTGTGGGCCTGGGGGGGTAATTGGCATGGCCAGCTCGGCGACGGCACGACCACGCAACGCCAGAGTCCCGTCCATGTGCCCGGATTCGATCCACTGCCGAACTTCGCGGTCACCAAGGTCCTGCTTACACCGACCGGCCCGACCGTAAATGGGACCTTCAATGCCGAGGTGACCGTGACCAATCAAGGCACGGTGGCCGGGACACCGGGGACACTGCAGGTCTGGGCCGACCAGGCAACGGCGCAGGCGTGCGCCGCCTTGGGCGACCAGTACACGACCCTGCCAAGCCTGGCGGCGGGCGCCAGTTACACGGTCACCGTCAGCGGCCTGCTGGCGGGCGCGGCCGGGACCAAGACCCTGCGTGCGTTCGTGGACAGCGAGTGTCTGACCGCTGAAACCGATGAAACCAACAATCAATCCACTACCTCCTATGAGGTGATGCCGCCCCCCGACTTTGCGGTAACCGAGGTCGCCCTGGTACCCAGCGTGCCGGGTGCTAACGGTATCTTCACCGCCACGGTGACGGTGACCAACCAGGGCGGGACGGCCGGGACGCCGGGGACGCTCCAGGTCTGGGCCGACCAACCGAACACTCCGGCTTGTGCCGCCGTCGGCGACCAATCGGTGACCCTGCCCAGCCTCGCGGTGGGCGAGATCTACACGGCGACGGTCAGTGGTCTGCCGGCGGGTGCGGCCGGGACCAAGACCCTGCGGGTGTTCGTTGACAGTCAGTGTCTGACCGCTGAGCCAAATGAGGCCGACAACCAATTCACGCTGGGCTACACCGTCGGTAGTGCCGTCGGCAGTGCCGACGCCATGCGGCGGATTGCCGCGGGGTACGCACACAGTCTGGCCATCAAATCCGATGGCAGCCTCTGGGTTTGGGGGAATAACTTGTCTGGCCAGCTCGGTGATGGAACGACCACGAAACGACCCAGTCCGGTTCAGGTCCTGACCGGGGTTACCGCAGTGTCGGCCGAAGCTTTTTACAGCCTGGCCCTCAAATCCGACAGTAGCCTGTGGGCCTGGGGTAACGACGGATATGGGTTCAATAGTCACACCAGTCCGGTCCAGGTCCTGACCGGGGTCAACGCCATTGCGGCAGGTGGCACTTTCGCAGGTAGCGGCCCACGGCATAGTTTAGCCCTCAAGGCCGATGGCAGCCTCTGGGCCTGGGGGGATAATTTGTATGGCCAACTCGGCGACGGCACCATCTCCTCGCGCGGAACTCCGGTCCAGACTCAGGTCTGGAATGGGGTGTCCTACGCGCCCCTAACCGGGGTCGCGGCCATCGCGGGCGGTGCTGAACACAGCCTCGCCCTCAAGAGTGACGGCAGTCTCTGGGTCTGGGGGAAAAACTGGAGGGGCCAGATTGGCGACGGCACTCAATTGACCGATCGCCGCAGTCCGGTCCAGATCATGACCGGGGTCGCGGCCATGGCGGCCGGAGCAGCACACTCCCTCGCGCTTAAGACTGACGGCAGCCTGTGGGCCTGGGGGGATAACTCCTCTGGCCAACTCGGCGACGGCAGCCTGACGATTCGCCTGAGTCCGGTGCAGGTCATGACCGGTGTCGTAGCCGTCGCGGCAGGGTCCGCCTACTCCATGGCCATCAAGACTGACGGCAGCCTCTGGGCCTGGGGTGATAACGCGAAGGGGCAATTCGGTGATGGGACGCTCGCCGGCGGCGCACGTCCTCGCCAGGTGCTGACCGGGGTCGCCGCCGTCGCGGCCGGACATTTGCATACCTTGGTCCTCAAGACCGATGGCAGCCTCTGGACCTTCGGGTGGAATGCCGATGGTCAGCTTGGCGATGGCACGGTCACTGATCGTCTCAGTCCAGTCCTGATCTCCGGATTTGCCCCGATCGTGGCCCCCGACTTCGTGGTGACCCAGATCGCCCCGTCCCCGAGTACCCCAAGTGCAAACGGGACCTTCGCTGCCACGGTCACGGTAACTAATCGGGGTACCGTGGCCGCGACGCCGGGGACGCTCCAGGTCTGGTCCGACGCACCGGCTGCGCTGGGATGCACGGCCGTGGGCGACGGTTCCGCGACCTTGACGAGTCTCGCGGCCGGCGCCAGCCGGGTCGTGACGATCAGTGGTCTGCCGGCGGGTGCGGCCGGCACCAAGACCCTGCGGGCGTTCGTGGACAGCGAGTGTCTGACCATTGAAGCCGACGACACCAACAATCAGGGCGTCTCGACCTATACCGTGGCGCCTCTTCCACCCGATTTCGTGGTGACCGGCATCGTCCTGACGCCGGACAGCCCGAGCGTCAATGATACCTTCAGCGCCGCGGTGACGGTGAAGAACCAGGGCGCGGGGAGCGGGATGCCCGGGACACTCCAGGTCTGGGCCAATCAGTCGGCTGTGCAGGATTGTGGCGCCGCGGGGGACCAAGCGATCACCCTGGCGGCCCTGGCGGCGGGTGCCAGTCAAACGGTCACGTTCGCCGGTCTGCCGGCGGGTGCGGCCGGGACCAAGACCCTGCGGGCCTTTGTGGACAGTCAGTGTCAGAGCGCGGAATCCGATGACACCAATAATCAGTCCACGTCGTCTTACGCCGTGATCGTGCCCGTCCCCAATTTTGCGGTGACCGGCATGGTACTGACCCCGCGCAGCCCGGACGGCCACGGGACCCTCAGTGCCACGGTCACGGTGACGAATCGGGGTACCGGGGCCGGTACCCCGGGAACCTTGCGAGTCTGGGCCGATCAGGCGAGCCTGGCGGGCTGTGGCGCCGTGGGCGACCAATCCGCCACGGTACCGAACCTCGCCGCCGGTGCCAGCCAGACGGTTACGCTCACTGGCCTGCCGGCCGGTGCGGCGGGGGCCAAGACCCTGCGGGCCTTCGTGGACAGTGAGTGTCTGACGACTGAAAGCGACGAGGCCGACAACCAAGCCACCAGGGCCTATCTCGTGAGCGATCCGCAGATGCGGCGGCTGGCCGGTGGGGCTGGACACAACCTGGCCATTGAGCCCGGTGGCAGCCTCTGGGCCTGGGGGTATAACCGGTATGGCCAGCTCGGCGACGGTACCACGACCGATCGCTTGACCCCGGTCCTGGTGCTGACCTCGGTTGCGGCCGTGGCGGCCGGTGAGTTGCACACCCTGGCAGTCAAGACCGACGGTACGCTCTGGGCCTGGGGTAGCAACCAATATGGACAACTCGGCGACGGTACGACGACCGATCGGTTGGCCCCGGTCCAGGTCCTGGCGGGGGTCGCGTCGGTCGCGGCGGGTAGCGCCCACAATCTCGCCCTTAAGACCGACGGCAGCCTCTGGGCCTGGGGTAGAAACGCCGCCGGCCAGCTCGGCGATTCCACTAACACGGATCGCTGGCGTCCCATCCAGATCCTGACCGGGGTGTCGGCAGTGGCGGCCGGATCTGGTCATACCCTGGCCATAATGACCGACGGCACGCTGCGGGCGGCTGGGTGGAACCAGTATTGCCAACTCGGCAGGGGAAACACCGTGGATACCCGCTATCTGGAACCGGTCCTGACCGATGTTGCTGCCGTGGCGGCCGGACAGGCATTCACCCTGGCCATCAAGACCGATGGTAGTCTGTGGACCTGGGGGTATAACGCTGACGGCCAACTCGGAGATGGCACGACAGCGCTTCGTTGTCTTCCGGTCCAAGTCATGACCGGGGTCGCCGCGGCGGCAGCTGGCTACGATTATACCCTGGCCATTAAGTCCGACGGGAGCCTGTGGGCCTGGGGTAGGAATGCGTATGGACAACTCGGCGATGGCACCACCACTGATCGTCTGACGTCGGTGAAGGTCCTGACCGATGTGGCGGCGGTGTCTGCGGGTGCTAGTCACACCCTGGCCCGTAAGACCGACGGCAGCCTGTGGGCCTGGGGGGCGAACAGTGTGGGTCAGGTTGGTGACGGTACGCTGACGGATCGCCTGAGTCCGGTCCCCATACGTGGCGTCGATTACACGTTGACGTTGAACCTGGCCGGTACTGGAGCGGGGACGCTCGGAGGCGGCGGGAGCTACCCCGCCAATACCACCGTCGCCCCCACTGCGACCCCGGCGACCGGTTCGACCTTCAGCGGTTGGATCCCCGCCACCTGCGGCAGTGCCTTTGTGCTGACGGCCAACACCACCTGTACCGCCACCTTCACCCTCAACAGCTACACCATCGCCGCCAGCGCCAGCCCGGCGGCTGGCGGGACGGTGAGCTGTACAGTCAATCCGGTGGACTACGACGGCAGCAGCACCTGTACCGCCACGCCCGCTGCCGGCTACACCTTCAGTGCCTGGAGTGGCGACTGCTCTGGCGAGAGCTGCGTGCTGAACAATGTCACCGCGGCCAAGGCTGTTACCGCCACCTTCACCCTCAACAGCTACACCATCGCCGTCAGCGCCAGCCCGGCGGCTGGCGGGACGGTGAGCTGTACAGTCAATCCGGTGGACTACGGCGGCAGCAGCACCTGCACCGCCACGGCCGCGGCCGGCTATACCTTCAGCGCTTGGAGCGGGGACTGCACCGGCGCCACCTGCGCGTTGAGCAACGTCACCGCAGTCAAGGCCGTTACGGCCACCTTCACCCTCAACAGCTACGCCATCACCGCCAGCCCAACGGCCGGGGGCACGGCGAGCTGTATGCCCAACCCGGTGGACCATGGCGGCAGCAGCACCTGCACCGCCACGGCCAACCCCGGCTATCTCTTCGCTGGTTGGCGCGGGGACTGCCTGGGCCAAGTCAGATCGACCTGCACGCTGAACAACATCACCGCAGCCAAGACAGTCACCGCGACTTATGTCGAGATGGGGTCGGCACTGCCCAGCCGCGGCGGTTGGCGTACGGTCTTGGGGCAATGAGTCGAATATGGCGACGGTCGCGGAGCGTCACCGCGACCTTCACACCCACAACGTCAAATAGCGGGTCGGACCGGGCGTCGGGGTGAGGGCAACGGTCGGTGCGAGCGGGTCGACCGGCCGCGGCGGCCTACCGTTGTTCCGTGCGCTTCAGTTTGACTCCACCCGCGCCTCGACCAACCCGTCGGCCAGCCGCGCCGCAATCCGGGTGCCGGGCGGCGCCTGGTTCGGGTGGCGGAGGATCTCGCCGTCGGGTAGCCGGGTCACGATGGCATAGCCGCGGGCCAGGGTGGCGAGCGGGCTGCGGCCGTCCAGGCCGGCGACTGCCCGGACCAGGCGCTCATTGCGTTGCGCCAGGGCGTGGGATTGCGCCCAGTGCAGGCGCTGCCACAGCCCGCCCAAGGCGGCGGTGGCCAGCCCCAGTCGCCGCGCCGGGGAGGCGGCCGTCAGGCGGATGGCGCGCGGCTCCAACTGCGCCCGGACGCTGCGCAGGCGCTGGTCCATGGCCTGGCGCAGACGCCGCTCCAATTCGTCCAGGTGTTGCGCGCGTTGCTCCAGACGCGCGGCGGGGTGCAGCAGGGTCAGGTGACGCAGGACCGCGGTCAGGCGCAGACCGGCGCCTTCGATCAGCCGTTCCTCCAGGTGACGCAGCCGCGCACTCAGTGCGGTCACCCGCTGCCCGAGGTGTTCGGCCGCGGGGGCCACCAGCTCCGCGGCCGCGGAGGGGGTCGCCCCGCGGCAGTCGGCCGCCAGGTCGGCGATGGTGGTGTCGATCTCATGGCCGACCCCGCTCACCACCGGGATGCGGGAGGCGCGGATGGCGCGGGCCAGCGACTCGTCGTTGAAGGCGTTGAGATCCTCCAATGAGCCGCCGCCACGGGCCAGGATCAGCACGTCGCACTCGGCGCGCGTGTTGGCGATTTGCAAGGCCGCGATCAACGAGGCCGGCGCGGTGGCGCCCTGGACCTGGGCCGGGTAGATCAACACCGGCAGACCCGGGCAGCGCCGGCCCAAGACCGTCAGCAGGTCATGGACCGCCGCCCCGGTCGGGGAGGTGATCAGCCCCACCTGACGCGGGAAGGTCGGCAGTGGGCGCTTGGCGGACGGTGCGAACAGACCCTCGGCGGCGAGCCGGCGTTTGAGCCGCGTAAGCTCCAAGCGCAAGGCCCCCTCACCGCCCGGCTCCATGTGCTCCACCACCAGTTGGAATTCACTGCGCGCCTCATAGAGCGTCACCCGTGCCCGCACCAGCACCTGCTGGCCGTTCTGCGGTTTGAAGGCGAGCAGCAGGCGCTTGGCCCGGAACATGGCACACCGGACCTGGGCGGCCTCGTCCTTGAGGGTGAAATAGCAGTGCCCGGAGGCCGGCAGGGCCAGGTTGGAGATCTCGCCGCGCACCCAGATGGATGGAAAGCTGCCGTCCAGGACCGCGCGCGCCTCGCTTGCCAGGCGGGCCACGCTATAGATATCACGGGTAAAGTCCAGGGCCAGGTCGAGTGGATCGGGTCTCATGGGATGTTACTCGGTGCGGTGGCGGGAAGCGGCTTGGGGATCGCCTCCGGGAGTGGGGCGGGGACCATCCGCACATGGAGATCCCGCTGGGGGAATGGAATGCTGATGCCCGCCGCCTGGAAGCCATACCAGATCCGCCGGTTGACCTCCGAGCGAACCGCCGTGCGCCCCACATCCCCCAGGTAGTGTACACAATATTCCACCCGCAACACGACGGCCGAGTCGCCAAACTCCCACAGACTGACCTGCGGGGCGGGCTGACGCAGCACCGGTGCGTAGCCTGCCAGTTGTTCGCGCACCAGCGCGATGGCCCGATCCGGGTCGTCCTGGTAGCTGATCCCGACCGTCAGCACCGTGCGCAGAATGTCATCGGTGCGTGTCCAGTTGGTAAAGTCCCCGCTGATGACGGTCCCGTTGGGGATGAAGACCTCCTGCTTGTCGAAGGTGCGGACCGTCAGCGACCGTATGCCGATGCGGGTCACCTCTCCCTCGTGCCCGCCGACGGTGACGATGTCGCCCACCCGCAGCGGGCGTTCGACCAGCAGCAGTACACCGGAGATAAAATTGTTGACGATGTTCTGGAGCCCGAACCCGATCCCCACCCCTAGGCTGGCGGTGAAGACCAGCAGGGTGGTCAGATCCAGCCCGGACACCCTCAGCGCCAGCAGCACTCCGCAGACCATCACCACATACTGACTGAGCGTGGCGAGTGCCTGGCGCAGCCCGCGGTCCTGCACTCGGCCAAAGGCGAGTTGGAAGCTCACCCGCTTCACCCAGGCCCCGGTCGCGAGCGCCGCGGCCACCAGCAGCACCGAGAGGACCAGGTCAACTGGGATCAGATGCAGGTTGCCGGCCGCGATCAGTGGGCGCTCGGCCCAGTTGAGCAGGGCGCGGATCGGCGGGGTGTCGGCGTCCCAACCCCAGAGCTGCAACAGCCCCCAGCCCGCGATCAGCCAGGCCAGCAGGATCGCCAACTCGTAGGCTGGGAACAGGAAATGTCGCCGCCAGAAGTCGCCGAGTTCGCCCTCGATGCGTGCCGCGGCATGGTCCCGCAGATCGCCCAGGCTACCGACGACGAGATAGAGCAGGGTCGCTTGCAGGGCCAGCCAGCCCAACCGGCTGGTGATCGCCCAGGCCAGATTGGCATAGCCCAGGAGGCCGAGTACGCCCGCCACGACCATGGCCAGCGCGATGAGCCTGGACACCTCGCCCAGGAGCCAGGCGCGGCGCCGGATCGGTCCCGTGTCCGCCGGCGGCGTCACAGCGGTTTGCCGATGTTCGGCCAGGTGTCGGATCAGGCCGCGTAGTCCGAAGGCTGGCACCGCGAGCAGCAGCACCCCGACCATCGCCAGACGGTCCAGCACGTCGCCCAGCAAGGGCGAGACCGGCAATGAGCGGGTCAGCAGATAGAGCGCGGCCACCAGGGCGGAGAGCACCAGGCCCCAGCGCAGCCGCCGGTAGAACGCCAGGCGCGCCGCGGAGGGCACGCGTGCCGGGTCCGGGCCAAACAGTGCGGCGCGGGCAAGGGTGAGTACGAAGACGCTGGTCGGCCAGATCCCGAGCAGCAGCAGGACGGGGATCAACTCGTAAAGCGGCAGGCCGAGCCGCCAGCCGACCCAGGCCCAGAGTGCGGCGGGAGCCGCGCGGGGCAGGGCGGCGGCCAGTGCGCCGGCCGGGGCGGCCACCCGGCGGCCGGGGTCCGGGTCGACCAGGCGTCGGCGCAGCAGCAGCGGCGCCGCGACGGTCGCTACCGCCAGCAGCGCTGCGCCGGCGATCACGCCCGGCCACTGCGCCGGGCGCCGCGCGCTAGTGGCGCTTGCCAGATCCTGCCACACGACCGCGAGCTCACGCATCAGGAGCCGCGGCAGCCCAGCCGCCCCGTGGCCGATCCGCTGCCACTCCCCGGCGGTGACCGGGAAGGGCTCGCGATCGGTCAGCGAGGCCGCGTAGACCTGTGCCGCCGCGGCGTAAAAGCGGGCGCGTTCCGCCGCGGTACGCTGGATCAGGTCCTCGACCTCGTGGCCCTGGCGGGTGATCGCCGCCGCCAGGTCCGCGGGCGGTGCCAGCGGGTCAGCCGCCGCTGCGGTGTCGTTGGCCCGCGGCGGCGGGGGTGTCAGCATCCGGCGCTCGCCCGCCAGCTCGCTCGGATATTCCCGCAGTTGGGCGGTCAACTGCCCCAGTCGATCCGCGGCCGCCCGGAGCACGGCGACCGGCATCGACGGGTCCTCGCGCAGCGCCATCAGCCCATCCAGGCGGCGGCGGATGCCGAGCAGCTCCAGGTCGTTCTGGGCCAGATCGGCCTGCACCGCCAGGTGCTGAATGCGGGTCTCCATGAGCTCGCGCCGCGCGCTGCTGTCCGCGTCCGCCCCGGCGATGGCCGCCGCCTCTTCGGACAGTTGGGCGCCCGCGCGCAACGACTCGGTGATGACCCGCTCCAGTGTGCGGGTGGGTGGGTCGGACCAGGGTCCCGCGCGGCCTAGCCCGGCGTCTGCCAGGTCGCCGAGCGCGTCCAGGCGGACCCGTGCCTGGAGCAGCCGCAGCCGCTGTCCACCCAGGATCCGCAGGCGGGTGTTGGCTGCGGTCAGCCGCTCCAGTGCGTCCACCAGCCCCTGTACGGCGTCCGCCTTCTCGTGCAGCAGACGCAGGGCCGCCGACCGCCGCACTTGGACCAAATCGGGGTCGGGGTTGGGGATGGGGACCTGGGCCAGGGCCAGGGTGCCCTGTTGCAGCCGGGCGAGGGCCGCGCGCTGATGGGCGGCCTGGCCCGTCAGGGTATCGATGCGTTCGCGGGTGATATCCAGCCGCAGGCGCGCCGTGCGCAGCATGTCCGGGGTGATCTCCCGGGCGCGCAGGGTTTCCTCCTCCCGGGCGAGTTGGGCGGCCAGGTGCTGCGCGTCCGCCTCCCTCAGGGCCGCCGCCGCCGTCAGCTCCGCGGTCACCTGCACCAGTTGGGCGGTCTGGTCGCTGATGTCCTGGAGTGGCGGGATTGGCTCGCCGGCCGCGTGCGCCAGGGTCAAGGACCACAGGAGCGCCCACAGGAGCGGCCAGTGCCGGGCGCGGCGCGGCTGCGGGCCAGGGCGCGGTTGGATCGGCCTGTGCCAAGTGGGCATGGGCGACTCCGTGTGGTCAGGGTGTGGTGAGGGGCGGCCAGTCGGCGCATCTTAATCCCGTCGGAGGCGTTGAGCGTAGCGAAACCCACCGTCTGCGGTGTTTCAGGGCGCCACCGAGGGCTACCGTTGGACATTTGCGCCGACAATGAACCCGGCCCTCGGAACGCCGGAGGTCCTGGCGATCCTCAAGGATTTCAAACAATCCCTTTCAACTGGTCCACATCAAGGATGCCGTCGCGTTAACGCCGCAGTCTCGTGATGTAGGCGCTGTTGGGCCGGTGACTGGTCCGTTGCGACCAGACCAACGAGATCCCAGCGTGAGATCCCAGCGTGGTCGCCAACCCAATCTAAGTACCTATATACTGTGACTCATGAAACGCCTACGCTTCATCGGGTCGAGCCGCGACGATCTCTGTGATTTCCCCACCGAGGCGCGCCGTAGTGCTGGCTTCGAGCTGGATGTCGTCCAACGCGGCCTCATGCCGTCCGATTTCAAGCCTCGACTTGGCGGCACGTCGTTACCAACAGATCGCGAGGTGAACCATGGGCGCGGAACCGATCATTGAATCGAGCGGCAACGTCTTTTCAGACCTGGGCTTTCCACCCGATGAGGCCGCCATCCTGGCGCTGCGCGCGGAACTCATGGCGCGCTTGCGCGAGACCGTGAGCGAGCGGGGTTGGACCCAGGCCCAGGCCGCCGCGCACCTTGGGGTGGCGCAATCCCGGGTATCGGACCTGGTCCGCGGCAAGCATGACAAGTTCAGCCTGGACATGCTGGTGCGCCTCACCGCGCGCACCGGTCGCCGGGTTGAACTGTTCGTGAGCTAACCGGTCGCCATCGGCCGCGGCTGTTCCGCGGCACTCGCCGACCGGCGGTCGGCGCTCCCAGGACTCGCGGCTAGCCGCCCGGTGCCGGTAGTGAGCGGAAGAACTCCAGGTAGGTGCGGGCGGCCGGGATCAGGCGATAGGGCTCGGCCGCCTGGGGCAGGGCCGTGCGGTCCAGTGCGTCGATGCTCAGTTGGTGGAGGCTGGAATCGAGCGCGCCGGCCAGGGCCGTCATGTCGCCGACCGGCACCAGGGCGCCGAGCCGCCCGTCCTGGAGCAGGTCGCGCACGCCGCCGGTGCAGTCGGTGGCGACCACCGGGATGCCCAAGGCCATGGCCTCCACCAGTGCATTGGGCAGGCCCTCGCGGCGCGAGGAGAGTGCCAGCAGGTCGGCGCGGGCGAGATACGGGAAGGGGTTGGCGATGAAGCCGGCCAGGTGGACGCGGCCGGCGATGCCGAGCCGCCGGGCCAGACCGCTCAAGCGGTGGCGCTCCTTGCCCTCGCCGATGATCAAGAGCCGCGCGCTCGGCCGGTCCACCGCGGCAAAGGCGCGCAGCAGGGTGGCGAAGTCTTTGACCTTGCGCAGTCCGCCCAGGGCGATGATGACCGGGGGCCGGTCGCCACCCTTGGGTTGCGCCAGCCAGGGGTGTGGGCAGGGGGCGGCGGCCAGGTCCGCCAGATCGTCCGGGAGGATGGGGTTGTTGAGCACGGCGATCGGTACTTGAGTGACCCCGAAGACCTGCGCCAGGTCCTCGGCCACCGCCTGCGAGACGGCGGTGATCCCGTGCAACCGGTGGTAGCAGGCGTGGATCTCGCCGGTCTCCCGCCAGGTCTTCCAGAGGTTCCAACGGTAGGTCGCGAAGCGCCCGGACATCAGGGTGCCGACCGCGGCCACCAGGCGGGTGGCTCCCCCGGCGGCGGGCGGGAGTGCGGATCGGGCCGCCAGCGCGGCCAGGTCGTCCGCGAGCTTGCCGGTCACCAGCCAGCCCGGGCGCTCCCGCCGCATGAAGTCGCTCAAGTATTGGGTGCGGGGCTCGGTGACCCGCAGCACCCGCAGCCCGGGTTCCAGGTCTTGCAGATAGGCATGGTCCGGGTCGCCGACCAGCAGCGAGGTCGCCACCCCCAGCCGGGCGAGCCCCCGGGCCAGGTTGGTGAGGTTGCGTTCGACCCCGCCGTCCTCGAAATCGCTCACCACCAGCGCGATGTGCTCAACGCCCATGATTACCCCTGGCAGTGTGTCTGCCCCAGCATCAGTTCCAGATACAGATCGGCATTGCGCTGCGCCTCATAGCGCTCGCCGCCCTGGCGCAGGGTGGCGGCCGGCAGCGGATTGGCCAGGGTGCGGGCCATGGCGTCGGCCAGGGCCGCCACATCCCCGGGCGGCACCAGGGGGCCGAACCGCCCGCCGTCCAGGATCTCCCGCGGGCCGGCCCCGCACTCGGTGCTGACCACCGGCGTGCCGAGCGCCAGCGACTCGATGAGCACCGTCGGCAGTGCGTCCCAGATGGACGATAGCA
Organism: uncultured Thiodictyon sp.; assembly: GCF_903946935.1. Classification (GTDB taxonomy): domain Bacteria; phylum Pseudomonadota; class Gammaproteobacteria; order Chromatiales; family Chromatiaceae; genus Thiodictyon. Next base: position 32,964 of record NZ_CAJAXH010000202.1, read on the forward strand.
CCACCAGGCTCGCCTGGCGCAGATAAGGGTATGGATTGGGCGCCCAGCCCGGGATTTCAACCGACTGAGTGAGGCCCAGGGCGGCGCGCTGCGCCTCGACCGCCGGGCGCAGTCGCCCGTCGCCGATGATCAGGAGCCGGCAGTCGCGTTGCGCCCGCAGTTGGGCGAAGGCGCGCAGCAGGGTGGGCAGGTCCTTCTCGATCTCCAGTCGGCCGGCGAAGACCAGCACCGGGATGCCGGTATCGCCGAACCAGGGGTGATCGATGGGGGCCTGCGCCAGCTCCAGCATCTGCGGTGTGACGATGGGGTTGGGGATGGTCGTTACCGCGGCGTCCTCGCCCAGGAGTCCGAGCAGGTCCTGCGCGGTGTCCTGTGAGATGGCGACGATCCCGCGGTTGCGGCGATACCAGTTGAGGACCTCGGCGCGCCGGCGCCGGCCCTTCCAGCCCTTGAGATGATCGAGCTTGACGCTCATGCGCCCGTGTACGGTGACATAGACCGCGGTGCTTGGCCCCTCCTCGGCGCGCGCCAGACGCGCCGCCTTGAGGGTGAATACGTCCTCGCGGATGCGATGGGTGAGGACCGCGGTGGGGCGCCGGCCGCGCAGATACAGGGCCATGGCCGGCACCCTGGTCAATGGCCCCATGCGCCCCATGGGGACGACCCGCACCCGCGGGTCGGTGGTCTCCGGGATGGGGTCGCGCGAGGCGGTCACCAGCAGGTCGGCTTGGACCCCGCGGTTGACGAAACCGTTGGCCAGCCGGGCGGCGATCTTGGCGGTGCTGCCGCCGTCGAAGGGGCCGCAATAGATCGCCAGGCGGGGGGGGGCAATCATGATTCTAGATCCTTGAATGGTTTACGCCAAGGGGCCAAGGCGCCAAGACAAAGCATCGGGCGTCTGCGCTATCCACAGCATCCGCCCGGTGCGTCGCCCAACGTCGATAGCGTACCAAGTAACCTTGGCGAGCTTGCGCCTTGGCGTGAGACTTACGCCTTTCTTGGGTCGTCCAGACGAGCCAGTTGCAAGCTGTAGAGTATGCCCAAAAACAGGATGCAGAAAAAGCGCAGATCCAAGTTCACCAGGCGGAAGTCATAGAGACAGTAGAGCGGCAGCATGACCCCGGCCAGGGTCAGAAAGACCCGTAGTTCCGGCGCCGCCCGGGGGTCGGACCAGAGGGTGCGATAGGCGCGCACGAGTATCGCCAACAGCAGGGCGGCGATGAGCACACCGACCAGGCCGAAGCGGGTCAGGGTCTCGATCAACACACTGTGCAGGTGCGAGGCCCGCGGGGCATTGGCCAGTTGGTAGTCGGAGACCGCCACCACCCGCTGCGGCACCAGGAACTCGGTGGTGCTGGTCCCGGGCCCAAAACCCAGGAGCGGGCGGGTGGCGAAGACCTGTAGCCCCAGTTGCGCCAGATTGAGCCGGATGCCGATGGAGGCGCTGTCGTCATAGCTCAAGGCGTGCTGGCTGCCGACCGTCAGTGCGCGCAGGTCCAGCATTTGACGGCCCCGGGTCGCCCACAGTAGGCTCCCGGCCAGGACCATCAGCAGGAGCGCGGCGGTGAGGGCCAGGCGCGCCTGGCGTGCGGAGCGTCCGCCGTGGCGGCGTTGCTCGCGTCGCAGGATGACGGCATAGAGCATCCCGGCAATCGCTAGCCCCACCGCCGCCCCCCGGGATTGGGTCACCACCAGGACGAACAGCAGGCCAGCGAGCCCCAGGACCCAGAGCGTCCAGCCGAGCCAGGGCCGGGGCCGCCCGGCGATACGCACGCCGGCGATTCGGGCGCGGAGCAGGACCATCCCCACCAGCGCCACCGAGGCGATGAAGGCCAACCCCAGGTTGGCAAAGCCGAAGTCGTAGCGCAGCCCGTGTAACATCTGGTTGGTCAGCGACCAGTCGCTCTTGTGCAGGATGCCGAAGGCCAGGCCCAGGGCCGCCGCGCCCAGCACCGGCCAGACCTGCTCCGGGTCGCGTCTCAGCCACCAGGCGGGGACCACGAACAGGAAGGGCGCCGTCCAGGCCCAGGCGCCCTGCCACTGCGCCGACGCAATGGCCGGAAAGAGCCAGGCGGCACGCACCGCGAGCAGCGCGGTGACGATCAGCACGCCCAGGGCGAGCAGCATGGCCGGCTCACGGCCCAGTTGCCGCCGGTGCGCGGGGACCTCGGTGAGAAAGAGCAGGGTCAGCAGCACCAGCGCGATCATCGCCGGCCCGGTGAGCGACCAGGCGGTGAAGGCAAAGATCAGGAGCAGGCCGCGGGCGATGGCGGGCTGGCGGGTCAGGATGGCGCTCCTCAGGGTCATGCTTGGCGGCTCTTGGTGGGGGCAATCGGCGGCGCGGCCGTCGGCGGGGGTCTGCCCGCCCAGTCAGTGGCGGTCTCGATAAACGCCAGCGTTTCCCGGTCGTCGGCATCAGCCTCCACGAGGGCAAGCTGTTGCTTGACGGCCTCGGCGAACTCCGGTCGCCGGGTATCCGGGACCCACAGCAAGACTGGGCGCAGGCCGCGCGCCTTGAGCCGGTCGCGATACGCGCGCCCCTGTTGTGGATGGCCGTGGGTCGATCTCACGGGGGTAGGCCCTCGTTTAGTATCGGCACAGTGTAGCTCGAGCCGCTTCCGCCAAAGCGCCAGCGCGTCCGGTGTCAGGGTATACCCCCCAGCTCGCCGATCTTGGCCCGACACTCCTTGATAGCCTTGTTTAGCTGGAATTTCTGCGCCGGGTCGGCGGTCAGGGCCTCCTGCTCCAGGAAGAATTCGAGCTTCTCCCGCCACAGTGCCAAGGCCGCGGAGTCCGCTGCGCTGGGTGGGGCGGCGGCGACCGGGGCGCTCGTTGGCGCACCACCCGCTTGAACGCCAATACTGACCGCGATCCGGCTGCGTGTCTGCGCGGCCAGGGCCTCGTCTTCCTGGTAGGCGTTGACGAACAGGGTATGTGTACCATCGCGCTGGAAGGTGACGCGGAAAAATCTCGGGTCGGCATTTTCGCGACGCTTGAGCAAAATGGTGTATTGGGTCGGTGTCACCGAGCAGCCGGCTGGACCGCTCACCTCGATGCGGTAACGGATCACTGCCTCATTGCCGGGGCGGTAGACCTTGCCCGGGGCCGAGGCGACATTGGGCAGGTCGTCGATCGGCACCGGCGCGGCAGCGGGTTGACGGACGGTGACGGCCAGGTCGAAGGGCTCATTGACGATGGCGCCGGCAGGGGCGGCGACGTCGAGCCGAATGGCCTCCTCGGACAGGGTGGTCGTGTCCTCGGATGCCTCGAATTCAACGAGTCCTGCTTCCGAGTATGCCTTCGTGCGCCTCTCATCCTTATGGTCAATCATCATCTCCGAGACCATCTCCCAGAAGTCTCTGCCGGGATCATCCAAGAGCCCGCCGCGGACTTCGAAGAGTTTCGTTGGCCTGTGTGAGAAGTCCACGGCGGGCTCGATGGCTGAGGCGCCGGGCCAGTCGTCCGCCGGCGGCATTCCCCGTGTGGTGCGCGTGATGCTGAGCACTGCCGCGGCCGCCGCCTCGCACTCTTCCAGCCAGCGCAGCATTGACTGGTAAAGCTGCGTGCCGCGCGCCGCCGGTTTGCAGATGGAGAGGTGGTCCTCGTCCAGCGGCACCGCCACCTCGCCGGGGAGGTTGGGCTCCGCGCTGGTCGCGTCCACCACGACGATGCCCTTGGGCAGCCTGATGCCGAGCCAGGGGAGCTCGGGGCGGACCTCGCGGCGTTCGCACCAGGTGCGGCAGATCAGCCGGTGCTCGGTGTAGAAGCCGCAGAACCAGTGGTGCAGGTCGCGCAGGCGGGCGTCGTGGGCGGCGAGTTCCTGCACCTGCTCGTTGGTGCGGAACACGGCGCTGGCGAGCTGGCCGAAGTTGGCCAGGTTGGCCCCGGTGTGGGGGGTGGCGATGAAGGCGATGCCGCGGGTCTCACGGGCGATGCGCTCCCAGCGTGGGATGCCCAATCCATCGGCGTACCGCAGGAGTTGCTTGGCGACGATACCGCCCATGCTGTGGGTGATGAAGACCAGCAGGCGCTCGCCCAGCCCCGCGCTTGCCAGCAGGTCCAGCACCTGGGTGCCGCGGTCCGCGAGCGGCATGGACTGCGCCTGCCAGCCGGACGGCTCGGCCGCATAGCCCAGGGTCCAGATCCCGACGTGTGGCCGGTCCTGCGCCAGCCAGTAGGGCCAGAAGGTCTCGATGCGCTGCGGGTCCGCCATCCAAGAGGTGAAGGCGTCGCCGCCCAGACCGTGGATGAAGACCAGGTCCAGGGTGCGCCCGGGGTCGTCGGTGCCAGCGATGGGCAGCAGTCCTTGGCGGTCGTCGGGGAGGCGGATGAGCGACATGGGGTGTACCTCGGGGGCCGGGGGTCAGGCCCCTTGGCTCAGTTCGGCGAGCTTGGCCGCGGCCTCCGCGATCTGCTGCTTGAGCGTGAAGCGCTGGGCCGGGTCCGAGCAGATCGCCTCTTGTTCGCGCAGGAATTCGAGCTTCTCGGCCCAGAGGCGGGCGGCGGGGGAGGCGGGGCGGGGCGCGGCGGGTTGCGCCGCCTGGGGAGGCGGCGGGTCGTCGAAGGTCAGTGGCTCGCCCTGCGGGCGCGGGCGGCGTTTGGGTTCGCCGATCGGGCCGGGCTCGATGCCGGCCTGATCGAGCAGCGCGTCATACAGCGCCTGGTAGCCCGGCTCCGAATTCAGGCAGTAGTAAGGTCCGGCCGCGCACCGGTTCGGGGATGCAGGGCTCATCCGCTGGGTCGAACAGGACCGGGATGTAACGGGCGGTGCGGCTGTGGGCGTCGTAGATCGCCTGGGTGACGATGGCCCCTTCCCAGTCGACCCCTTTGCCCTTGGTCGGGTCCTCGTGTCCGCGGAAGCGGCGGTAGTAGGTCGGGGTGCAGCAGAGCAGCACCCGGTCTGCCGCATCCAGCCGGTCGAGCATCCAGCGCGGCCAGCCATCGGGCGGGGTGCCGTTGACGTAACGGTCCAGGTCGGTCGGGATGCCGTCGCGGCGCAGGCGTTCGGAGAGTGCCAGGACGCGCGCCCGGTGTGCGTCCGAGTCGTGGCTGTAGCTGATGAAGACCCGCGGTGTCCCGGTCATGGCTGGCGGCCCCCGGCCGATTCTTGCGTTCCTTGGTAACGACTCAAGGTACCTCAGCCCAGCCCCTCGGTCGTCGGCAAGGCTGCGTCGCGGCGGGGCGCCGCTCCTACGGGCGGCGCGCCCGACGGGTGCCCGGGATCATGTTTCCGGCCACCTACCGCGGAGCGAGGTTGCCGGTCCGCGTAGCGGCCCCCGCGGGCAGCGGCTCGGCGAGTAGCGCGCGTACCCGCTCGATCATGGGGGCCAGGGTGGCGGCCGCAGCGGGGCTCAAGGCATAGTTGGCATAGTCGAACGACTGCCCGGCGGCGGAGACCAGAAAGGCGGCGGGTTCGCGCTGGTAGAGTGTCTGGCACCAGGCGAGGACCTCGCGGGGGTCCAGAAAGTGGGCCATGCTGGAGTGGGCGCTGGCGTCGGGCATCAGGCGGCGGACCCGCACCTCGCCCGGTGTGCCCTCCACGGTGGCGTCGAGAAAGATCACCCGGTCGGCGGCGGCGATGTCCTCCGTGAGTTCGGCGGTGAGGATGTGGCGGGACATGACGGTGACCCCTTCGGGCAGGGGGCCGGCATCTAAGGCGTCGGCCGCCAGCGGGCCGATGGCGTCGTCGCCGCGGATGGGGCTGCCATAGCCGATGATCAGGGTCTTGGGGTTGGTCATATCAGCCGCGGCTCAGTCGATCCACCACCTGGCCGGCGGCGTCCTTGAGTTCGATCACCAGCGGCATCTCACCGAAGGCGTGGGAGGCGCACGACAGGCAGGGATCGTAGCAACGGATCACCGCCTCGACCCGGTTCAACATGCCTTCCTGTAGGTTGTTGCCGTCGACATAGGCATCGGCGACCTGGCGGATGGCCATGTTCATGGCCAGATTGTTGTGGCCGGTGGCGATGATGAGGTTCACCCAATTGATCAGCCCGTCGTCGTCGATCTTGTAGTGGTGCATCAGCAGACCGCGCGGTGCCTCGGATACACCGATCCCCTCGTCGCGGTTGCTGCGGGCGCGGGCGCGGACCCGGGTGTCCATGATTTCGGGGTCCTTCAATAGCCGCTCCATCATCTCGATGGCATAGATGATCTCCACCAGCCGCGCATAGTGATAGTGGAAGCTGCTGGCGATGGGGCCGGACTCCTGGAGCATGTGGAACTCGGCGAGCGCTACGTCGGCATAGGGGGTGCCGCAGCTATTGGCGTTGTTGAGCCGCGCCAGTGGGCCGACACGATAGACGCCTTGCGGGTAGCCCATCGGCTTGTAGTAGGGGAACTTCATATAGCTGAAGTCCTCCACCGCCTCGCCCACCAGCCGCCCGTAGTCCCAGGTGGGCACCATGTCCTCGATGATATGGCCGCGGGCGTCCTTGACGCGCAGGAAACCGTCGTAGTGCTCCAGGTTGCCTTCGGGTGAGACCAGGCTCAGGAACAGGGTGTCCTGGGTGCCAAAATGGCTCGCCTCGTCCTTGAATTTGGGTACTAGTGTCTTGAAGAAGGCATAGGTGCGCTTGGCGATCTCCAGCCCCTCGGGGAGCATCTTGAGCATCGCCTCGCGCTTCTCCGGGGTCAGGGCCTCGGCGACGCCGCCCGGCACCACCCAGGTCGGGTGGATCTTCTTGCCGCCCAGGGTCTCGATGATGGTCTGGCCGATCTGGCGCAGCCTGATCCCGTCGCGGGCGAGTGCCGGGTCCTGGCGCATGACTCCGAAGATGTTGCGGTTGGCCGGATCCGAGTCCCAACCCAACAGCAGGTCCGGGGAGGACAGGTGGAAGAAGGACAGCGCGTGCGACTGGGTGATCTGGGCCAGGTTGATGATGCGCCGCAGCTTTTCAGCCGTCGGCGGAATCGTGACCGAGAGCAGGTGGTCGCACGCCTTGTTGGAGGCCAGCACATGGCTCACCGGGCAGATGCCGCAGGTGCGGGCGGTCAGCGCCGGCATCTCGCGGTAGGGCCGGCCCTCGCAGAACTTCTCGAAGCCGCGAAACTGGGTGAGATGGAAGCGGGCGTCCTGCACCTCGCCCTGGTCGCCGAGTTGCAGGGTGATACGGGCATGCCCCTCGATGCGGGTAACCGGTTCGATGGTGACGGTGCGGCTCATGGGTGCAGTCCCCTTATAAATAGGTCAGTGGAACGGCCCGGCCAATGCGGCGCGGGGCGCGTTCGAGCGGATCAGGTCGGCGTGTCGCCGGACTCGTTGGCCAGTGCTCGCTCGGTGATGTCATGGTAGAGCGAGATCAATTGGGTGGCGATTTGGTTAAATTCAGGGTGGCGGTCCCACAGCGGCTGGAGTTCCCGGGCGTTGGTGAAGACCTCATGGAGAAAGTCGATGTCGAAGCTATCCAGTGCGCCGCCCGCGTCCACCTTCGCCTTGAGGTCGAGTAGGCGGGGGAGGCGCTGGGTGCGCATACGCTCCAGCAAGGCGACGATGACACCCATGTCGGTTTGGGCGGTTTGGTCGGTCATTGGGCGATTCCCGGGGCTAGGTGATTGGACGGATAGGCGGCCGCGTGGCGATCAGGCCCCGAAACGGGTCACCAGGTTTGGGTCCGGTGTGCGCCCCTCGATCAATTCGTTCAGCACATAGAAGATGGCGTCGGCGTGGGGCGGGCAGCCCGGGACATAGACGTCCACCTCCACGCACCCATGAATGGGGCGTACCTGGCGGAACAGGGTGGGCAGGCCCACCGTCGGGATCTGGGGCTGGAGGTCGACGGTCTCCCGGAAGGCCCGGTCCAGGACGGCCTCGAGCTTGAACGGGTTACGCATGGCCGGGACATTGCCGGTGACTGCGCAGTCACCCAGGCTGATCAGGAGCTTGCAGTGTTTGCGGAATTCCTGGGCGTGATGCAGGTCGGCGTCGTTGCTGATGGAGCCTTCCAGGATGCCCACGTCGACCTGCTCGGGCAACACCTTGGTGTCGACTAGCGGGCTGTAGACGATATCCAGCTTCTGGGCCAGGTCGACGAGCCGCTCGTCCATGTCCAGGAATGACATGTGGCAGCCGGAGCAGCCGTCCAGCCAGGCGGTGGCGACCGTGATCTTTTTTTCGCTCATTGGGCGTGCCTCCGGCGGGCGAGAATGGGCAGGAAGTGTTGGTCTTTGACCATCTCACCGGCTGAGGTGCCCTGTTTGACCAGGGCGCCGGTGGGGCAGACCTGCACGCACTTGCCGCAGCCGGTACAGGTGTCGCTCTCGCCCCAGGGGCGGGCCAGGTCGGTGATGACCTGGCAGTCGCTGCCGCGACCCATGACGTCCCAGGTATGGGCGCCCTCGATCTCGTCACAGACCCGCACGCACCGGGTGCAGAGGATGCAGCGGTTGTGGTCGAGACGGAACATCTCGTGTGAACTGTCGACCTGATTGCGCACCTGGCGGTAGGGGACGCTCACATGGTCCACCCCGCACTTCTGCGCCATGAACTGCAATTCACAATGCCCGTTGGAGACGCACACCGAGCAGACGTGACTGCGCTCGGCAAAGAGCAACTCCACAATGGTGCGGCGATAGCGGCGTAGGCGCTCGGTATCGGTCGCGACCTGCATCCCTTCGGTCACCATGGTGGAGCAGGCGGCGTACAGGCGGGTCTGACCGGCCATCTCCACCAGGCACAGGCGGCAGCCGGCCCAGACGCTCAGACCGTCCATATAGCACAGGCTCGGGATCGGGATCTTGTTCTCCCGGCAGACCTCGATGATGGTCTCATCCGCGCGGGCGGAGTAGTCCTTCCCGTCGATGTTCAGCGTAACGACGCGGACACTGGGTGCTGTTGCGGGTGGGGGCATGGGGGCTCCGTTTTCGTCGGGTGTCTTGGTCAGGTTCCAGGCGGCAAGTCGACATGGGTGCCGGTCCGAGCCTGGGGTTCCAAAATCTGAACGTCGAGCAGATCCTTCGGGCGGGCGCTGGCGCGTTTGTTCGCAATCAGCGCGGCGCGCGAGAGGACCGGAATCTCGAGATCGTCGATCATAACTGTAATGTGGTCAATGGCCGCGTCATCAAAACACATGCCGTCTATACTGGTCAGGATGTCGATGCGGCGCGGTATCACGCCGATCTGAAATATCAGGCCGGGATTAGCAAATTCGCGCGGCTCCGTTCCCTCAAGCGGGGCGCCGAAGCGTGCCAGGGCACGAAATACGCGCTGCGCATTCTCCTCATTGGGCCGCACCCAGAGGTCGATGTCACCGGTCGCCCGCGGAACCCCGTGAGCGGCCATGGCGTAGGCCCCCACCAGCAGGAACTGCACCCGTTCTTCGAGCAAACACTGCAATATCTCTCTGTAGTCCCTGTTCAGCATCGAACCCTCCCATAAAGGCCCAGGCATCGCATGTCATCGGCCATACAGCGTCCAGACCCGCCGCCGGGGCGAGTGGGATCAGTCCTTCGTCGTCGGGGTCATGCAGGCCGCGCTTGGTGATGATAGTGCGATTCATGTGTTGTCCCATAATATGAGTGACCTGATTCCCATTTCAGTCTACCCAATAATCCGCGTCGAGCAAATGATCCACAGTAAACGGGCACTGGATCGGGAAGGTTTCCAGTGGCAATCCAGTCTCCAGGCTGGCGCGGCTGCGCGCCGCCGGGTAACGCCGCGCGACGACCTCGGGTACTTTGCTCGTCAGGCTTGGGCTGTCTTCCAGTAATTCTGCGATCTCGTCGCGGGCATTGTCGATGGACAGCCGCCAACTGACGCCGCGCAGGCCCGGCTGATAGCGCCATTTAAGCAGATGGACGATCAGAATCTTGAGGTGTCCGGCCAGGGCATGCTTCTGCTGTTTGCCCATGTCGTCCAGTTCCTCGGCAATCTGATCCACATCCACCTCCGCCCAGCGCCCCGCACGCAAACAGGCCGCGCTGGCGGTCGCCCACGCGTAGAAATCACGATCGTGTTGCAGGTTTGACATCGTTATCACCGCAAGGTCCTATGCTGCCCAACCCAAGGTGCGCGGCCCTGGGCTGGTCGATCGGCCAACCCATGTCCCGACAAGGGTCATCAGCCCGCCTTCAGTTTCTCCTCATACTCATTGCGGAAAAACCGCAGCGTACTCAAGACCGGATTCGGTGCCGTCTGACCCAGCCCGCACAGGCTGGTGGCCTGCACCACCTCACACAGTTCCTCCAGGAGTGCCAGGTCCTTGTGGGTGCCCTGGCCCTTGGCGATGAGGTCCAAGAGACCGTGCATCTGCTGGGTGCCGGCCCGACAGGGGACGCACTTGCCGCAGGACTCGGTCATGCAGAACTCCATGAAATAGCGCGCCACGTCGACCATATCCGAGGTCTCGTCCATGACGATCATGCCGCCGGAGCCCATGATGGTGCCGAGCGTCTTCAAGCTATCGTAGTCCACCGGGATGTCCAGGTGCTCCGCCGGGATACAGCCGCCGGAGGGACCGCCGGTCTGGACCGCCTTGAAGGCCTTGCCGTTGGGGATGCCGCCGCCGATCTCCTCGATGATCTCGCGCAACGTGATTCCCATCGGCACCTCGATCAGCCCGATGTTGGAGATGGCGCCGGCGAGCGCGAAGACCTTGGTGCCCTTGGAGCGCTCGGTGCCGATCCCCGCGTACCACTCGCCGCCCTCGCGGATGATGGGGGTGATGTTGGCGAAGGTCTCCACGTTGTTGATGAGCGTGGGGCAGCCCCACAGCCCCGACTCGGCTGGGAAGGGCGGGCGCGGCCGGGGTTGGCCGCGATTGCCCTCGATCGAGGCCATCAGCGCGGTTTCCTCACCGCAGACGAAGGCCCCGGCACCGAGCCGGATCTCCACGTCGAAATTGAACTGGGTCTCGCAGATGTGATTGCCCAGGAAGCCCGCGCGCTTGGCCTTGCGGATGGCGGTGGTGACGCGGTCCACCGCGAGCGGATATTCGGCGCGCAGATACACATACCCCTTGTTCGCACCGATGGCATAGGCGGCGATGGCCATGCCCTCGAGCACCCGATGGGGATCGGACTCCAGGATGGCCCGGTCCATGAAGGCGCCCGGGTCGCCCTCGTCGGCGTTGCAGACGACATATTTCTGCCCGGCCGGCATCTTGGCGATGGTCGACCATTTGAGCCCGGTCGGATAGCCGCCGCCGCCGCGCCCGCGCAGACCGCTGGCGGTGACCTCGGCCACCACCGCGCCCGGGGTCATCTCGGTCAGGGCCTGGACCATCGAGCGGTAGCCGCCGACGGCCACATAGCCGGTGAAGCTCTCCGGGTCGATGATGCCGGTGTGCTCGCGTACGATGCGTTGCTGGCGGGTGAAGAAGGGCGCATCGGTTGGGAAACGGATCCGCGCGACCGGCTCGCCGCCTACGCTCGCCACCAGGTCCGCGGCGTCGTCCGGCGTCACCTCGCGATAGAGAATCTCCTCGCTCGGCGGTGCGTCCGTTTGGGCGACGGCCACCATGGGTCCGGCAGAGCACAGTCCCATGCAGCCGACGGACTTGACCCGGCAGGTGCCGGGGCCGTGCGCCTTGTGGGCCTCGGCCAGTGCCTCCAGCACGGGCGGGGCGCCGGAGGACTGACAACTCGTGGCCATGCAGACGCGGATCTCGGTGTCGATGCCGGCAAACTTGTCGCGATGTTTCTGGGCCAACTCGTCGATGTCATCGATATTCACTTGGCGGTCTCCAACTCGAGGCGTTCCATCAATTTTTCCGGGGTCAGCTTGCCCATGAGTTGGCCGTCCACGACCGCGGCCGAGGCCAGACCGCAGGCGCCGACACAGCGGGCGGTGAGGACCGAGAGCTCATCATCCTCCGTGGTCTCGCCCGGCTTGACGCCGTAGCGCTCCTCGATCGCGCCCAAGAGTGCGCCGGCGCCTTTGATGTAACAGGCGGTGCCGGTGCAGACCACGCAGGCGTGGCGGCCCTTGGGTTTGAGCTGGAACAGGTGATAAAAGGTGGCGACCCCATAGACCTTCGATAGGGGCAGGTCGAGGGAGCCTGCGACAAACCGCATGGCGGTCTCGTCCAGAAACCCGAAGGACTCCTGCACGCTGTGCAGGGCCTCGATCAGCGAGTGGTCGGCGTAGCCGGTGCGGCGCATGGTCGCGTTGACAAGCTTCCAGCGCTTGTCGTCGCTGGGCAGGGCGGGCCGGGTTTGCAGCAGGGTCATGTCCCCTCCTCGTCGAGGGTCGTCAAAATGGATGGGTTGAGTCGGGCGATGGAGCGACTCTGCGCGCGGCGCCGGGGACTTGCCTGGCCGGCCATGCACGGGATTCGCCCGGCCGCGCAGAGGGTAGCGCGGTAATGTGACGGGGTCCATCATTGTTTTTTTTATCAGCGTTACCCGTTTGTATTTCTTGGCGAGCTTGACGCCTTGGCGTGACCGATTTCCGGGTTTAGGTTCACGGCACGCGGCAGGCGTGGAAAGCCACCCGCACCGCACCCATTGTCGCAGGACCCTCACCAGCCGCGAACTGCGCCCATGACCAACCCCCAAGCACCGGGCCCTACCAACCGGCTCGCTGAGACCTTGAGCCCCTATCTTCAACAACATGCCGCCAATCCGGTCGATTGGTGGCCCTGGTGCCCCGAGGCCCTGGCCCTGGCGCGCGCGCAGGATCGGCCCATCCTGCTCTCCATCGGTTACTCCGCCTGTCATTGGTGCCATGTGATGGCCCACGAGTCCTTCGAGGACCCGGCCACGGCGGGCTTGATGAATCGGCTGTTCGTGAACATCAAGGTGGACCGGGAGGAGCGGCCCGATTTGGACCGGGTCTACCAGGGGGCCCATCAACTCATCACGGGGCGCCCCGGCGGCTGGCCGTTGACGGTCTTTCTGACGCCGGATGCGCTCTGTCCCTTCTTTGCCGGGACCTACTTCCCGCGGGCGCCGCGCCACGGTCTGCCCGGGTTCAGCCAACTCCTGTTGGGGGTCGATCAGGCCTATCGCGAACAGCGCGAGGCGATCCGCGCCCACGGGGTGGAGCTGATGGCGACCTTGGGTCAACTGGCACCCATGGGGTCGGCGCAGGCCCCGGAAGCGGCGGTGCTGGACGCCGCCCAGGCGCTGCTGGCCGAGCACTTCGATGGCGAGCAAGGCGGGTTCGGCGGAGCGCCGAGGTTTCCCCATGCCACCAATCTTGAGTTCCTGCTGCGCCGCTGGGCCGGCGCCGCGGCGGCCGGACGGTCGGACGATCAAGCCCTGCGGATGGCGACCTTTACCCTCGCACAGATGATCCGCGGCGGGATCAACGACCAGCTCGGCGGGGGATTCTGCCGCTATGCGGTCGATGATCTGTGGATGATCCCGCACTTTGAAAAGATGCTCTACGACAACGGCCCGCTGCTCGCACTGTGCTGCGACGCCTGGGCGGCCACCGGCGAGCCACTGTTCAGTGAGGCGGCCGTCGCCACCGCCGATTGGCTGGTACGCGAGATGCAGTCGCCGGCGGGCGGCTACTACGCGAGCCTGGACGCCGACAGCGAGGGTCACGAGGGCCGTTTCTATGTCTGGGACCGGCAGCATGTGCGCGCACTGTTGACGCCCAAGGAGTACGGCCCCTTTGCGGCAGTCTATGGACTCGACCGGCCGGCCAATTTCGAGGGCCAGTGGCACCTGCACGGTTTCCGCACCCCGGCGGCGGTGGCCGAGCACCAGGGGCTGCCGCTGGCAGAGGTTCAGGCCCTGCTCGCCACCGCCCGCGTCACCTTGTGTGCGGAGCGCGAGGGCCGGGTGCGCCCGGGCCTGGACGACAAGGTACTGACCGCCTGGAACGCGCTCGCCATCAAGGGCATGGCCCGCGCCGCCCGGGTCCTGGGGCGCCCGGATTATCTGGAGTCGGCGCAGGCCGCGCTGGACTTCATCCGCCATACCCTGTGGCGGGACGGGCGACTGCTCGCCACCGCCAAGGACGGCCAAGCCCATCTGAACGCCTACCTGGACGACTATGCCAACCTCCTGGATGCCCTGCTGGAACTGCTCCAGACCCGGTGGTCGGCGGCCGATCTGCGCTGGGCGGTGGAGTTGGCGGAGGTCTTGCTCGACCAGTTCCACGACCCGGTGGCGGGCGGCTTCTGGTTCACCGGCCGCGACCACGAACCACTGATCCAGCGGCCGAAGCCGTTGGGTGACGAGTCCATGCCCTCTGGCAACGGTATCGCCGCCTGGGCGTTGCAGCGCCTGGGGCACCTGCTGGGCGAGCCCCGCTACCTGGACGCGGCGGCCGGGACCCTCAAGCTCGCGGCCGAGTCCATCCGCCGTCTCCCCTCGGCCCACGGGACCCTGTTGTTTGCCCTGGACGAATACCTGGACCCGCCCGAGACACTCATCATCCGTGCCCCGGCTGACCTCCTGGACGGCTGGCAGGCCGCCGCGCAACAGGGCTACCAGCCGCGCCGGTTGGTCCTGGCCATCCCCGATACTGCAACCGACCTGCCGGGCGCGCTGGCGGGCATGCATCCGGGCACCGGTCCCCGCGCCTATCGTTGCCGCGGGACCCACTGCGAGCCGCCGGTCGAGGAACTCGCGCAGTTGTGAACCTGGAAAGAGCGGTTGTCACGCTAAGACGCCAAGCTCGCCAAGGTGTTTCAGTGCGTTATCGGCGCTGGCCGATTCAACCGGTGGGTGATCCGGTGACTTCGCCCGCCCAATTGTATCTCTTGGCGAGCTTGGCGCCTTGGCGTGAGCAATTGCGGGCTTTAGGGTGAAGCCCCGTCCGGCACTGGGTCAGATCGCGCGTACCGGCTGCCTGGTGGGCGCGCTCGTCATTGGCGCGGTCCTGCCGGCGGCACCCCGGGCCGACGGGCAGCCGGCCGCCCAGGGCTGGCTGCAACTGGAGCGGGATCGGCGCGACGCGCGTCGTCAGGCCGAACCCATGACACCCCAGGAGTCGCAGCGGCTGCAAATCCGCGAGTGGCAGGAGTCGATGCAGTTGCGCCAAACCTTGCAGGGTCAGCGGCGCGACCTCGATCTGCTGGAGCAGTCGCGCCGCCAGGACTCCCAATGGTCGTCGCCACTGTCTCCGGTGCCGCCGCCGATGGGTCCGGATGCCCGGACCTTCGGGCAGGAGATGCTCAACGGTCAGGCCTTGGATTCACTGCGACTGCGTCAAGACATGCAGCGCCTCATCGAGGGCACGCCGCCGGGGCGGTAGGTCTTTCAGGCCCCCTCCGGCTGAAGCCTCGACCTGCAAAGTCCGGGTCCATGTGGCCGAGGGCGTGCCTGAATTGGCACCGCAGGCGCTGCCCTCTCTCGACTTACAGGTCCGGCGTGAGGCGTCTCGGGGCTTCGATGTCGGTGACGATCTCCACTACTTCCAGATTCCAGACGGTGGCGACAGTCCCCGGGGCTGGCGCTGCGGCATGTGCGCCGCGAAGATAAGGTCGGGGTCGGTCGCAACGAGCCCTGTCCCTGCGGTTCAGGCAAGAAGTTCAAGGAATGCCATGGCCGGCTCGCCTGAGGGGGCACAGGACCAGCCGGCTGTAGCCTCGGCCTGGCCTGGACGCGGTTCCTCTGACCGTCGGACGGCCAGCGGGCTCGTGGTAGACTCGATCCGGCGAGTCAACAACGAAAACCCCGCCATGCTCACCGTCAACATCCACGAAGCCAAGACCCATCTCTCCCGTCTGGTCGAGCGCGCGGCCCAGGGCGAGTCATTCATTATCGCCAAGGCCGGTCATCCCTTTGTGTGTATTTTTGTGTGCGAGATGTCAGTGTATTCAGGCGTACACAGGTGCCTAGGGCGAAGCAGAAAGGTAAAAGAGATTAAGTAGTTATGAACGATAACGCGCGGGTTAAGGTCCTCTTTGTCTGCATGGGCAATATCTGCCGCTCCCCCACCGCCCACGGTGTTTTCCGGCACCTGGTGCGGGAGGCCGGGCAGGAGGCGGCGATCCAGATCGACTCCGCCGGGACTCATGCCTATCACGTCGGCGAGCCGCCGGACGCCCGGGCGACGGCGACGGCGCGGGCGCGCGGCGTCGACATCAGCGACCTGCGGGCGCGCCGGGCGTCGTCTGAGGATTTCCTCTGCTACGACTACGTACTCGCCATGGACCAGGACAACTACCACAGCCTGGCCCGCATCTGCCCCCCGGGGATGGAGCCTAAGCTATCGCTCTTCATGGATTTTGCGCCGGACCTGAAGTGCCGGGAGGTGCCCGATCCCTACTATGGCGGGTCACGCGGCTTCGATCAGGTGTTCGACCTGGTGGAGGCGGCCGCCCGCGGGTTGCTGGATCATCTCATCCGCGAGGGCCGTTAGAACGCGGCGGTGGCGCGCAGTCCGTAGACCCAGTTGCCCTGGCGATCTCTTGGCACTGACCGGCACCGGTCAACAGGCCGTTGATCGCGAAGGTATCGTTGATGTCGTAGGCCCAGGCGGTGCCGCCGACCCCCGGGTGCAGGAGGAGGACTACCAGGGCCATGGTCAGGGCGAGGGCGGTGGATCGGCGGCGGGTCTTGCCGTTGAGCATCGGTTGGTTCCGGGTTGGTCGGTCGAGTGCGCTGGTGCGCGCCGCGTCCAGGCAGCGCCCCAGGGCGTGCCGTGCAGAAGGTAACACGACTGAAATCGACGCGATACTGGGTCCGCGGGCGCCGCCAAAAAGGGTGCGGTCCGAGTGAGCGTGTCCCCGGATGAGGCTAAGATCCAGGTTCTGTGAGATCGGTGTCGGATATTGCTGTGGGGGTCTTATGCGTGTTGTGTGGCGGTGCTGGGTGCTGGTGGCGCTGGTGTCGGTGGGTGGGTGCGGTGGTGGGGGGGACGGCCCGCTGCGGGTGAGCAATCCGGAGGACCTGCCGGTCAGTTGTGTGGCCAAGCCCGCGGCGGGCAGTTGTCATGGTCATTATCGGAAATTCTACTATGACTACAGAAATAACCGTTGTAAAGCATTCAGTTACAGCGGCTGCGGCGGCCGCGTGCCGTTCGAGACGCTGGAGGATTGCCTGAACTATTGCGGGGCCACCCCCTGAGGTGCGGGCGGGTACCGCAACGGGTTGCGGTCGTTGGAAGGCTGTGTAAAAAGGGCTTAACATCGCGCCGATCGCCCGAGCGTCGGGAGCAGCGCCACCAGCACCGAGCACCACCGATATGCCCCGTGAACTGCTGATATTACGCCACGCCAAGTCCGACTGGGATTCGCTCGCAGTCACCGATTTCGATCGCCCACTGACCGAGCGCGGCAAGCATGACGCGCCCAAGATCGGCGCCTGGCTGCTGCGCGAGGGGCTGGTGCCCGATCATGTGGTCAGCTCTCCGGCCGAACGTGCCCGCCAGACGGCGGTCAAGGTGTGCAAGGCACTGGGAATCGACAAGGGGGCGATCGTCTGGGACCCCGAGGTCTATGGGGCGACCCGCGGCGCACTGCTCGGGGTCCTCGGGCGCTGTCCACCGGGCGCCTCCCGGGTCCTGCTGATCGGCCACAATCCGGGGCTCGAGGACCTGCTCGAACACCTGTGCGGCGATGCGCTGGAGCTTGCGGACGATGGCAAGTTGCTCGCCACCGCGACCCTGGCCCGGCTGGAGATGCCGGCGGACTGGGTGGGGTCGGCACCCGGTTCGGCCCGGCTCCTCTCGATCATCCGTCCGCGCAATCTTTAGTATAAGTGAGTGCTTGCTCCGGTCTCGGAGCGCCCCACTTAGCTAGGCACCACCTGGCGCGGCATTGTCGGTCGGCCGCAGATCGGGGCCACAGCCGATCTGTGTAGCGTGCATCTCCTGTCTCTTGCCGAATCCCGGCGCGCCGCGTCAAGGGGACGGTAGCGCAGGGCGGAGCCGTCCCCCCTCGCTGCCGAATAAGGCCCAAGCGCCCGGGCATCGGTGCCGCGAGCGCATCCCAGAGAGCTGAGGAGTGAACAACATGTCGAAGCGTTTGATTCAGGCCGCGGCCTGCGGCTTTGCACTGGCGGTTTGCGTTGGGGACCTCGCGGCGGGCGCCAAGCCGCGTGTATTCGGCGACGGGGGCGTGCTCGCGACCATCCCCCAAGAGGCCAGCTACTGCGCCGGCCAGCCCGGGTGTAACGGCGGCTACCCGGAGGGGGTGGCGGTCGTCGACGACCGTGTCTACGTTGCCGGTCCGGCGACGTTCGGTACGATCGGCAAGGGCCCGAGCGTGGTTACCGTTATTGCGAAGTCGACCGGCCGGCGCCTCGCCGAGATCCCCATCCAAGGTGAAAACACGGACTACGAGCACGCCTTGAGCGGGATCACGGTCGACGGTAACGGCAATGTCTACGCGCTCTCGACTCAACTGGGTGTCGTGCGGATCGAGCGGCATGGTCAGTCGTACACTCAATCGAGCTATGCCACGGCCCTGCCGGACCTGCCGGCCTGTGTGCCCGGCGGTGCCTCGCCCTGTTCGCCGACGCCGCTCGATCTCCCGCCGATCAGCAACGAGATGACCTTCGACGAGCGCGGCTATCTCTACATCACCGACTCGCTCCAGGCCACGATCTTCCGTGTCGCACCCGGCGGCGGCGCGCCCGAGCCCTGGTTCCAGAGCCCCCTGCTGGCGGGCAATCTCCAGGCCCCGCTCCCCTTCGGGGCCAACGGCATCAAGCTCAACCCGGAGCGGACTTACGTCTATGTCATCGAGACCTTCGATCCGGACGATTTGACCGTCGGCCACGTCTACCGCATCCCGCTGGTCGATGCCCCGGCCCCGGCGGACATCGAGCTGTTCGCGACCTTCCCGGGCTTCGCGGCGCCGGACAGCCTGGTGTTCGGCAAGTCGGGCCGGCTCTATGTCTCGCTCGCCGGCTCGAGCCAGATCGCGGTGCTCGATGAGAGCGGGGCCGAGATCACGCGCATTAGCGGTCCCGGCGGCAGTGCGATCCCGCTCGACGGTCCAGCGACCATGGCCTTCGATGACCCGAGCCAGTCGTTGCTCGTCGCCAACCACGCCATCTTCGGCAACCCATCCGACTGGTCAGTCTTGCGGATCTTCGTCGACGAGAAGGGCGATCCCTACCCGAACGCTTTACACGGCTGTCACTAAGCCATTGGGTTGCGCCGACCCAGGACGCGCAACCGCCAGCGTCCCCCGGCAAAGCCGGGGGGATCGTCGCAGATCCGGAAATGACTCACGCCAACTTCAGCGCACCTCGGCCAACAGCCGGTCGAGCATGTCGCGTGCCTGTCCCAGGTAGCCTGAGTCGAATAGATTCAAGTGGTTGAGTATGTGGTATAGGTTATAGAGGGTCTTACGAACCGGGTAGCCCGCAGCCAGCGGCCAGGCCTCGCGGTAGGCCGCATAAAAGTCGACACCGAAGCCGCCGAAGAGCTCGGTCATGGCGACATCGGCCTCTCGGTCCCCATAATAGACCGCCGGGTCATAGACGACCGGCGCCCCGTCCGGGAGCCAGCCCAGGTTCCTGCCCCACAGGTCGCCGTGCAGGAGCGCGGGCTGGGGTCGATGGTCCAGCAGGGTGTCGAGGTCCGAGCGCAGGCGCTCCCCGGCGTCTTGGAGGGTGCGGGCATAGCCCTTGCGGGCGGCGAGTTCGAGCTGGAAGCCCAGCCGCTGGTCGCGCCAGAAGTCGATCCAATCGGCGTTCGGGGTATTGGGCTGGGCGGTGGCGCCGATGAAATTGTCCCGCGACCAGCCGAAGGTCGGCGACCCGTGGCGATGCAGCTCGGCCAATTGGCGCCCGGCGGTGGCGCCCCGGGTCGGTCCGCCCAGTTGCAGCCGCTCCAACACCAGGAAGCTGCGGGTATCGGTCCGGCCCCAACACAGCGGCGCCGGGACGCGCAGCGCGCCGGCCGCGGCGAGCTCGAGGAGTCCCGCGGCCTCCGCCTCGAACATCTCGGAGCGCGCGGCGGTGTTGGTCTTGACGAAATAACTGTGCTCCCGATCGGCTAAAATCACCGCGTCGCTGATACAGCCGCCGCCCACCGGGCGCGGGCCCGCGGTGGGCGTGAAGGGTCGCCCGGTGGCCGCGGCGATGTGTTCGGCGATTGCTGCCCAATCGGTCATGACACCATCCTGCCCGCTCGGGCGCTGGACCTACACTCGTACTGCATTGTTAAACCAGGATAAGAACTGATCATGAATAAATTTGGATCAGGTGACAGGCATTGTGCTCTGCCGCTCCCCAGGGGTTCAAGCCGGCCTTGACAGGATGATCATGTTCGAGACCGCCATCCAACTGGCGAAGGCCTATAGCCGATAGCTCGCTGTCTAGCGTAGCGCCTGGGAGACGGGGCGTATCCCCACCTGCCAGGCGTCATCCTCACGGCGCATGATGCGGCGCACCAGCGGAATGGTGGGCGGGCGCTGTTCGCGCAGCGACAGGCTGTCGATACGCGCCACCAGGTCCAGCAGGGCGGACGGATTGCGCGGGTGGTGGGTGAGGATATAGCGTGTGACCTCCGGGGGGAGCGGCATCCCGCGCCGCCGGGCAGACGCGCACAGCAGTGCCTCGCTGTCCGGCTCGGTGAGCGGGAGCAGTCGGTAACGCGGCCCCCAGTGCAGGCGCGAGCGCAGGTCCGCCAAGCCGAGCGCCAGGTCATCCGGGGGCGCGGCGGCCGCGGCGATCAGTGCGCGGCGGCGTTCGCGCAGTCGGTTGAACAGATCGAACACTGCCCGTTCCCAGGTCGGCACCCCGGCAATGCGCTCCAGGTCATCCAGGGCCACCAGGTCCAGCCGCTCCAGCGACTCCAGGATGTCCGGCTCGATCCCGGGGCGTCCGAGCGGGATATAATGGGCCTGGCGTCCTGCCTGGGTGGCCGCCAGGCAGGCGGCCTGCAACAGATGGGACTTACCGCTCTCCGGCGGACCAAACAGAAAGATGAAGGGTTCGCCGCCGCCCCGGGCCGTCCCCCGGATGGCCGCCACCGCCTCCGCGTTCAGCCCCGGCAGGAACTCGGCCAGCGTCGGCTCGCTGACCAGTTCGATCGGCAGGTGCAGTTGCAGGGCGGGGTTGGACACTGGACTGCGGGTACCGGGGGGTCAGTCGGGCCCGGTGTCGCCCCGTGCGAGTGCCAGTGCGGTGCGGGCCAGCCGCCGGCCGAGCGCCTGGGCGAGCCGCCGTTCCTCCTCGGTCAGGGGCAGGTTGTTGTCCGGGCCGGCGCAGTGCGAGGGCCCGTAAGGGGTCCCGCCGGACTTGGTGTGCAATAGATCGCCCTCGCTGTAGGGCAGGCCCATGAGCAGCATCCCGTGGTGCAGCAGCGGTACCATCATGGTGAGTAGGGTCGACTCCTGGCCGCCGTGGAGGCTGGAGGTGGAGGTGAAGACCCCGGCCGGCTTGCCGGCCAGGGCGCCGTTGAGCCACAGTGGGCTGGTGCCGTCGATGAAATATTTCATCGGTGCGGCCATGTTGCCGAAGCGGGTTGGGCTGCCCAGGGCCAGCCCGGCGCAGTGGCGCAGATCGTCATGGGTGACATAGGGGGCGCCGGCGGGCGGGACCCCGGGCTCCACCGCCTCGCACACGGTCGAGATGGCGGGCACGGTGCGCAGGCGCGCCTCCGCACCGTGTACCGACTCGATGCCGCGTGCGACCTGTCGGGCCATTTCGGCAGTGGCCCCATGGCGGCTGTAATAGAGGACCAGGATGTAGCTCAAGAAATACCTCGACGTGTGTTCTGGACGGCGCACGGCGGCCGGTTCCGGGGGCGTGTACCCGTGACCGCGTCGACCGTCGGCTCAAGACTCGGCAGTGTAACCCAAGACGCGCGCCGCTCCGTGAGAAACGCAAATTAGGCAGATAAGACAATGACCTTTGTTAGAGTAGACGCGGCTGAGGTGGAGGGCGCCGCACCGCCGGTGTGTTGCCGCTGTCTGGTCGATGGGCGGGTTCAGGGGGTCTATTTCCGGGGCGCGACCCGGGAGCAGGCCCTGCGCCTGGGGGTGACGGGCTATGCCCGCAACCTGCCCGACGGCCGCGTGGAGGTGCTGGCCTGCGGCCCCGCCGACGCGGTCGCGCAACTGCGCGACTGGCTGCGCGGCGGACCGCCCATGGCGCGGGTCAGCTCAGTCACCTGCGAGCCGCGGGAACATCGGGCCTGGTCCGGTTTTTCGGTGGATTGAGAAGGTCGGCGGTCAAGTAGCAGAGGTTCAAACCCTCGCGTTCGGAGAGTGCATTGCAGAAGGCGAGCGACTGCGGCCAGTCGACATGGGTCGCCGGAAGGTCGTCATCGTCCCCCGCTTTGGACCATGCCCGAGTGCCGGACGAACTCGGCAATCTGCGCCTGTGTGGCTGGCGGCGAGCCCATGCGGAAGGTGCCGCCGGGGATCGGGACCAGGTCGAGCAGGGGCGAGCCCCGGGTCGCTGCGGGCGGCGGTATTGGGTTCGGCAACAGCTCGGGCTCAGGTGCGGGCGCGGGCGCCTCCCACAAGATGGGCTCGGTGCGGCCGACGAAGAGTAGCCCGAGTCCGGCCGCGGTGGCCCAGCAGGCGAGTACGGCGGGGAAGGGCAGGTTACGGATGGTCCAGAAGGCGAATGTACCGAGCGCAAGACTGGCGGCCCACAGCAATAGCACCTCCCACCACGTCCGCGGGATGCGCTCCCAGAGCGACTGGATGCGACCTTTAACCCGGGCGGCGGCGGTTGGGTTCATGGGCCGCGACTGCCGACGCCGGTGGCCGCCTGCAACCGCTCCAGTGCGGTCGCGAAGTCGAACGCATCGATCGCCTCGGCGATCCCCGGGTAGGCATCCCCCAGACCGGCGCGCAGCAGGGATTCATGCTCCGCGAGCAGGTGACCGCTGGCGAAGTCGCAGGCGGTGAGCGCGATGGCGAGGCGGTCATAGACCTTGTCTAATCGCTCCTCGTCGAGCGGCTCCGCGGGCGCAGCGGCTGCGCCCGGCACCGAGTGCAGCCGCTGCGCCATCGCCTCAATCAGATCCAATAGCGGCGCGTCGAGGCCCTCCTGCAAGGCCAGCACCCGCGCGATCGGCTCCGGGCGGGCGATGGCGTGCTCCAAGGTCTCCGCCAGGTCGCGGATGGTCGTGGCGCCGATCTGTGCCGCGGTGCCCTTGAGGGTGTGGGCGAGGCGCCGCGCGGTGGGCCAATCGTCGGCGGCCAGGGCGCTTCCCACCTGGGCCGGGCAGTCGCGCTGACCGGCGATGAATTTTTCCAACAGCGGATGATGGGGAGCTCCCGCCGACCGGGGAGCCGACGGATGGCGCGGGTGGCGGCCAACCCGTCCATCGCCGGCATCTGGATGTCCATCAGGACACAGTCGTAGTCCTGCGCCGCGACCTTGTCCAGGGCGATCGCGCCGTTCTGCGCCAGGTCGACGATGAGCCCCGCCTGGCGCAGCAATTCGATCGCCACCTCTTGGTTCAGTTCGTTGTCCTCCACCAGCAGGAGGTGCGCCCCGGCGATGGCGGCAAGGGGTGTCATCGACCGTGCGGGGGCAGGCTCTGCCAGGGTCGGTTCGCCGTCCCTCGCCTCGAGGGTCCGTACCAGCGAGTCAGTCACGGGCTCGATCGGTTGCAGGTCCGGCGTCGGCACCAAGGGCCGGGTCTGGGCCGCCCCCCGACCGAGTCGCGTGGTGAACCAGAAGGTGGAACCCTGCCCCGGGGTGCTTTCGACCCCGACCGCGCCCCCCATCATCTAATTGACCGTGCGGTCGGCGAAATCCGCCGGGTCATAGCCCAGCATCCGAAAATAGGCCGGGGTATAATAGGTTTCACCGGTCTCGATGTTCCAATCCCAGAGCCCATCGGTCGAGGCCTCCATGGCGAGCGTCAGGCGCTCCTGACTGGTGCGCAATCGCTCTTCCAGCCGCCGGCCCTCGGTGATGTCCTCGATGATCCCGACCATACCCTTGGAAAGATCGGACGACTCGATGGCATGGCCGGTCATCCGCACCCAGAACCGGCTGCCATCCTTGCGCACGACCTCCTGCTCGCGCCGATCGGTCCCGCCGTCGCGGATCTGCGCGTAGACATCCCGGCCGACGGCGGCAAAGGTCTCGTCGTCGGGATACCAGATGCGGGTGGACTGGCCGATCTGCTCCCCTGGGGCATAGCCGAACAGCACGTCCATCCGGCGATTGCAGCGCACGATGATCCGCTCCTTGAGCAGGACGATGCCGGCGGTGGCCACATCGAACAGTGCCTGCTGCTCCTCATTGGCGGCAGCGAGTGCCGCGGTGCGCTGGGCGACCTCCTCTTCCAATCGATCGCGATAGCGACGCAAGTCAATGGCTGCCTGGTGACGCTCGCTGACATCGCGCGACAGCAGGATGAGCTCAGGCGCGCTGCCGGGGCTACCCTGCTTGCGGGTAACGGCGAGCTCGAACCAATGGGTGCCATCGGGTAACGACAGCTCGATTGTCCGACCATAATCGCTGCCGGTCGCCGCCGCCGCGGCCAGGGCGCTGAGTACAGTGTCGGCCGCTGGCGGCGGCAACACATCCTGCACCGCCCGCCCGACCAGGGTCTCTCTTGGCGCCGCCAGGAGTGCATCGCGGGTGCAATAGACATCGAGATAATGACCGGCCGTATCGAATTCGAACAAGAGATCGGGGATGGCCCCGAGCGTCGCGGCCAGTCGATCGCGGGCCTCCTCGCTCTCCTGCCTGGCCTGCTGCGCCTGTTGCAGTGCGTGCTCCAGCGCGCTGGTCTTCTCCGTGATGCGTCCGCGTAGCCGACGGTTCCAAAATGCCAATATCGCCAGTGCCAGGATCGGCGCCAAGAGGTCGTAGCCGATCGACAGGGTCTGCGCCCGATCGGCGGCCAGGGCACTGCCACTCAGGGCGCAGCCGAGTGCGCTGGTTGCCAGCGCCCGCCAATGGGTGGCGATCGTCATTGCTCGTCACCGACCGATAATGCGGCCATGGCCGAGCGCAGTATGGCCAGCGCCTGGTCGAAGTCGAACGATTCGATCGCCGCCCCGACCCTCAGGGCTGGGTCGCCGAGTGCGGCGATGAGCAGTGACCGGTGTTCGGTGAAGAGGGCCGCGCTGGCGAGGTCGTCTTCGGCCAGCAGGGTTTCCAGCCGCGCGGTCACTGTGCGGACCTGCACCCAGGGCAGCGTCTGTACGGGCGCGGGCAGCGTCGCCGGCGCGGGTAGTGCCGCGCGCAGGGCCGCGGCCAGGGTCTGGAACTCGGCCACCAGAGCGGTGGCGCGTCGCTTGAGTTCCGCCGGGGCGCCGGTCGGCCTGGCGCCCCGCAAGTCGGCCTCCAAGGCGGCGGCTGCACCGCGCACCCGGGTGGCGCCGAAGGTGGCGCCGAGTCCTTTGAGTGTATGGGCGGCGCGCTGCGCGGTGGCGAAGTCCGCGGCGGTGAGCGCATCGAGCAGTTGCGTCGGCAAGGCGCTGTCGGCGAATTTGCGCAGGAGCCGGGCGTGCAGATCCAGACGCTGTGCCGCGGATGGGCTGGTGGCGAGGTCGAGTCCATCAATGGCGGCGAGACGGGTACGCAGTGCTTGTGCGGCAGCATGGTCGGGTGCCGCGGGCAAGGCGGGCGGCCGGGCGGCCGGCGCCGCCAGGGGGACACTGCCGCCCGCCGGCAGCCAGTCCAGCAAGGCGCGGTAGAGCGCCTCCGGCTCCACCGGCTTGGCGATATGGCCGTTCATACCGGCCGCGAGACAGCGCTCGCGGTCCTCGCTGAAGGCATTGGCGGTCATCGCCAGGATCGGGGTCGCCGTATGTCCGGGCAGCGCGCGAATCAGCCGGGTGGCGGTGAGGCCGTCCATCACCGGCATCTGAATGTCCATCAGGATGAGGTCGTAGGCGGTGCTGCCGGCCTTCGCCAGCGCCGCCTGGCCGTCGTCTGCAAGGTCGACCTCCAATCCGACATTGGTCAGCAGTTCGACCGCAACCTCCTGGTTGATCTGGTTGTCTTCGGCCAGCAGGAGCAGGCCGCCGCCGCGTTGGCGCAACCGCTCTTCGGCCTCGCCGACGGCGAGGCGGGGCGCCGCGAGTTGGCGGCCGCAGAGTGTATTTTGCAGTGCATCGAACGCGACCAGCGACTCACGCGCCTTGGCCAAGTCGTCGACCACCAGCGCGCGCGGCCCCGCCGTCTCGGCGGCCTGCAGGGGCTTGGGCGTGCGGTCGTGGCGATGACCCACGGGCACCTCGATCCAGAAGGTACTGCCGTGTCCCGGCTCGCTGACGACACCGATGCGCCCGCCCATCAATTCAGTCAGACGACGCGCAATGACGAGGCCCAACCCGGTGCCGCCGTATTTGCGCGTGGTGGAGCTATCGGCCTGCGCGAAGGGCTGGAACAATCGCCCCTGCTGCTCCGGGGTGAGCCCGATGCCGCTATCGGTGACCGTGAAGCGCACCACCAACCCAGCCGGCGTCTCGGTGACTACACTGGCATCCATGGCGATACTGCCGCGCTCGGTGAACTTGACCGCGTTACTGGCGAAGTTGAGCAGGATTTGACCTAGGTGCAGGCCATCGCCATAGAGCATGGCCGGCAGGGTACCCAGATTGACCACGAGCTCGATCTGCTTGTCCTCAGCCTTGTCGCGGATGAGATTGCAGACATTGGCGACCACCCGCGCGGGCGCAAAGTCCGTGCGTTCCAACTCCAGCTTGCCGGCCTCGATCTTGGATAGATCGAGTATGTCATTGATAATGTTGAGTAGATGATTGGCAGCGCCGGCGATCTTGGCCAGGCGGTCATGGTGACGGGGAGTGGCGGTCTCGCGGGTGAGCAGATGAGTCAGCCCGATGATGGCATTCATCGGGGTACGGATCTCATGGCTCATGTTGGCGAGAAACTCGCTCTTGCTGCGGTTGGCGGCCTCCGCCAAGTCCTTGGCGGTCATCAGCTCGGCGGTACGCTCCGCGACCAATTGCTCCAGGTGTTCGCGGTACTGTTCCAATTCTTCGCTGGCCCGCCGCTGCTCGGTGATGTCGACCTTGAGTGCGACATAATGGGTGATCTGGCCATCGCCCTGGCGCAGCGGGAGGATGGTCGCGGTCTCAAACACCTCGCGTCCGTCACGGGTGCGATTGATGAACTCGCCGGTCCAGGCCTCGCCCCGGGTCAGGGCCTGCCACATCGCTGCATAGGTGGCCGCGGGGGTCTTGCCGGACTTGAGCAGGCGGGGATTCTGGCCGATCGCCTGCGCGCGGGTGTAACCGGTGCAGCGTACGAAGGCGTCGTTGACATACTCGATGCGTGCCTGGAGATCGGTAATCACGATCGGATTCGGGCTTTGTTCCACCGCCAGGGAGAGCTGGCGCAGCTTGGCCTGCGCGGCCTGCTCGGCGGTGATGTCGTTCCAGACCCCTAGTACCGCAGGATGAAAATCCTAATACCGTTTCTGAAGAGCGCGTTGTAAGATGCAAACTTCGTGATCTACTCTGGTTTTTTCGATGCCCTTGCTTCGTCCTGCGCCTGTCCTCGTAACCGATCGCGAGCGTCAACAA
>NZ_CAJAXH010000203.1 GCF_903946935.1 uncultured Thiodictyon sp.
CCTTTGCCAGAAAATCAAAAACTTCATCGACTATTTCAACAAGACAATGGCCAAACCATTCCGCTGGACCTACCAAGGCAAGCCGTTGGCAGCCTAGCTTGACATGGTCCGAGCACTTTCATCCTGCGGTACTAGGGCCTTTTCATCATCGCCGAACGACCAGGCGGTCTGGGTCCCCGCGCGGGCGGCATATTCCCATTCGGCCTCGCTGGGCAGGCGATAGGGCTTACCGGTCTTACGGCTCAGCCAGGTCACATACTGCTGGGCATCGTCCCAAGAGACATTGATGACCGGGCGTCGGCCCCGACCCCGGCCCGCGTCGCCGGGTTTCTGGGTACAACCGCCGTCGGCCACGCAGGTGTCCCATTCGTCAAAGGTTACTTCGTATTTGCCTATCTCAAAGGCGGGGATTTGGACCTGATGGGCTGGCTTCTCGTCGGGAAAGCAGTCCTTTTCGGCCGGCTGGCAGCCCATCAAAAAGCTGCCGACGGGAATGTAGACCATGGGCGGGTCTAGATTCAACCCCCCATTCTGATCCTTCCCGGCAGAAGAATCGGCAATTTGTGCTGATGATGCGTGTTGGGGTTCCGAGGAGGGCTGAACGATGACTGGTGTCGCCGCTGGGGTGGGCGCATGATTGATCGGTTGGCTCACGGCCGCGGTCTGGGGTTTCGGAATTACGCTGTTGCGGCCCGGGGTGAACTGGTACCAGAGAGCAAGGCCCAGCACCGTCAGACCAGTGAGTACCGTCGGCCACCATCAGCGCCGCCCGCCGTGTTCTTCGTTTTTTGTGTCGGATCGATGAGCGGGGCTACCGCCTGGTAGGGACTCCGGTGCAACAGCGCGCTCCGGTCTTGGCGCGGGGTCTTCGCGGCGGGACGCCGCTCCCACGGGGACCGGGTCCAGGGGTAGCACGGACTGGCCCGCAGCGATGGACTGCATGTCCCGCAGGTCGACCCCCACCGTCGGAGCTCCTTCCTGCCGGGTTTCGACTAAATCAGCCGGCGCCGCCTGGGCCGGCACCATCTCCGGTGCCGGCGACTCTGCCGCGACATCAGTCGGCTGATGCTTGCCGCAAAATGGACAATACGCGATCACCCAACCCAGTGACTGGTCACAATGTCTGCATACCAACATCAGTTCAATCCCTGTCGCAGTCGGTCTTATTAATCATGGTAGTGACACATTCTGGACCTCGTTGATTCGGTGCTCAACGTGATCTGGAACATCAGTCGATCAAATTTTACGCAGCTTGTCAATGCTCCAGATGCATCGTCCTGCCGACACCGTTGCAGTAGAACGGGTCCGAGCCACCCGAATGACCTGTTCGCCCCTTGTAGTGCTAGCGCTTTGACTGATGGTCGTGCGCGTCCTGAGCCCCAACGCCCGCCCGCAGCTGATTGCTCTTGCCAAACACCACTAACCCCTGCTCCCTCAGCCCTTGCAGGTCGCGCTGCTTGGTCTTGTCGGTGAGTTGCGTATAGAGCCCAAGGTACCAGGGCGCGCGACGCAGCTCCGCCAACGGCAGCGGACCGCGGGCGCCGAGCACCTGGGTGGCGATGGCGTATTGACGCGCGTTGATCTGCTTCTGGTCATACCGGCGCTTCAAGTCACTCTCAAACAGCCGAACTTCCACCAGGCGATTGACCCGGTCGTGCAGGGTGTTGAGGCTGATCAGCAGGCCGTCCAGGAAGAAGCGCACGAAGTCGGTGTTGGGATGGGGCGCGCCCTTGTCCGCTGCCTTGCGGCAGGTGTTGAACAGGGTGAAATAGCGGTCGATCTGGTCGAGGTAATAGCGCGCCTGGGCGAATGGGGCATACCTGAAACCCTCGTGCAGCAGCAGGCTGGCCTCGATGACGCGCCCGACGCGGCCGTTGCCGTCCCAGAAGGGGTGAATCTGCTCGTAATAATAATGGACGAGCGGCGCGCGGATCAGGACGGGGACCTTGAGATCGAGCAATTCCTGGTGCCAACGCAGTAGCGAGTCGAGCAGCAGGCGCACGTCGCCGCCGAATTGGGGCGGTTTGTAGCGCCCGCCGTGGTTCTGATCCCCGACCTGGGTGACGATGGTCTTGGGGTTGTCCCGCAGCACACCGGGCTGGTTGTACTGGTGCGGCAAGCGACCGGTGACAGCGGCATGAACGGACCGGATGAAGGGCAGGTCCAGGCGCCAGTCGGGTGCCGCCACCGCCCGGCTGGCGAGGTCGTAGGCGGCCTTGAGGTTGAGTACGCGCCGCTGCTCGATGTCCTGGACCATGGTCGGGTCCAGGTCGAGGGCCTGTTGGGTCGCTTCCTCCGAGAGGGTGCCGCCCTCGATGCTGTTGGTGCCGAAGATGCTGGTAGCCACCACCTCCCGCTCCAATTGGCTGGCGACCTGAGACAGCGGCGACGCCTGGAAACGCTGCTGTGCATCGCTGACGCGCAGCAAGGCGGTCTCGACCGCGGCGGCATCGACGCCCAACTGGAAGGCGAAGGGGCCGAAACGGGCGGTCTCGACGGTCAGGCGGTGGTCAGCGAACTCGGGCATCGGCGATCTGGTCTCCTGGTCCGGAAAAATGTCCGGCGAGAGATGATCGCATATTACTGATTGCGATTGATTACTGGAACCACCGCGCGAAGAATTGTCCGGAAAAATGTCCAGTCGATGGAGCGTCGCACCAGTCCCGCACTAGCCTTGGTCATAACCCCTGCCACCGCACTAACCGCAAGGTCGCTGGTCCGCACAGCGGACCCTACGGGCACAGCGGACCCGACGGGCACGGCGGACGCCGTAGGGTCCGCTGTGCGGACCGATCGCCGCCGGCAGGAATGATGATCAAGACCCCCGCACCGCCGCCGCACTCAGGGCTTCAGCCCATACTTGCCCGGGTCCACCCGCGTCCAGGTGCTGCTCCGCCCGATCAGGCTCACCATAATGTAACCGCGCAACTCCAGCCGGTCCTTGCCCGCCATGGTGATGGTGCCGGAGTAGGTCTTGCCGTTGCGCGGGTCATAGACCTGCCCGCCGTCGCACACGCCCTTGGCGTCGGGCGGCGAGAGGCCCCAGACGATGGGCAGGCCCAGCAACTTGCGGTCACGCTTGGCGGCGTCCGGGTTGTGCGCATCCACCTTCGGCTGGCCGGCCGGCCCCTGCTTGCTGCCCGCCGGGTAGTTGGGTTCCTTCAGCCAGACGATCCGCCCGCCCAGCTTCCCGCCGGACTCCTCGATCTGGACGACGGAGGTCCCTTCCTGGACGAGCCAGTAGCCCACCGGGGTGGGGGCCGCCAAGGCGGCCGCGCTGGGCAGGCCGAGGGCGAGACAGACGAGTAACAGGCAGTAGCGACGGGTCATTGCAGGTTCTCCGAATCGATTTCTTTCTATGGCTGGACGGGGTTTGAAGCCGCGTCCCGGGCGTTTGGGGCCGGGCGGACAACACCAAGGTCAGAGGCTACTGCGGCAGCCAAACCGTTGCGGCCGGGGCGAATGCCCCGTCCGGCCTGGGGAGTCACGTGGGCTCACCCCGCCAGATACCCGCGCAGGGTCTCAAGCGCCTCCTCGTAGTCGAAACGCTCGATCTCGCGGCCCAGTTGGGTCCCGCGCGGACCCAGCGCGACCGTGATCAGGGACGCGTGCTCGAACCAGATGGCCGCGGCCCGCGTGTCGTCCTGCGCCAGCAGCGCCTCCAACTCGCCCAACACCGCCCGCACCTGCGCCCCATCCGGCGCGGCCGACTCCGGCGCCGGGCCGGATTGCACCGGCGCGTCCGGCCGCACGTCACGTAGCGGCGGCAACCAGCGCACCAGCGTCTCATAGAGCCGCTCCGGCTCCACCGGCTTGGCGATATGGTCGTTCATCCCGGCCTCCAGACAGCGCTGGCGGTCGTCGGCAAAGGCGCTCGCGGTCATCGCCAGGATCGGCAAGGACGCCTTGCCGGGCAAGGCACGGATCGCCCGGGTGGCCGCCAGCCCATCCATGATCGGCATCTGCACGTCCATCAGCACCAGCGCATAGTCGCCCTCCGGCACCCGCTCCACGGCCGCGCGGCCGTTGTCGACCACGTCCACCACCAGCCCCAGATCGCCCAGCAGGTCGCAGGTCACCGCCTGATTGACCGGCTCGTCCTCGACCAACAGCACGCGGGTGCCGCGGTACCTGGCCAGGGTCCGTTCGGCGCTCCCCACCGGGTACGGCGGCGCCGGGGCCGACTCGGTCGCACCCGCCACCCGCCCCAGGCGGGCGGTGAACCAGAAGGTACTGCCCTCGCCGGGGCGGCTCAACACCCCCACCTCGCCGCCCATCAGGGCCGCCAGGCGCGCGACGATGACCAGGCCCAGACCGGTGCCGCCATATTCGCGGGTGATCGAGTTGTCCGCCTGGACGAAGGGCTGAAACAGCCGCGCCTGCTGCTGCGGCGTCAAACCGATGCCCTCATCCCT
The DNA here is from genome assembly GCF_903946935.1 of uncultured Thiodictyon sp. Taxonomy (GTDB): domain Bacteria; phylum Pseudomonadota; class Gammaproteobacteria; order Chromatiales; family Chromatiaceae; genus Thiodictyon. The sequence continues at coordinate 4,416 of NZ_CAJAXH010000203.1, forward strand.
CACCTCGAGGCGCAGCAGCACCCCGGCGGCGTCCGCCCCCGCCACCCAGGCCCTTATCCGGACCTCGCCCCGCGCGGAGAACTTGAGCGCATTCGACACATAGTTCGCCACCATCTGCCCCAGACGCAGCGGGTCGCCGTGCAGGCGCGACGGGACGCCGGGCTCGATGGCGACGCTAAACCCCAACCCCTGCTCCGCCGCCCGCTCGCCGAACAGCGACAGGGTGCCGTCCAGGACCTGATTCAGGGCAAAGTCGATCGTCTCCAGTGACACCCGGCCGGCCTCGATCTTGGACAGATCCAGCACATTATTGAGAATACCCAGCAGGTGCCGGGCGGCCGCCCCCACCTTTGACAGCCGATCCTGCGACTTGGGGTCGGGGAGCTCGCGGCGCAGCAGGTGATTCAGCCCGATGATCGCGTTCATGGGGGTGCGGATCTCGTGACTCATATTGGCCAGGAAGGCGCTCTTGGCCCGATTGGCCGCCTCGGCCGCGTCGCGCGCCTCGCGCAGCTCCTGGGTGCGCGAATCCACCAGGGTTTCCAGGTGATGGCGATAGCGGTCAAGCTCCAGTTCCGCCTCCTTACGGGCGCTGATGTCCTGAAAGACGCCCGAGAGCGCAACGGTCTGGCCGTGTTCCGCCTCCGGCCTGCCGATGACGTGGACCCAGCGATGTTGACCCTTGGCGGTCATGAACTCGGCCTCCAGGTCAAAGGGCTGCCCCGCCGCAATCGCCGCCTGCACGGCGGCCTCGATCAGTGGGCGGGACGCCGGGGCATAGAATGCAATAGCGTTGTCCAGGGTGGGACTGAAGGTCATGGGCACTTCGTGAATGCGATACACCGTCTCGGTCCAGGTCACGCGACCGGTGGCCAGGTCCAAGTCCCAACCGCCGATACCCGCGATCCGCCCCATCTCATTGAGCAACGCCTGACTCTTCACCAGGGTATCCACCGCCCGCTTGCGCTCGGTGATATCGATATTGACCCCCAGGATGCCCCGGATCGTATCCCCGCTACGGATCGGCGCAATGATGTTCTGGAAGGTGTGCGGCTCATCGTTGACGCAATAGGTCACCTCCTCGTCCACCACCTCCCCGGCCAGGGCACGGACGTTATTGGCCTGCCAGATCGCCAACTCCGCCGGGCTCAACCCGGTATCCTCCTGGCAGCGGCCCAGGATGCTGCCCCAGTGCGCGACCAGGCGGGCGTTTTCCATGAAGCAACGCCCATCGCAGTCGCGCGCCCAGAACTCGAACGGCACGTTGTCGACGACCGCCCGCAGCAGCGACTCGCGCGCCTGCAACTGGGTCTCCGCCTGCACGCGCGCCGTGATGTCGAAAAAGGTCACGACGACCTGCGCGATCGCACCCTGGTCGTCGCGCAGCGGGTGGGCCTCGCATTGGACCCAGATCGGCGCCTGGCGATCGGGCCGCAGGATACCAAGGTTCAGATTGCGCACCAAGGCGCCGGCCGCCAAGGCGCAATTGACCGGATACTCGGCCAAGGGCATCCGCGTACCGTCCTCGCGGATAAAGCACCAGGCCGGGTCGATCGCCGCCTTGCCATAGAGCTGCGCCAGGCTCAGGCCCAGCAAGCGCGAGGCCATGGCATTGGCCAAGCGGATCGCGGTGTCCGGTCCATGCACGACCACCCCGGCATCCAGGTTATCGACCAGACCGCGGTAGTCGCGCTCGCTCTCGCGCAGCGCCGCCTGGGCCGCCAGGCGCTCGGTGATGTCGCCATAGGCGACGACTACGCCATAGCCCGGCAACGGCAGGGGGGCGGCGGTCACCTCGATCCAGGTCACCTCTCCGTCCGGCCGGACCACCCCCATCTCCGCACGATGCACCCCCTGACCGGTCTGGAGCGCCCGCACACTGGGGTACTCAAGGCTCGGCATGGGCGTGCCGTCGAGCCGCACGAGCCGCCGGGCCGGGCTGTCGAGCTCGCGTTGGCGCGGCTGCGCGCTGGGGAGTCCGAGCAGGGTCTCGGCGAGCGGGTTGGCCTCGAGGATCTCGCCGGCGGCGTCGGTCACGGTCAGGCCGAGCGGCAGATTCTCGAACAGCGTCAGGTACTTGGTCAGGGCGATCGCGAGCGACAACTGCGCCTGTTTGCGGTCGTCGATGTCGCTGACCGCCCCCTGATAGTGGAGCTCGCCACCGGCCTCGGCCGGCACCACCGAGAGGTCGATGCTAGCCCAGAAGACCTCCCCATCGCGGCGGCGCAACCGCACCTCGTAACCCTGCACCTGGCCCTGCTCGGCCACCAGACGGACCAGGCGCACCCGGTCCTGCGCATCGGCATAGAAGCGGGGGCCGATGTCGGCGCCGTTCGCCACGAACTCATCGAGGCTGGCGAAACCGAACATCCGGACACAGATCGGATTCGCATTGATGCAACGCCCCCGCGGGGTGGTCTGAAAGAGCCCCACCGGCGAGGCCTCGAAGATCTCGCGGTATTGGCGCTCGGCCCCGCGCCGCGCCGCCTCCGCCCGCTGGCGCGCGGCCAACTCCGCGGCCAACCGGGTGGCCTGGCGGCGCGTGTTCAAGAGCGCCAGCACCAGGGCCGCGAGCAGCACGCCGATGACACTCCCACCGCCGCCGACCAGCCAGACCCGCGGGTCCTCGCCCGCCAGCGGGCCGGAGCGCGCGAGGATCAGGGTCCAGCGCGACCCATTGAACAGGATCGGCAGGCGTAGCGCGTCGGCCGCTGGCGCGGCGGCCCCCGGCTGACTGTCGAACAGCAGGGTGTCGTCGGAGGGCCGATCGCCCTCATAGACCGCGAGGCGCACACGCTGGCCGTCATCCAGGTCCCAACCCGCCAGGATCCCGAACATCAGGTCGTCCATCCGATAGGGACTGTAGACCCAGCCGAGCAGGGCGGCGCGACGTTCAGCCACGGTGCCGGTCGGCCGCCCCAGGCGGTAGACCGGGACATACATCAGGGTCCCGGCCTGGACGTCCCGCGCGGTCTCCTGCACCAGATGGACCTTGCCGGAGAGCACCGCCCGGTCCTCGTCGCGCGCGCGCTCCATGGCGGCGCGGCGCACCGGCTCGGACAGCATGTCATAGCCGAAGGCGCGCAGATTGCGCCCGGCGAAGGGCTCCAGATAGACGATCGCCGAATAGGGGTCGCGGCGGCCCGCGGGCCACACCCGATAGTCCGGGAAGCCCTGGGCGCGGACCTCCGCCTCGTGCTGGGACAGTTGGTCGGGCGCGATCATTAGCGCGAAGCCGATGCCCTGAATCCCCGGCAGGTTGAGATGGATCCGGCTGCGCTCAACAAAGGTCTGCCACTGCGCCCGGCTGACCTCGCCGGCGACCGCAACATAGGCCGCCCCGCTGCGCAGGACCTGGGCGTGGGCGTGCAGGCGCGCATCGATCTTGGCCACGAGCTCGGCACCGATCGCGGCCAGGTCGCGGCGCTCCTGGAACTGCACCTCGGCCCGGGTGTAGAGGGTCGCCGTCAGGGTCAGCGCCAGGGCAGCCGCGAGCACCGCCCCGGCCGGCCAGGCCTGGCGCCACGCGCCCCGGGTTAGGATGGCCTGCACGGCCAGCGGGGGCCGCGGGGGCCGCAGGTGGCCCGCCGCCGCGGACGGATTGGTTGGGAGGTGCGTCATCGATCGGTTTGTGTAATTCTTGGTTTAACGATAAATTTACAGTCACACATCGGCTAAGATACGCTCCCCGGGGGCCGCTGGCGACGCCCACCGATCGGCGGACGTTAGGCGCGCTTGGTGTCTCCCCAATGACTCTCTCAATGGCCACCGAAACCCTCAACTCACCCGACCAGACCCTGGCGGGGCTTTACCCCGGATTTCTCGCCGCCCTGCTGGCCGGCGACCGGCGTGAGTGCGAGGCCCTAACCGAGCAGTGCCTGGGCGCGCGGGTGCCGATCCTGGCGCTCTACCAGCAACTGTTCCAGCGCGCGCTCTACCAGGTGGGCGAGGAGTGGCAGTACAACCGGATCTCGGTCGGCAACGAGCGTCTGGCCACGGCCATCGTCGAGGGCCTGCTCAATCGACTGTATCCGCGGGTCATCGCGCCGCACCGCCGCGGGCGACGAATCATTGTCGGGTCGGTGGAGGGCGAACTGCATCAGGTCGGCGCCAAGATGGTCTGCGATGTGTTCGAGATGCACGGCTGGGAGGCGCTCTATCTGGGCGCCGACACCCCGACCGCCGAGCTGTTGCGCACGGTGCTGGACCTGCACCCCGACGCGGTCGGTCTCTCGCTCAGCGTCTACGCCCATCTGGGCACGTTGCTCGACGCGCTCGCGCGGCTGCGCTGCGCCCACCCGGACCTGCCGGTGCTGATCGGCGGCCAGGGGTTACGGCAGGTCGGAGCCACCCTGAGCACCGACCCCAAGGTCCATTACACGGCCAACCTCGACACGCTCGAACGTTTCGTAACCAGTCTGCATTGACGCCCCAACCCGGCAGGCCCCGCATGACCCTTGAGCAATTGATTGACAGCGCCCGCGCCCTCCCCGCCTGCTCGCCCGGCACGGCCGACGCCTACGCCGCCGCCCGGGATGCACTGGTGGTGGACGTCGATCGCAGCCTACTGGCGCGGCCCGATCTCGCTGACCTGATCGGTCCCGACAACCGCGCCTTGATGCGCGATAACCACCGCCACCATGCCGAGTTCATCGCCGCGCTGCTGCGGCACTATGACCCAGTGGTACTCACCGAGTCGGTGCTGTGGGTGTTCCGCAGCTACCGTGCCCGCGGCTTCCAGAGCGCCTACTGGCCGATCGAACTCGCCGCCTGGCAGGTCGCGATGCAGCAGCGGCTCACGCCGTCGGCCCACGCCGAGCTCGCCCCGCTCTATCGCTGGCTAAGCGATCATTGCCCCGCTTTCGCGGCCTTGACCGAGCCCGCGGCCGCGCAGGGCTAGGCGAGCGCCGGAGCGTCACGTCATGCCCGCCGCGACCCCACTCGACGATTGCACCCAGGGGCCGGGCGACACCTGGCGCGCCGAACTCGGGCAGGCGCAGGAGGCGAGCACCGCCCTGGCGGTCGGGCGCTTTACCATTGAGGGCCAGCCACTCTATCTCAACCGGGGCATGCGCGCGGTACTGGGCGGCGACACGCCGCCGCGGGCGCGGCGCGACTATCTGGTCAACCCCAGCTTTGACGACCTGCTCGCACCACGCACCGGGGGCCTGGTCTTCAGCGGCTGGCTGACGGTGGGCGATGGCTACCGGATGAGCCGCACCCTGCGCGCCCAGGCCTATCGCAAGGGTGGAGAGGTCTTGATCGTCGGCGAATACGACGTGCTCGAACTCGACCGGTTGGAGCGTGAGACCTCTCGCACCAATCAGGAAATCAACAATCTACAGCGGGGCCTGCTCCAGAAGAACGCCCGTCTGGCACAGACGCTGATCGAACTGGAAGAACAGGTCAAGACCCTGCGCGACAGCGAACAGCGCTTTCGGCGCATCGTCGAACACCTCGCCGACCCGGTGATGGTGACCGATCTTCGCGCCCACATCCGCGCGGTCAATCCGGCCTTCAGCCGGATCACCGGCTACGATCCGGCGGAGGTCCTTGGGCGCACCCCCAAGCTGCTGGCCTCGGGCCACCACCCGCCGCCGTTCTATGCCGACCTGCGCCAACGCTTGGCAACCGACGGGCGCTGGCAGGGAAACCTGTGGAACCGGCGCAAGAACGGCGAGGTCTATGTGCAGCGCCTGTCTATCTCCAGCCTGCGCGACAGCGCCGACGAGGGGCTTTATATCGCCGTCTATAACGACATCGGCGCCGAGATCCGGGCCCTGGAGCAGGCGCAATTCCAGGCCGAGCACGACGCACTCACCGGCCTGCCCAATCGTGTCCTGCTGTTCGACCGGCTATCCGAGGCCCTGCGCGATGCCCAGCGCCGCGATACCTTGGTGGGGGTGCTGTTCATCGACCTCGACCGCTTCAAGCCGATCAACGACACCCATGGACACGCCACCGGCGACACCGTGCTCCAGACCGTCGCCCGCCGGCTCAAGCGCAGCGTGCGCGATACCGACAGCGTGGCGCGGCTCGGCGGGGATGAGTTTGTGGTGGTGCTGCGCGATGTGCGGTCCGCCGGGCAAGCGGAGCAGGTGGCCCACAAGGTCCTGGCCGGCCTGGACCGGCCGCTGTGGCTCAATGGCTTAAGCCTCAGCGTGGGCGCCAGTATCGGCATCGCCATCGGCCCCGTGGCCGGCGAGACCGCCGAGGACCTGCTGCACCGGGCCGATCTCGCCATGTACGCGGTCAAGCGCACCCATGCTCACCCCCACCCGCTGCCAGGCCGCGTCAACCCGGTGCCGGGCCACCAGGCCCATGTGAGGCCCCCACCGCACGGCGACCCAGTAGACTGAGGCCGCGACGGGGTTGATCCTAAACCCGGGAATTGCTCACGCCAAGGCGCCAAGCTCGCCAAGAAATACAATCGGGTAGAGTCGCTCTCCAGATTACCCTCCGGGTGACTGGCGCAACGCTGATAACGTACTGAAAAGCCTTGGCGAGCTTGGCGCCTTGGCGTGACAACTGCTCTTTCTAGGTTGATCAGCCTGCCGGGCCAGTGACATTCACCTGCCCATCGGCGAAGCGCGCCTGACCAGGGCCGGCGGCCTTGGCCAGATACATGGCGGCATCCGCACTGCGCAGCAGGTCATCGACCTGCTCGCCGTGGTCCGGATAGATGGCGATCCCAATACTCACGGTGACACTCAGGGTCGCCCCCAAGACCTCATAGGGCTCGCCCACCACCCCCACCAGGACCTGGGCCAGTTGTTCGAGCTGGTGCCGGCCGGGACACTCAGGCACCAGAATCACGAATTCGTCGCCGCCCTGCCGGCACACGGTATCGGACGCCCGGACCTTATCGCGCAGCCGCGCGGCCACCTCGCGCAGCACCTCATCGCCCACGTGATGGCCATATTGGTCGTTGATGGGCTTGAACCCATCCAGGTCCAGAAAGAGCAACCCCAGTTGGCGGCGATAGCGCTGCGCCAGGGCCAGGGCCTGTTCCATCTGTTCGACAAACAGTGCGCGATTCGGTAGACCGGTCAGATAATCGTGATGCGCCAGGAATTGGATCCGCGCCTCGGCCTCCTTGCGCTGCGTGGTATCGGCGATCACCCCGATCAAACCGATCGGCTGACCCTGCCCATCCCGCACCAGGTGTCCGTCAAGCAGGCCCCAGAATTCGCTCCCATCCTCGCGCCAATAGCGTCGCTCCAACTTGACCTCGGCGGTCTGCTGGGCCAGCAATTCGCGCATCCGCTGCCGACCGATCGCGCGCTCGGCGGGGTGAATGTGACTGACATAGTCGCTGCCGATCAACTGCCCCATGGGGCAATTGAACATCTCGGCCATACGCTCATTGGCCTGAGTGATACAGCCCTCTAAATCGGTGAGAAAAATAGCCACCTCGGAGGCGTCGAAAATAAGCCGCAGGCGCTCCTGGCTCTCCAGCAATTCACAATGCGCCAGCCGCGTCTCGCACAGGGCCGCAGCGACCCGTATATGGGTCTTGATGAGCACCCAGGCGAGCAGCGACAGGGCGATACTCAGCGCACCGCCGACCCCGAGGACGATCCAATCCCGCTCGGTGAAGCGCTGGACCTGACGATCGAAGGCCGGCAGGGTCTGGGCATGCAGCGTCCAGCGATGACCGCTGAGGTCGATTGGCAGGGTCTCCTGGAAGCGCCCCGCCGACACGGCGAGGCGCGACTGTGAGGCGAACATTAGCCCATCGGCGGTCGTTGCCGTTCCGTCATAGATGGCGATGCCGAGCCGTTGCGCCAATTCCGGGTAGTCGCGTTGCAGGAAGCTCTGCATCAGGTTTTGCATGCGCAGCGGTGAATAGACCCAGCCCAGCAGATTGGCACGGCGCTCCGCATCCGTATTATGGGGCAGGCCGCGCCGATAGACCGGGAGATAGATCAGAAAACCGGCCTGCACATCCTGCTCGGTCTCCTGAAGCAGCCTGACCTTGCCTGAAATGCTCAACTGCCCCTGCTCCCAGGCACGCACCATGGCGGCCCGGCGCACCGGCTCAGACAACATGTCATAGCCAAAGGCGCGTTGATTGCGCCAGTCGAAGGGTTCCAGATAGACGATAGCGGTATAGCTCGCCCGCTCGCCGGGCGGATGCACCTCATAGTCTGGAAAGCCCTCCGCCCGGACCTCCTGAACAAAGGCCGCCAGGTCCTGCGGCACGATCAGGCGCGCGAAACCGACCCCCTGAATCCCCGGGTAGCGGGCCGCCAAACGCAGCGACTCCACATAGTCGCGAAACTGTTCGCGGTCGATGCGATCGCTAACCGCAAAGAGCCCGGCCACCCCGCGCAGGATCTGCGCGTTGGCCTGAAGACGGCCCTCGATGCGGGTGCGCACCTTGGCCACCTCCTGGCTGACATCGCGGCGCACATGCTCCATTTGCTGGTTGCGCCCTTCCAGCCATAGCAGCCCGGTGATGGCAAGCGTTGCCCCCATGATCAGCCAGGGCAACAGGCGCAGCCCCCACGCCCGCCAACCCCGCAGGGTCGGGGGGCGACCACCCTCGGCTGTCACCATGTTGAGGCCTCCCGTAAGGTCAGCAGCGCGGCCTCGAAATCGAAGGCAGCGACCTGCTGCGTCAGGATGTGTGCGGCATCCCCCAGCAGCGCCCTGAGGCTGGCGTGTTCCCGGCGTAGGGTCTCCTTGACCGCGAGGTCGCCGTGGATCAGGAGTTGTTCGATACGCTCCAGGAGGGCGCGAGCGGCTGCCTGCTCGGCGTGGGTGAGGGGTGGCGTGGTCGCGCCCGCGGGTGCGACGCCATCCCGGAGCAAACCCGCTCCCTGACCCTGAGCGCTGGCCGCATCCGCCGCCGGTGCGGCGCCGCGCGGCAGCCACTGCAACAGCAGACCGTAGAGCCGGCCCGGGTTCACCGGTTTGGGGATATGGTCATTCATCCCCGCCGCCAGACAGGCTTGCCGATCATCCTCGATGGCATTGGCGGTCAAGGCGACGATGCGTTCGGCCTCGATCTTGGAGAGGTCGAGGATATCATTGAGTAGATTCAAAAGGTTCTGGGCGGCGCTCGTAACCTTGACCAGCCACTCGCGCGGCTTGGGTGCGACGATCTCGTTCTCCAGCAGATAGGCGAATCCGAGGATGGCGTTCATCGGCGTGCGGATCTCGTGGCTCATGTTGGCCAGAAAGGCGCTCTTCGCCCGGTTGGCCGCCTCCGCCGCGTCCTTGGCGACGATCAACGCCGCCTCTGCCGCCTTACGTGCGGTGATGTCTTCAAAAAAGCTGATGAACCAATCCCCGCTGGCGCAAGGGTGCAGATAGACCGTCATCTCGATCGGATAGGACGCCCCATCCTTGCGGCGGAAGCGCTCCTCGCTCTGCTGGAGCTTCGCCTCGGCGTCGCGCGCGTCGGTGACGTCGAGCGCGACCCCGTCCCAGACCACGCCGCCGACGCCCGGTAGCGCATAGTACACGTAACGCTCATAATCGGCGGGCTCCCAGAGCCTCCAGACATCGACCAGTAAGCCCTCCTCCTGGCCTGCCGCGTCGAGAAACAGAGAGGGCGGGAAGTTTTCGTCACCGATGACACGCAGCACGCGCTTTTGTGCCGGCGCACCGATCGGCAGCAGCAACGCGATGCCTATCACGATGAGCAAACCAGTGCGTGTGCGGTCGGTCTGGTCGCTGAGGGAAGGCATGGTGACTCCATGGATTGGGAGTGCGGTGGGTGTATCAGCATAGGGCGACCGGACGCCTGGGTCTATCGCCGCTCGCCTGACTCGCGCTGCGGACGCCCGGGCGCTGGCGCAGACCGCCCGGCACCGGCTGGAGGATCTCCAGGTCTTCGCCCAGCCCGACGCCGCCCGCGGCGACGATAACCTGGTTATACTTGGCCGCGTCAGTGTATTCGGCGCCGTCACCCCCAGATCCAGGTGGCCGCAATCGACCGGTTCCCGGGCTGAACCACGCACCCAGAGGCAATGCACGATGCTTGAACCATCGCCCAACAGCGGCGCCGCCGCGACCGATCCCGGCGAGGTCACGGCGCAGACGCTGGACCTTTCCAATTGCGATCGCGAGCCGATCCACCTGGTCACGACCATCCAGCCCCACGGGGCGCTGCTGGTGCTGGCCGAGCCGACGTTGTTGGCGATCCAGGCGAGTGCCAACGCCGCCGGTTTTCTGGACCTGCCGGACGCACCCGTGATTGGGCAAACGCTCGATCAACTGTTAGGCGAGGCAGACGCGCGCACGCTGCGCACCCGGCTCGACGCGGCCGATCCGACCGATGCGCTCGCCCATCTGCTCTACCTGCCGGATCGGCGCCTGCACCTGTTCGGTCATCGCAACGATGGCCTGGTGCTATTGGAACTGGAGCGGGGGAGCGACGCGAGCGAGCGCATGCGCAGTGAGATACTCTTCGGCTTGCCCGACATGGTCGGGCAGTTACAGCGTACCCCCTCGCTTAACAGCTTGCTCGCGGTCCTGGTGGAGCGGATACGCACACTGAGCGGTTTTGAGCGGGTCATGGCCTATCGCTTCGACCAGGACGGCAGCGGGGAGGTCGTGGCGGAGGTGCGCGCCCCGCAGCTCGATGCCTATCTGGGCCTGCATTACCCGGCCAGCGACATCCCCGCGCCGGCCCGGCGGATGTTTGCGCTCAGTGCGCTGCGCCACCTCCCGGACGTGGATTATGTGCCGGTGCCACTACTCCCGCAGTCACTGCCGGCAACCGGCGGGCAGCCGGTCGATCTGAGCTATTCGTTTCTGCGTAGCGTCTCGGTGATGTATAGCGATTATCTACGCAACATGGGGGCCAAGGCCACCCTGGTCATGCCCTTGCTCAAGGACGGCGCGCTCTGGGGCCTGATCTCCTGTATGCAGCACAGTACACCGCGCTATCTCACTTACGAACAGCGGGTGCCGATCGAATTGCTGACCCAGGTCGCCTCGCAACTCATGGGCCATCGGGAGGACCTGGACCATGCCGCCTACCGGGCGCGGCTCGATCGGGTGTTGCACCAACTCGCCGACGCGATGGCGGCGAGCGAGCCCTATCACGCGGCGCTGGTTGCGGGCGACACCAACCTGCTGGCGGCGATCGATGCCGATGGGGCGGCGCTGATCATCGACGGGAAGGCGACCCTGCTCGGCAACACCCCATCGGCGGGACAGGTCAGACTGATCGCGGACTGGCTGGCCCAGCAGGATGAGGTGGTTTTTTCTACCCACCATCTGGCCCAAGCGTTCCCGCCGGCGGCAGCGTTTAGTGCCGAGGCCAGCGGGGTCCTGAGCATTCGACTCGCCCGCGCGGATGCGGATCTGGCGATCTGGTTTCGCCCGGAGGCACTGGCGCAGATCCATTGGGCCGGCGATCCCAATAAACCGGTCGAGATCGACACCCAAGACCGGGAAATTCGCCTGCGTCCACGCACCTCGTTCGCCGTCTGGAAAGAGACCGTCCGGGGCCAGTCGCGCCCCTGGCTGGACTGTGAACGCGATTATGCAAAACGCTTACGGCAGGCGATCTTCGATGCGATGGCCGAGCGCACCCGGGTCTTGGAGCGAATGAACGCGGAGCTGGAGCGCAGCAACCTGGATCTCGATGCCTTTGCCTATGCCGCCTCGCACGACCTGCGTGAACCGCTACGAGGCATACACAATTTCGCCGATCTATTGAAGATGGAAGACGCCGCGCACTTGTCCGACCGGGGCCGGCAGCGGCTCGCGACGATCCTGCGCCTGACCGGTCGTATGGACTATTTGTTGGAATCCTTGCTGCGCTATGCGCGGGTCTTGCGCAACGCGCCCGAGTTGGAGGCCTGCCCGATCGGTGCCTTAGTAGCGGAAACCGCCGAGATCATCCAAGCGATCTTCTCCGGCGAGCAGATCGCGATCGGCATCCAGCCGGACCTGCCGGCCGTGGCCTGCGATCGGGCGCGCGTGTCCGTGGTCTTCCAAAACCTGATCGTCAACGCGATCAAGTACAACGACCAGGCCGAAAAGCGGATCGACATCGGTTGCCTGGCGGACCGCACCCCACCGGTGTTCTTCGTGCGTGACAACGGCATCGGCATCGCCCCGGCCCAACGTGCGCTCATCTTTGCGCTCTTTCGCCGACTGCATGGGCGTGACGACTATGGCGGCGGCGCCGGGGTCGGATTGACCATCGCGCAGAAGGTGGTCAAACGCCACGGCGGACGCATCTGGGTTGAGTCCGTGCCGGGCCAGGGATCGACCTTCTATTTTACCCTGGCCGCCGATCCTGCCACCGTGGACCTAGACCAATGAACCAAACGCGCCCTGTCATGATCGTCGAGGATTCGGACGAGGATTTCGAGGTCACCTCCTGGGCCTTGGAGAAGGCCGGCTTCAGCGGCGAGATCATCCGCTGCGTCCGCGCCGAGGAGGCGCTGTTGCAGTTGTGTCCGGCGCCCCCGTCGCCCGATCAGCCAGTGTCCACTCAGGGGCACTCACTGCCCTGCGTGGTGCTGCTCGATCTGAATCTGCTGGGCATGAACGGCATCGATTTACTGACGGCAGTGCGCTCGAGCGAACGCCCGCCGGCGGTCCCCATCGTGGTCCTGTCGACCTCCAGCAACCCCCGGGATATCGCCGCCTGCTATCGTCTCGGGGCCGCCGGATATCTCTGCAAGCCGTTGAAGATCGAACACTATGTAGAAAAGCTGCTCGGCCTGATCCACTATTGGCTGGCCACCGTCACGCTCCCGCCGACCGACGGGCCGTGAACGCACAAGAAACTGTCGGACGCGAGTTGAGATGCTGCGCCTATTGATCATCGACGACAGCCCGGAGGACCGGCAGGTGATCCGGCACTTGCTGGCCGGCGCGCCACGGGCCTTCCACTTGACCGAGGCGGCGACCGGGGCGGCCGGGCTGCGCGCCTGTCTGCAAGACCCGGCGGGGCCACCGGATTGCGTGCTGCTCGATTATCGCCTGCCGGACTATGAGGCCCCGGAGATCTTGGCGGCCCTGGGTGGTCCGGACTTGCCCTACTGCCCGGTCGTGGTAGTCACCGGAACCGCCGGTCAGGTCGATAGCAAGAGGATCCTGCGCCTGGGTGCGCAAGTGGAGAAGGGTCTCACGTTGGCGGCCGAAGTCGCACCCGAGCTGGCCGAACGGGCCTTCCTGGGCGATGCCCAGCGCCTCGGCCAGGTCCTGACCAATCTGGTCGCTAACGCCATCAAGTTCTCCCAGCGGGGCCGGGTGCTGGTGAGTGTCGTCGCCGACCCGCCGGCCGGCGACCGGGCGGACACCCGGGTGACGCTGCGCTTTGCAGTCTCCGACGAGGGCATCGGCATCGCCCCGCACGACCAGGCGCGCCTGTTCGAGCCCTTCACCCAGGCCGACGCCTCGGCCACCCGGACCTATGGCGGGACCGGTCTGGGGCTCGCCATCAGCCGGCGTCTGGTGGAACTGATGGGCGGGGGGATCTGGCTGGAGAGCGCCCTCGGGCACGGCTGTACCTTCACCTTCACCGCCTGCTTTGCACCCCACACTGCGGCCCCGGCGGCGCTGCGTCCACAGCGCCTGGGGCGCGGCGCCCTGGCCCAGCTGGGCGGGGCGGACATCCTGCTGGTGGAAGACGCCGAGCTCAATCAGGAGGTGATGCGCGAGCTCTTGGAGCAGGCCGGTCTGCGGGTGCGCCTGGCAGTGAATGGCCAGGAGGCGCTACGCGCGGTGGCGCGGGCGATACCGGACTGTGTGCTGATGGACTGCCAGATGCCGGTCATGGATGGCTTCGAGGCAACCCGGCGACTGCGCGCCCAGGCGGCTTACCGGGACCTGCCCATCCTCGCGCTGACCGCCAATACGATGGCCGGTGACCGGGAGCAATGCCTGGCGGCGGGGATGAACGGCTTCTTGGCCAAGCCGGTGGACTTGGGCGAGCTGTATGCGGCCTTGGTGCAGTGGGTCCGTCCGCGCGGCGCGACGCGCACCCTGTCGGCGGCCCCCGAGACCCCGCGGCCGGACCCGGCGCTACCCGAGTTAGCGGGTATCGACACCGCCACCGGACTCGCGCAGACCGGCGGGCAGCCGGCCTTTTTTGTGACGCTGTTGACGCGCTTGCGCGACAGTCGGGCGGATGGCTTCCGGGAGCGGTTTGGGGCGGCCCAAGGCGTTGGTGACTGGACCACGGCGACCCGCCTGGCCCATAGCCTCAAGGGCGGCGCCCGAACCCTGGGGGCCGCGGCGTTGGGCGACCTGGCCGCCGCCCTGGAGGAGGCCACCCGGCACGGCCAACCGGAGGCGATCGCCCAGCGGCTCGCGAGCCTGGATGGAGAGCTCGAGCGGGTGCTGGCGGGGCTCGCCCGACTGGACACTACGGCGGCGGCCACCCCGGCCCCCGACCCCGCCGGCAACTGGCGACATCGCCTGTTTCGCGACCTCGCCCGGCTGCTGGCGGATCACGACACGGCGGCGATCGAGCGCGTGGCGGGGCTGGAGCGGGCCATGGCCGGCAGCGAACACGCGTCCGCGGCCAACGAGATCGGGCGCGCCATCGCCTGCTATGACTTCACGCGGGCGCACGCCGGGCTGTGCCGTCTGGCGCGCGCGCTCGCACTGCCCGGCGATTGGACGGATTAACCTAGAAAGAGTAGTTGTCACGCCAAGGCGCCAAGCTCGCCAAGGTTTTTCAAGACGTTATTGGCGTTCGGCGACTCAGCCACAGGGTGATGCCGATGCTGCGCACATCTCTTTGTTTCTTCTTGCGTCTTGGCGTGACCCTGGCCCTGTACAGGATCGTCAGTCGCCCGACGGCAGGTACTTGAGCAAGGTCGTATACAACACATCCGGGTCGACCGGCTTGGTGAGGAAGTCGGTCATGCCCGCCGCCAGGCAGCGCGCCCGGTCCTCGGTGAATACGCTGGCGGTGGTGGCGATGATCGGCACCCGCGCGCCATTGGGCAACTGGCGGATACCTTGAGACGCCGCAAGCCCATCCATCACGGGCAATTGCACATCCATCAGGATCAGGTCGTAGTCGGTGCGCCGCGCCATCCCCACGGCCTGCGCCCCGTCGGCGGCCATATCGACCTGCAACCCCAAATCGGCCACCAGCTCCTGCATCACCTCCTGATTGACCGGTTCATCCTCCACCAGCAGGACGCGGGCACGGGTACGACGGGTCCGCAGTTGGTCATAAGCAGAGCGCTCGGACCGGTGCGCGGGCGCCGCCGCCACCTCCTCACCCTTGGCCAGACGGACGGTAAACCAGAAGGTACTCCCGGTCCCGAGTTGGCTGTCGACCCCCAGGGTGCCGCCCATGAGCTGGGCCAGCCGCTGGCTGATCGCCAGTCCCAGACCGGTGCCGCCGTACTGGCGGGTCGGCGAGTTATCGGCCTGCTCGAAGGCGGTGAAGAGCCGGGGCTGATCCGCGGCGGCGATGCCGATGCCGGTATCCTGCACCTCGAAGCGCAGGACCACCTGCGTGGCGGTCTCCTCAATCAGCCTCACGCGCAGCATGATGGACCCATGCGCGGTGAACTTGATGGCATTGCCGGCGAGGTTGAGCAGGATCTGTCCGAGACGCCCGGCGTCGCCTTGCAGCGCCCGGTGCGCGAGCGCTGGGCGGATGTCGATCGCCAGTTCCAGCGCCTTTTCGGCCACGTCGTGGCCGATCAGATTGGTCAGGTCCGCCAACACCGTGTCCAGGTTGAAGGTCGCGGCCCCCAAGGTGAGACGGTCGGCCTCGATCTTGGAGATGTCAAGGATGTCGTTGATCAGGGTAAGCAGGTGCTGGGCCGCCCGGTTGGCCTTGTGCAGCTGATCGATCTGTTTGGGATCGGTGGCGCGTAGCTGGGCCAGGCTATTCATACCCATGATCGCGTTCATGGGGGTGCGCAGCTCGTGACTCATGTTGGCGAGGAAGGCGCTCTTGGCCTGGTTGGCCGCCTCGGCGGCCTCCTTGGCGACGAGGAGCGCCGCGGTGCGCGCCGCCACCAAGGACTCCAGGTCTTGCCGATACTGGGCCAGTTCCGCCTCGGTCTGGCGCCGCGCGGTGATGTCCAACAGGATCGCGCGCGCGGTGGGGGGCCCCCCGTCCGCGCCCGCATGCTCGCGCCTGATCATCAGTTGCAGGTCGCGCCGGGGGGCCGGCGGGCGGCCCAGACCGACCTCGATGGTCTCCTCCTCGCCGCTCGCGAGCACCCGCCCCAGGCTGCTCACCAGGACGCGGGCATCCGCGTCGGCCAGGCGTGTGCTCAGGAACAGGTCCGGCCCCCGCCCCCGCTCCACGCCCAACAAGGCGGCGGCGGTCAGGTTCATCTGGGTGATCCGACCCTCGCGGGTGAGCGAGGCATAGGCGACCGGCGCGAAATCATAGAGGTCCACATAGCGGTCGCGCGACTCCTCCAGTGCCTGCTGGGCGGCGCGCAGTTCCCGGTTCTGGAGTTCCAGCTCGATCTGATGAACCTGAAGCTCCTGCACCACATCGGCCGGATCGGCGCCCTCGCGACGCAGGTGTGCGAGCAGGTCGGTCAGCACATGATCGGGGGCGTCGTTCAAAGTAGACACCGGAGGCTCCTAGAGGGGGGAGGGCGGGAGGGAGGGATGGAGGGATGGAGGCGTGGGTGAAGGGGTGGGAGTCGATGCATGATCGGATAAACCTGCCGATCGCGGTGCTATGTCCGGCCCGTGGCGACATCCTTGCGATACCTAGGCGAGCGGCGGGACCGCTCGCCTGGAAGGGGCGGCCGGTCCATTCTATGCCAAGCGTCTTGGACAGGACAGGAACTTCGGCCCCAGCCGCCGCCGACGGGGTCGAACAGACCAGCCCAGGGCAACGCCCTGGGTTCGCGTTGTCAATTGCTCACGCCAAGGCGCCAAGACGCAATAAAAACAAAGAGATGGGGGCAGCATCGGCATCACCCGGCGGGTGAGTCGCCGAACGCCGATAACATTTTGAAAAAACTTGGCGAGCTTGGCGCCTTGGCGCCTTGGCGTGAGAACCGCTCTTTCCAGGATCAGCAATCCGGCTTGCCCGCGTTCAGTTCCGGGGCGGCGCTCATCGGCGCGATCGACACGCCGCGCTTGCCGCGACGCTTCACCGCGTACATCGCCCCGTCCGCCCGGTGCATTAGGGTCGTGCCATCGCACCCATGCTCCGGAAACAGGCTGACGCCGATACTGGCCGCGATGGCAGCCATGCCGTCGGCCAGCGCCATGGGTACACAGAGCGCCGCCAGCAGGCGCTCGCCCAGTTCGAGCCCCCCGGCCTGCCCGGACGTATCGCGCACCAAGAGCGCGAACTCATCCCCGCCCAGCCGCGCGACCAGATCCGGGCGACGCACCAGTCCTTGCAGGCGCGCGGCCACCTGGCACAGCACCTGATCGCCGGCCGCGTGACCGCGGGTGTCGTTGATGGCCTTGAAGCCGTCGAGATCCAGGAAGACGACCGCCAGGCGTTCACCGGTTCGGCTCGCGTCGCTGATGGCACGACGCAGGCTCTTTTCAAACTGGCGTCGGTTGGCGATGCCGGTGAGGCTGTCACGATGGGCCAGTTCACCATAATGAGTCACCTGGCGGCGCAAATGGCGCCGCTCCAGCTCCCGGGTCGTCACGTCTTGCAGGCGCAGAATCATACCCACGTTGCTGTCTGCCAACCCGCGTAGCGCCCTGGCATGCAGCTCCGCGTAGAGATCGCCGCCGGCGGGGTCCAGGCGGTGAAGCAGCAGCAGCACTGGGATATCATCGGCGGCGACCCGGGTCCGCAGATGCGCCACCAGGACCAGCGGGTCCGACTCCCCCAAGTCGGGCGCAGTCACCCCCGGGGTGAGCCGCAGGGGCGCGTCCACCGCAAGCTGCGCCAGCAGCGGGAACCGCCTGGCGTCCTGGTTGATCCAGCGCACGATGCCGTCATGGTCGCAGACCAAGGTGGGGTCCGGGATGGCGTCGACCAGCGACTGGAAGAAGGCGCGGTAGTGGCAAGAACTGCAATCGGCATCGGTCGCCGCCAACGGTTGCGGCACCCGATTGCCGCGCGCGCCCTTGGTGCGTGTCGCACCGACAACAGGGTTGTCCGCCCACGGGATGCGCTCTTTCAGGACACTGGGGGCATCGCGGTCACGCATTGAATCGACATACATTGACTGATCCTCCTGACGCTCTGTTCGGGTGAGCATGCCGCGCTTGATCGCGATCTTGGGGGACAGCCTAAGGGCGGGCGGCTGGACAAGACCTGAGCGGAATTGTCAGCAAACAGTCAGCTCGGTCGCTGCCGGTGGGCCAGGCCCCGTGGTGCAGTCCCAACCCTTGCTGGCGGCGGCCCTGGACGTACGTCGCTACGCGGCGTGTTGAAAAACGCGGCCAGACAGCAAGCAGCTTTCTGCGTCGGTCATCGTTCCGGCCACTGATTCATGCGGCGCGAAGCGCTGCGGCTCCGGGACCGCCGCACCCCAGTGAGGCTGGGCAAGTATTCGCAGACACCAACCCCCGCCAGCCTGGGAGCGCCGACATTCTGTCGGCGACGGCGCGAAGCGCCGTTGGGTCCTCGCGAAAACAAGACCCTTTGCGAGTCACCGCGAACCGCCGGCGGCGGTTGGCCGACAGAATGTCGGCGCTCCCAGGTTCAATTCCTGCCGCGACTCGGGCAAGATGCAGGGTCCGCCCGCACCGAGACCGCCACCGATGAGCCAAGACGCCCCCTTCTGGGAAACCACCCCGCTGACGCAGATGACCGCCGAACAGTGGGAGTCGCTGTGCGACGGCTGCGGCAAGTGCTGTCTGGAAAAGTTCGAGGCGGAGGACACCGGGGAGATCGTCTACTCGCGGGTGGCCTGCACCCTGCTCGATATCGACACCTGCCGCTGCCGGGACTACCCCAACCGCGCGCGACAGGTGCTGGACTGCATCACCCTGACCATGGCGGAGCTCGATCCCCCAAAGTGGCTGCCCACGACCTGCGCCTACCGCCGCTTGACCGAGGGCCGACCGCTACCGCGGTGGCACCCGCTGATCACCGGTAACCCGGAGTCGGTGGCGAAGGCCGGCCAAAGCGTGCGCGGCCGGGTCATCGGGCCAGAGACCGGGGAGGACCCGCTGATGAATCTGATCGATTGGATCAAGTAGCTAATGAAGCTCAACCTCGAAGGTGAGCGACTCATCCCCGCCGCCGATACGCAGGCGCCGCACCTCGACCGGGAGACGCTCCCCCGGCTGGCGGTCGAGTAGCGCGATGCGGATATCGGCATAGCCCGCCACCGCCTGATCGGCGACGCGCACAATCCGGTCGCCCATGGCGAGGCCGGCCGCCTGGGCGCCACTGTGTGGCCCAAAGTCGACGACCGGCGGGCCAGGCTCCTCGCCCGGCTCACCCAGTTGCACGCCGAGCATCCCGGCCGCCGGCAGCTCCACCGGCCGGGTGAAGAGCAGATAGTCCGCCGCCGCCGGGTCCAGTTCGCCATCGCCCGCGTTGAGCAGGGTGACGGCGGACACCGGCGCCCGGCGCAACAGTCGCTTAGGGATGCCCTGGCCATACTCGATATGACCGGCACCGGCCAGGACCACCAGGGTCTGCTGCGGGTTCTCAGTGAGATAACGGGCGGCGCGCTCCGCCATGCCCTCGTCCCACAGCAACTGGACTTCCATGAAACGCTCGAAAGACCTCTTGTCCGGCATGGGGTGTTGGGCGAACACGGCCTTGATCCGCGCCTCATAGGCCGGGTCCGTGCGGTCGATGGCAGCAGGCAGACGCGCGCGCTCCGCCGGGGTCAGACCCGCGCTGCCCACATCCCCCACCCGGCGGGTCAGTTCGGTCTCCAGGTTCAGGGCGATCACCGGGATGTGGTGCTCCCGGGCGAAGCGCAGAATGGGCCGGTAGAGTCGGTAGTCGAAGCGCCAACGGTCGAAATATTGGGTCTGGCGCAGCATCTGCGCCTCGTCGATCTCGCCTGCGATATAGGCGTCGAGCGGCGCCTGATAGGGCTGTTGGAAAAATTCCATGCCGATAGCGAGCTGCACGCCCCGTTGGTGCAGACCCTCAATGACCTTGAGCTGGTTGCGGTGATCCGCGGCGCGGTCGTGATGCTCGCCGACGAAGACCACCCGCCGCTCGGCGATGGTATCAAGCAGCTGGTCCAAATCGGTGAGGGCGCGCGTGTCTAAGACCCGCGTGGGGGCCTCGATTGGCGCCGCGGCGGCCGGCCCGGCGGGCGTGTCGGCGCTCGCGCCAACCCAGGGCAGGGTTGCGGACAGCAGACCCAGCGCGACGGCCAGGGCGGTGGGGGGCATGCATCGGTCGGCGGCCACGGCAATCCTCGCTAGTATTGGCCCGCGATGGGCGGCATCATTGCGGTGACAGAACGGTCACACAGGCCGGATTATGGCCCAATATCGCCGACCGCCGCCAACGTCGCCGCACGCACCACACCCGGACCAGCCACCATGCATGCATTTCTGCCGCCCGCCCCTGTGCTCGCCCTGATTGCCGCCTTCCCCCTGGCCCTGTTCCAGCCGCGCGCGCTCCCGGCCGAGACGCCGGTCGTAGACCACGCCATGGAGGTCACGCTCGACCCCGCGGCCGGGACCCTGAGCGTGACCGACCAGCTCACCCTGCCGCCAGGACTGGACGCGGTCGATCTGGTACTCCATGCGGGTCTCGCCCCGCGGGTGCTGTCCGCGGACGCCACCCTGGAGCCGCTGGAGCCCCAGCCCGAGGACACGCATCTGGCGGTCCTGCGGCTGCACCTGGCACCCGCCGCCAAGGGCACGGTGACCCTGGCCTACGGCGGGACGATCCGTCACGGCCTGGCGGCCGTTCGCGAGGGCATGGGCCGGGAACGCCAGGGGAGCCTCGGCACCATCGGCCCGGACGGGGTCTTCCTGGACGGCGGCAGCGGCTGGTATCCGCGCGTCCCCGGCACCCTGCAACGCTTCGACCTGCGCGTAACCCTGCCCCCGGGCTGGCGGGCCGTCTCGCAAGGGGCCGGACCGGAGCGCGCGGGGTTCGCGGGTTCCACCTGGACCGAGACCCAGCCCCAGGACGATATCTATCTGGTCGCCGCCCCCTTTACGCTGTATCGCGACTCAGAGGGCCGGGCTCAGGTCTGGCTGCGCGAGCCCGATCAACCCCTGGCCGCGCGTTATCTTGCAGCAACCAATGAGTATCTGGACCTCTACAGCCGGCTGATCGGCCCCTATGCCTACGCCAAGTTCGCCCTGGTCGAAAACTTCTGGGAGAGTGGCTATGGCATGCCCTCATTCACCCTGCTGGGGCCAAAGGTGCTGCGACTGCCATTCATCGTCACGACCTCCTATCCACACGAGGTCCTGCACAACTGGTGGGGCAACGGCGTCTTTGTCGAGGAACGTACCGGGAACTGGTGCGAGGGGTTGACCACCTATCTGGCGGACCATCTGATGAAGGAGCGCGCGGGCCAGGGCGCCGACTACCGCCGCGACACGCTACAGACCTACGCGGACTTTGTGCATACCGCGGCGGATTTCCCGCTCACGGCCTTTCGCGCCCGCCACGGCGAGGCCAGCCAGGCGATCGGCTATGGCAAGTCGGCCATGTTCTTTCACAACCTGCGCGTACAACTGGGCGACGCGGCCTTTGTCCAGGGGCTCAAGCGCTTCTATGCCGACAACCGCTTTCGGGCCGCCGGCTACGCGGACCTGCGCCGCGCCTTCGCGTCGGCCAGTGGCCGCGACCTCAAGGACTATTTCACGGCCTGGACCACGCGCACCGGGGCGGTGCGGCTCGCCCTGGCCGCGGTGCAGGCCGAACGCACGCCCACCGGCTATCAGGTGAGCGGCCGGGTCATGCAGACCCAGCGCGAGGCGCCCTTCCCGCTGACGGTGCCGGTAGTGGTCCATCAGTTGGCGGGGCCGCCCCAACGGACCCTGGTGGAACTCACGGGGCGTGAGGGACCCTTCGCCATCGAATTACAGTCGGCGCCGGTGCGCCTGGCAATCGACCCCGAGTTCGATTGCTTCCGCACCCTGGAACCGGGAGAATCGCCGGTGGCGCTCGGCGGGCTATTCGGCGCCGAGGAAGGCCTCATCCTGCTCCCGAGCAAGGCTGAACCCAAACTGCTGGCCGCCTATCGCGACCTGGCCACGGCCTGGCAGGCGGGACACCCGGGCTGGCAGGTGGCGCTCGACCAGGACCTGGGCGCGCTCCCGCCAGAGCGGGCGATATGGCTGCTGGGCTGGGAGAATCGCTTCATCCATGACTTCGCGTCCGGCACCCAGGACTTCAGCCTGGACCCGGCGGGGCACAGCGCGCACATCGCCGGGAGTGCGGTCGCTAGCGATGCCGCAACCAGCCTGGTCCTCACCCGCATGACGGACGGGGCGCCGCAGGGCCTGTTGGCCACCGACGACCCCGCCGCCCTGCCCGGACTCGCCCGCAAGGTTCCCCATTATGGCAAGTACGGCTATTTGGTCTTCGTGGGCGCGGCGCCGGACAATCGAGTCAAGGGGCAATGGCCGTCCGGCGACTCACCCCTGGTGCATTGGTTCGGCGACTCGCGGCCGCTGCTCGCGCCGGTGCCACGCCCCAGTCTGGTCGAGGTCCAGCGGCAATGATCAAGGACCCGCGGGAATCACGCTAAGAAAGATTAGCCGCAAATGAACGCAAACGAGCGCAAATAAATACAATAGGTAAGCGGTTGCTCGCTGAAGCAAGCCGGGTACCCGGCGGGTGCGCCGAGTTTGCCCGAGTAAAACCAATAATCTACCGCTTTATTTTGCGTTTCTTTGCGTTCATTTGCGGCCAAACCGCTCCTTTTGGATTAATCTCTGCCACGGCGCAAGTCGCGGCCGGGGGCCGCTCCTACGGGTGTAGGAGCGGCCCCCGGCCGCGACGCCGGCCTCAGTTCTTGAATGCCGCAACCGGCACTTGCACGTTGATTTCGTCGCTGACTTCCTCGGTGTATTTGGTCATGCCAAACCTGGAGCGCTGCAACGTGGTCGTCGCGTTAGCGAAACACCTCTCCTTGACGCAGCGAAAGCCAGTGATCTTTAACGTGATCGGCACCGGCATGCCGACGATCGTCAGCTCCCCCTTGGCCGCCACCGGCACCCCACCGCTAAACACCAGGTTATCGGAGTGGAAGGTCGCGACCGGATATTTCTCGACATTGAACAACTCCGGTTCCAGCATATGGGCGGTCCAGGCTGGCGAGCTCATATCCAAGGTATTGGTATAGATAGTCGCGTCGATCGAGCCCCGGTGATTGGCCCGATCCAGGACGATCTTACCCTCGGTCTTGTTGAACCGACCATGCAGGGTCGTCGTCGCCATGTGGCTGATTTCAAAAGACGGGGCGGTATATTCCGGGTCGATGGTGTAGGTCTCGGCAGAGACTGCCGGAACCGCCAGAGCGCCGGCCAGGGCCACGGCGGCCAAAGTGTTATTCATCGATGCGTCCTCGATTGAAGTTGCGTCGCATTGTGAAAAAAAGGCCGCGGCTGCCCAGTGCAGACCGCGACCAATGAACTCGATGTCCAGCCCGTTATGGCAGGCTTTCCAGATAAAGCGCCACGTCGCGCATCTCCTTCTTGGAGATGTCGCGGGCGACCTGCTCCATCGGCGTATGCGGGCGGCCGACGTTCGACTTAAAGATGGCGAGCTGCTTCTCTATGTAAGCGCTGTGCTGGCTGGCCGTGCGCGGAAAAGCCGCGAGGCCATGGGCATCGGGGCCGTGGCAGACATGACAGGCCGGTATCTTTTTCTCCGCAATGCCATTCTCATAGATCGCCTTACCCGCGGCGAGCGACTGCTCCCGCTTGGCCCGCCCCATGAACATCTCCTGAAAGTCCGGGAGGCCCGAGTGCTTGATGACCGGCTGTTGACTGAAATAGTCGGCCAAGCCGTCGATCTGGTCCTTGGTCAGACCGTGCGCCCCGATCACGCCACCCCAGAAGCTGTCCAAAGAACGACCCTGGCCGCCCGGACACTTAAAGACCCTATCCCAGTAGCTACCCGAATTACACCCAGAGAAACCGGCCACACCCCACATATAGTCGCGCGCGGCCTGATCGGAACGGGCATGGCTCTGGAAATTCAGTAATTGGGTCACCAGATAGTCCTTTTTTTGCCCGGCCAGGCGCGGGAAGTTCGGCGACTTGGAGTTGCCATCTACCCCGTGGCAATTGGAGCAGACCTGGACCGCCGTGACCTCGGGTGCAATATTCGGATTGCCCAGGTCGCGCGAGCGCTTGAGATTCACACAACCCACGGAGGTCGCCATGGCCACCACCGCGATAACCAAGAGTAAAGGCTTCATAGAGGGCTCCGGCGCAGTCGGGCGCAAACAGGGACGATGGGGTCTCAGTGTTTGCCCGGCCATCAGTAGATACCCCACAGATAGACGAACACCGTATTGTTGTCCGATGCCCGACGCCCATTGCCGTCATAGTTCCTGGACGCACCGTTGAAGGTGTTGTAAAGCCAATACTGAACGCCCAGACGCACATACTGGACCGGCTTCCAGGACAGTTCGGCGATCCAGCCGCGCGTACCCGGGTCGTTGGCCCGAGAGCCGGTGATCGGCGTGGCCGAATTGGTGTTGGTGACGGGATCGAAGAAGCCGCCCAGACCCCAATTGATATCGCGCTGACCATCGACCTGGAAATAGTTGAGGGTCCCGGAGAAGGTGCCCCACTTACCGGCATCATAGGCATAGGTACCCTTCAGATTGAGCTGATTGAGCCGGGCGGAGCGATGCGACACCAGCGTGGGGTCCGGCGCGGCGACCCAATTGGCCCAGGTTGCACCGTCCCAGCGCACGCTCTCGGTGGTATAGTTGAACTGCATCGTGATCGCATGCGGATCGAGGATATATTGATACTGGGCGTCGATCGCGATATCGCTATAGGCGGTGGTCGGGCCCTTCATATTCATCGGGTCGGGATAGGCATTGGCAATCATCCCGTAGGTGCCGATCATGAAATCGTGCGGCCCGGAGGCATGGGTCAACGCCAGCCGCCAATAGGGGGCGGTCCCGGCAATCTGGGTACGAGCGGTCCTATCGACACCCTGACTAAAAACCGAGAGCGCGCCATTGGCGGCAGTATAGGCGCCGACCGCCGCATAGACGGTCTGCTTCCAATAGCCGTAGGCCGTCAGCCCCGCCACCTGTTGCCCGAGACCGTTGACCAAGGGGGCGACTTGCTGCGCGATGGCGATGGTACTGGCCAGGTAGGGGAAACCCCAGGTTGGGGTACTGTTCCAGAGGTCCTCGACGGTCGGACTGTTGTTTAAGCTCATCCCGTAGATGAGGTCCTGGTTCGGGCTGACGATGCGATCGGCCAGGCGCAGGTCGATATTGTCGACCGTGAAACGCCCGACCCAGCCTCCGGTCCCGGGACCGTCCACCGGAGCGGCCGCAGTATTTTTCCGGTGATTGTAGAAGTCGTAAGTCACCTGCGCGAACAAACCGAGGTTGTCGAGGATCTTGCCGCCGGCGAAGAGGCTCAGGATCTGAAACATCGGTTGGCCATTCTTGGGAAAGTCGAGCCCACGCGTCGGACCATTGGCCTTATTGGTATCGGTCATATTGGCCTGCGCCATTACCGCCAATGGGAGCGCAACGCGCTTACCCATGGTATAACCGGTCGCCTTGAACATGCGACCATAGGCCGTCAATTCCGGAAACTGACCGCCGGCATGGCAGGCCACGCAATTGTTGCCAGTCTGTCTGGCAAAGATCGGCAGGGCCTGGCTGACGGTCGGTAGAAAGAGCGCGAGTGCGGCCGCGGCCTTGAGTATCGGCCGCGGCCTGAAACACGCTCGTTTGAAAAGGGTGCGGGATAAGCCCATTGAAGGTCCTCCAGAGTGCTTAGATTCGTTATAGCCATTATTGCCGTAGGCTGACATATCAATCGCCCACCAAGCCGAGGTTGGGGGTCTGCTGCCTGAGGGCCTTCTCCACACAGCAGACACAGGCCAACCGCCACGGCGCCGATACCCATCTACTATAGTCAACATTGACGGGGACAGGTGGACGAAAGTTAACATGGATGAAACAGGCCGTAAATATTAATTTGCTTAACAATCGAGTCAAGGGCTTGCCCATCCCAGCCCGGGCACTCGCAATCATCACAACCTAATATTCGCATTCGCTAATACACCCAATTACCATCGAGTCAGGCACCTCACAGGCGCGCTGAGTCAGCGTGAGCCGCACGCCTGAGACGATCGGGTCTAGCGCGAGCGCCCGGGTTAGGCTATCGTCTATGCGCCTCATCATCATCGACAGAACGAGGAGAAACCTTAATGAAAAAGACCCTGATCGCACTCGCCATCGTCGCCGGCAGCGGCGTACTGGCAGCCGCCCCCGCCTGGGCGGCCGATACGGCCACCCCGGACGAGGCCAAGGCACTCTCCCAGAAGGCCCAGAAGGCAGTCGACACCGAGGGCAAGGACAAGGCCTTCGCCGCCTTCTCCACCGCCGAGTACAAGCCGAAAGACCTCTATGTCTTCTGCATGGATATGAACGGTGTCATGCTCTCGCACGCGGTCAAGCCCGAGTTGGTCGGCAAGAACCTACTCGACTTCAACAAATACGGCGACACCCTGTTCAAGGATATGATTGCGAAGGTCAAGACCTCGGGCGAGGGCTGGGTGGACTACCAATGGCCCTACCCGGGCACGGACGAGATCAAGGCCAAGACCAGCTATGTGATGTCCAACAAGGAAGGCTTCTTCTGCGGGGTCGGCGCCTACAAATAGCCAGCGCGGCGAACACTTCCGGTGAATGGACTCACCGCGAGCGCCTGTCGTCTCGGGCGCGCTCGCCCGGATGTCTCACGAGTCTCGCGCCAAGGCGCCAAGATCCCAGATAAAACAGTCCATTAGTCGACACCCCCCAGAAAGAGTAGCGGTCACGCCAAGGCGCCAAGCTCGCCAAGTTTCTTCAATGCGCGGTCGGCGCAGGGGGATGCATCCGGCGGGATATCGGGTCACTTCAGTTACCCTGTTGTGT
Organism: uncultured Thiodictyon sp.; assembly: GCF_903946935.1. Taxonomy (GTDB): domain Bacteria; phylum Pseudomonadota; class Gammaproteobacteria; order Chromatiales; family Chromatiaceae; genus Thiodictyon. The sequence continues at coordinate 31,373 of NZ_CAJAXH010000203.1, forward strand.
TTCTTGGCGGGCTTGGCGCCTTGGCGTGAGATATTCGGACGAGCAGGCAACCATGAGCCAAAATCCGATCATCTTCACCTTCTTCTTGGTATTCACCGGGGCGGCGATCCTCGCCACCGCCGCGCTGGCCGCCCGCCAGTCGCTGCTGGTGGCCTATATCGCCTTGGGCATCCTATTCGGCCCCTGGGGGCTCAATCTGGTGGGCAGCACCTCCCCGGTGGCCGACTCGGCCCAGGTGGGGATCATGTTCCTGCTATTCCTGCTGGGGCTCGATCTCACCCCCCAGGACCTGGTCCGCAGCCTGCGTCGCACCACCCTGGTGACCCTAGGCAGCACGGCGGCGCTCCTGCTCATCGGCGGGGGTATCGCGCGGCTGGTCGGCTTTACGCCCACCGCGTCGCTGATCGTCGGCATTGCCATGGCCTCCAGCCCGATTGCGCAATATATCGCCGACAGCCTGCGCCCGGTACGGGACTTCTTCCTGGTACTCTATTTTCTTTGCGGTGGGTACCCAGTTCAATCTGGCGATGGCCCCGGACGTGCCGATCCCTGCACTGTTACTCGCCGCCGCCGCACTCCTGCTCAAGCCACCGACGCCCTGCGCCGCGATTAGCGACAGAAAAAATATTCATCCGCAAATGAACGCAAATCATAGATCACCCGAGCATCGCATCGTCCCAGACCGGATGTTCGCCCGACTGTTGCGGCAGGGGCTCCACCACCCGGTCGGCAAAGGCCTTGTCCAGGATCTTCATGAAGACCTTGGTCTGGGGTGAGAGGAACTTGCCGCGCCGCTGCACGATGCCGTAGCTGCGCTTGGGGAAATACTGATTGAGCGGCACCCGAGCCAGCTTCTCATCCCCGGTCAGACACACATCGGTGACGATGGAGATACCCATACCCAACTCGACATATTTCTTGATGACCTCCCAACCGCCGGCCTCCAGGGTAACCCGATAGGCCAGGTTGTGTTGCTTGAACACCATATCCACCATGCGCCAGGTGCTGAGATGGCGCGGCGGCAGGATCATCTCGAAGGGCGCGATGTCCGCCAGGGTGACCGACTCACGCCCCGCCAAGGGGTGGTCGAGCGGGGTGATCAGGGTCGGGCTATAGGTCACGAAGGGCCGGTAGTTGATGTCGTCCGGGACCTCCAACATCGAGCCCACGGCCATATCGACCTCATCGGAGCGCAACATGGCGAGCCCGTCGCGCCCGGTCACGTTGTGCAGCTTAAGCTCGATGCCAGGGTACTGCTGGACAAAGCTGCGCACCGGCTCCGGCAGGATATAGAGGATGGTCGACTCGCCGGCAGCGATATTGAGCGCGCCCTGATCGACCCGCCCGCACTGCACGGCAAAGGCGTCATGGAGCCGGTCCATACCCTCCACCAGCGGGGCGGCCATCTCAAACAGCAGTTGCCCCTCGGGTGTCAGACGGATCTTGGGTCCGCGCCGCTCGAAGAGTACGGTATCGAACTCCCGCTCCAAGGCCTGGATCTGCAAGGAGACGGTCGGCTGACTGAGGAAGATCTTGTCCGCGGCGGCGCTGACGCTGCCGGTGCGGGCGGCGTGACAAAAGGCCCTGAGTTGCTTTAATCGATTCTGCTTGTAATGGATCTGAGATCCGGAGGCCATGGTGCGTTGCGCTCGGTCCGAAGTGGTGGCGGTGATACTAGCCCATAGCATCCATTGAGAAAAGCAATCCGTGACAGTCCAGTGACATTTTACACGTCAGGATGGGCGCCCGGGCAGCCAACGCCCCCGGGCGCTCCGACGTCCCGGCGCCCCACCCTAACTGTCGATCTCGTTGAGTATGTTACGCGCCACCTGGCGCTGGGCCGCGTCGCCCTCCTCCAGGACCTGGTAGAGCAACTTCCGGGCGGCGAGCGGGTTCTCCAGTTCGCGTAACCGGTTGGCGCGGCGGATCTTGTCATCGACCGCATCCGGCGCCGCGCGCGGCGGCACCAGCGCGGCATCGGCATGGTCCAGTTCGGACTCGTGCTGCGCATCGCTCGGCGGCCGCCAGCCCGGCGGGGGGCCAAAGTCATCCGCCTCCGGCGTCGGCGGGACCAGACTGGCGCCCGCGTCCTGCGCCGCCGCGTTCGTGGCTGCGGCCGCCTCACGGGCCGCCCGGTCGCGCACCAGGACGCGGGAGAACAAGACCCCGAGCTCAAACAGCAACCACATCGGGATCGCCAGCATGGTCTGGGAGAAGACGTCGGGCGGCGTCAGCACCATCCCGACCAGGAAGGCCCCGACGACGATATAGGGGCGCTTGGCGGCCAGGGCCGCGGGCGTGGTAACCCCGATGGCCACCAGCAGGATGGTCGCCACCGGGACCTCGAAGGCCAGCCCGAAGGCGAAGAACAGGGCCAACACAAAGTCCAGGTAGGCCGTGATGTCGGTCATCATCGAGACCCCCGCGGGGGTGGTCGCGGCCATGAAGCCGAAGATGAGCGGGAACACCAGATAGTAGGCGAAGACCATGCCGACGTAGAACAACACGACGCTGGCCACCAGTAGCGGCACCGCCAGGCGTTTCTCGTGGCGGTAGAGCCCGGGGGCGACGAAGGCCCAGAGCTGATAGAGCAGCCAGGGCATGGCCAGGAACACCGCCGCCATCAGCGCCAGCTTGAAGGGCGCCAGGAAGGGCGAGATCACCTGGGTGGCGATCATGTGGCTGCCCTGCGGTAACTTTGCGATCAGCGGTGTGGCCACATAGGTATAGATGTCGTTGGCGAACGGGAAGGTCACCGCCAAGGCAACACCCACGCCCACCAGCATCCAGATCATCCGGTCGCGCAGTTCGATCAGGTGGGAGATGAAGGGCTGTTCGGCGCCCGGGTCATCGGGCTCAATGGGCAGGGCCATGACGGGTCTCGGGGCTGGTCGGGGGCGTCCGCGGGGGGCGGCGCCTGGATTAAGTGCGCGAACAACACCTGCCGACTCGCGCGTCAGGCGTCGTTCGTGGGCAAGGTTAAGCGCGCGTGTTCAGCCCTTACGGGCGTCCGCAGCAGGCCGCGATGGACTCAGATCGGCGCCCGAGGCGGGATGCTCCGGCGCCGGGTCCGGCGCTGGCCGCAACGGCGGGCGGGTCTCTTCAATGATGTGCTCGACCGGGTTGCTCAACGCCTGCCTTTGCAGCATCTCCTTGAGTTCCTGGGCCTTGAACTCGCGGTCGATCTCATCCTTGACGACGGCCAGGCTGCGGCGCGCCCGCCCGACCCAAAGCCCGGCGATCCGCGCCACGCGCGGCAGGTCCTTCGGGCCGATCACGAGCAAGGCGACCACCGCCACCATCACGAGCTCAGAGAAGCCTATATCGAACATGGCGAACCCCTGCGCGAGTACCGATCAGAACGCGTGTGGAAACCGGTCGGGCCGCAGTCCCAGTACCCGCTCAGGAGTTGGGCCACTCGGTCTTGCGGTCACGCCCGGCAGCCGGCGCCGCGCCCGCCTGGGACTTGGCCTGCGCGGACGGCGTGACCACCGGCCGCGGCGCGGCCGGCTCGATCTGCGCGGGGTCTGAGGGTTCGGCGCCCTTGTCGCCAGCGGCCATGGCACCGCGAAAACTCTTGACCGCGTCGCCCAAGTCTTGACCGACGTTCTTCAATTTCTTAGTGCCGAACACCAGCACGACGACCGCCAGCAGGATCAGCATCTGCCAAACACTAATGCCACCAAGGCCCATAGATTTCTCCGGTCTAAAGTCAGGTTGATTGACCGACGGTCCCGAGCTAACGCCCCAAGTCCCGCCGAAGGTGCGCGATCATACTCCAAATCGCCGCGGGGCCGGTATGCCCGGCGAACGGCCAGGGCGCCCGCAGCACCCCGAGCGATGAACCTGGCGGGCGCCTTGGTCAGTGGCCCTCGCCGCCCCGCGCGGCCTTCTCTGCAATCCCTGACAGCCCGAAGCGCCGATCCAGCTCGTCAAGCACCCGCGCCGGCCGCAGCCCCTGATGGGCCAGCAACACCAGACTGTGAAACCACAGGTCCGCCACCTCGTAGACGATCTTGTCCGCCTCCCCGTCCTTGCCCGCCATGACGGTCTCGGTCGCCTCCTCCGCGATCTTCTTCAGGATCGAGTCCAGCCCCTTGGCATAGAGCCCGGCGACATAAGAGGAGTCCGGGTCGGCCTGCTTGCGGGCCTCCAGTACGTCGGCCAGGCGTTCGAGGATATCGGTCATGTGATTCAGCGGCAAATGGCAAGTGGCGGGGGTTGCTAGTCTAACCCGAACGCCAGCGCTTGAACGACGCCTGAGCCTCAGAACAGCGCGGAGAGATCGACGGCCAACCCACCAGCGAAGGGCAGCGGCACCTTTGAGAGGTCCGCGGGTCGACTCGCATCCGCATAGCCGTTAGCACCCGGAGCGCGGTAGATGTGGAGCCGATTGCCACCCAAGTCGACCAGCCAGGCCTCGGGGATACCGCCGCGGGCATAGCGGGGGAGCTTGACCTCCCGGTCGTAGCGCAGGCTGCTGTCGGCGACCTCGATCAACAGCAACACGTCGGCCGGGCCAGGATGTCCGTTGCGGTAATAGTCCGGGCGGGGGCGCAGGAGCGCGATGTCGGGCAGGGGTTCGGAGTGGTCGTCGAGCCAAACCGGGTCTTGAACGGCCAGGATCGCAGCGCTGCCAACCGCCTCCTTCAGGAGGTTCGCGAGGAGCTTGACGGTCCCGGCATGGGGGTGGCCGATCGGCGGCATCTCAATGATCTCCCCATCGATCAACTCGGTACGCAGTTCCGGCCCAAGGATGCCGGTCTCGCCCATGCGGTGGTAGTCCGCCACGCTGAGACGATGGACGCGGGCGAGGGTGTGGGCAATGGCGCTCATGGGTGTCGGTCACGCGCGGGGGATGATTGACCGGATACTAGCCGATAATCCACCCCGCTGGCTCAGACCTTATGGTAAATCGCGTCCGGGTCCTTGAGCACCGGCGCGATCTCCACCCACTGGCCGGCGGCGTCCAATTCCCGAAAGAAGCAATGGTGCCGGCCGGTGTGGCAGGCGATGCCGCCCTTCTGCTCCACCTCCAGCAGGACCACGTCCGCGTCGCAGTCGATGCGCAACGCGCGCACCACCTGCTGGTGGCCGGACTCCTCGCCCTTGTGCCAGAGCGTGCGGCGGGAGCGCGACCAGTACACGGCATGGCCGGTTTCGCGCGTCAGGGCCAGCGCTTCGCGGTTCATCCAGGCCATCATCAGGATGGTGCCGGTGCCGGTTTCCTGCGCAATAGCCGGCACCAGGCCATGCGCGTCCCACTGGATACTGTCGAGCCAGGCGTCGCTCATCGGTGTTGCCCCTGATTCACGGATTAGGCGGCGGCCAGTCGATCGGCCAGGCGCTGCCCGGCGGCGAAGTCGAGCGTGCCCTCGTAGATGGCACGGCCGGTGATGGCGCCGGTGATACCAGGGCCGTGCTCCACCCGGGCGGCCTGCGCCAGGGCGCGGATATCATCCAAATCCGTGATACCGCCCGAGGCGATGATGGGGATCGCCACCGCCGCGGCGAGCGCGCGGGTGGCGGGGATGTTGGGGCCAGTCATCATGCCGTCGCGTCCGATGTCGGTGTAGACGATGGCCGTGACGCCATCGCCCTCGAAGCGCTTGGACAGCTCCTCCACCCGGTGCTCGGTAATCTCCGCCCACCCCTTGATGGCCACCTGACCGTCCTTGGCGTCCAGCCCGACGATGATGTGACCGGGGAAGGCACGGCAGGCACGCGCGACAAAGGCGGGCTCGGTCACCGCCTGGGTGCCGATGATGCAGAAGCTCACCCCGGCGGCCAGGTAGGCGGCAATGGTCGCCTCGTCGCGGATGCCGCCGCCGACCTGAATCGGCAGGTCCGGATAGCGCGCGGCGATGGCACGGATGGCCGCGCCGTTGACCGGCTCACCGGCAAAGGCGCCGTTGAGGTCCACCAGGTGCAGGCGCCGCGCGCCCTGCCCCACCCAGCGCCCGGCCATCTCCACCGGGTCGTCGGAGAAGACGGTTTCGTCCTCCATGCGGCCCTGGCGCAGGCGCACGCAGCGGCCGTCCTTGAGATCGATGGCGGGAATCAGGAGCAAGGCAGTTACCTCAAAATCGCTGGGCCGGGGACTCGCCCGGACATTTATGTCGTCTCACGCCAAGGCGCCAAGATCGCCAAGAAAATACGCCCTTGGGAGCTGACCTTCGCCGTGAGTTCAGTCGCGACAAAAATCGTCGGCACTTGGCGTGCTTGGCGCCTTGGCGTGAGCCGTTAGGACTAAAGCGCGCCCTTGGTGGACGGCAGGATACCGCCCATGCGCGCGTCCGGCTCCACCGCCATCCGCAGCGCCCGACCGAAGGCCTTGAAGATGGTCTCGGCCTGGTGGTGCGCGTTGGTCCCGCGCAGGTTGTCGATGTGCAGGGTGAGCCCGGCATGGTTGACCAGGCCCTGGAAGAACTCGTGGAACAGGTCGACGTCAAAGGCACCGATCAGTGGGCGGGTGAAGTCGCAGTGAAACACAAGCCCCGGGCGCCCGGACAGATCGATGACAACCCGTGAGAGGGCCTCGTCCAGCGGCACATAGGCGTGCCCATAACGGCGGATGCCCTTCTTGTCGCCAAGCGCCTGACTCAGGGCCTGACCCAGGGTGATGCCCAAATCTTCGGCGGTGTGATGGGCGTCGATGTGCAGATCGCCCTCGGCCGCCACCTCCAGGTCAATCAGCCCGTGACGCGCCACCTGGTCCAGCATGTGGTCCAGAAAGGGCAGCCCGGTCTGGAAACTGGACCGGCCGGTCCCGTCCAGGTCCAGGCTGACCTGGATGCGGGTCTCCAGGGTGTTGCGTACCACCCGGGCGGTGCGGTGGTTGGTGTCGGCTGTCATGGATGTTAGGGCTCGGCCTGAGGCGATCGCGGCGGGCGCGCAGACCGGCTATTTAACCACAGGTCGCGGGCGCGGCCCTACCCGACCGGTTGCCGGCACCCGGGATTACAGCAAGCATTCGACCTCAGACCCCTACTTGACGCCAGCATCGCAGACCTTGACACCCGCCGACTACGCGATCTCTATGATGCCGCACGACTTGAGGACCTGGATGAGGAAACCTTTCCGCCCTTGCAACAATGGCTGACTCAACGCCAGCTAGCAGGCTGTCGGACTTAGTGATGCAACCGATTGAATGCAAAGAGTTTCCTCTTTTGCGCCAAAAAGTCGTTTTCCTGTTTAATCAATCGGTTACGCCATCAAGTCCGACAGGCTGCTAGGCGGCCCCGTGCGCGGACACTGGCACCCCAATCCAACGGCAATCCTCCTGTACAGCGCAACCCCTCAATTCTGGTTCCCGGGTGCATCCATCGAGCTGGATGGCTTTACGCGCGTGATCGTATGGAGCCGTCCATGAAGGTTGATTTCGCTCCGGCGCTGATCGCGAGCCGCCATCCCCGTCGGGCTGACAGACGAATGGTGTCAACGTCCTGTCGACCATCCGCGAGACGCCCGCCGCCAAGACGCCGCCCCTCGCACCGAGGTCCGGGACCGGCCAACACCGGGGCGCCGCCGCAGACCGGAAAATGGTCCCTCGGGCGATACTCCCGCGCCTGGTTTTGCAGTAGCATCGCGACCGTGCGCGCACACGACCCAAACCCCCGGGCGTCAGTGCCGACAACACCCGTTAAACCCTTCGCCTTGGGAGACCTCCGGTGCCTAAGTTCAACGCCCTGCGCCTCGCCCTGCCTGCACTGTGTGCAGGCCTGTTGTCACTGACCGCCCCCGTCAACGCCGAGGAGACGGTGCATATCTACAACTGGAACGACTATTTTGCGCCCGACACCCTGCAAGAGTTCCAGAAGCAGACCGGCATCCGGCCGGTCCTGGATCTCTATGACAACAACGACGTGCTGGAGGCCAAGCTGTTCGCCGGCAGCAGCGGCTATGACGTGGTGTTCCCGACCTCGCGGCCCTTCGGCGCCCGCCAGATCAAGGCCGGGCTCTACCAACCGCTCGACAAGTCCAAGCTGCCGGGGCTCGACAACCTCGACCCGGCGGTGATGGCGAGCCTGAAGGAACTGGACCCGGACAACGCCCATCTCGTTCCCTATCTGCTGGGCACCACCGGACTGGGGATCGACGTGACCAAGGTCACGGCCGCCCTGGGCGAGGGCACCCCGACCGATACCTGGGCCGTCCTCTTCGACCCCGCCCAGGCGGCAAAGCTCAAAGGCTGCGGCATCAGCATGCTGGACGACCCGACCGAGGCCTTCGCCGCCGCGCTGGCCTATCTTGGCCGCGACCCCAACAGCCGCACCGCCGCCGACCTGGATGCCGCGGAAAAGGTCTTAAGAGCCGCCCGCAAGAACGTGCGCTATTTCCACTCGTCCCAATATATCAGCGATTTGGCCAATGGCGACCTCTGTGTTGCCCATGGCTATTCCGGCGATGTACTCCAGGCCAGGAGCCGTGCGGAAGAGGCCAACAAGGGCGTCACCGTGGGCTTTCGCATCCCCAAGGAGGGCGCCGTACTGGCAACCGACGTGCTGGCCATCCCCAAGGACGCACCCAATCCGGCCGCCGCCAACGCCTTTATTGCATTCATCCTGCAGCCGGCCGTGATCGCCCATATCACCGACCACGTAAAATATGCCAACGCCAATACCGCGGCCACGCCCTTGGTGTCCGAGGCGGTCCGCTCCGATCCCGGCATCTATCCCCCGGCTGCGGTCAAGGAGAAATTCATCGTACTCAAGACGCCGACCGACAAAGCGCAGCGCGACCTGAATAAGCGGTGGACGCGCATCAAGGCCGAGCGTTGAGCAGCGGGACCAGAGCAACATGACGAACCCCGAACGGCGCACGCTGGAGCCTTGGCAGGACCCCAAGGCCGCGCCCTATGTGCGCATCGACCATGTCACCAAGAAATTCGATGACGTCTATGCGGTCGATGATGTCTCGCTGGACATCTTTCAGGGCGAGTTCTTCTCGCTCCTGGGGAGTTCCGGTTGCGGCAAGTCCACCCTCTTGCGGATGCTCGCCGGCCTGGAGCGCCCCACCACGGGGCGCATCTATATCGACGGGGCGGACGTGACCGATCTGCCGGCCTATTCCCGGCCGGTCAATATGATGTTCCAGTCCTATGCCCTGTTCCCCCACATGACGGTGGAGCAGAACGTGGAATTTGGTCTGAAACAGGACCGGATGCCGCGCAAGGAACGCGCGGAACGGGTGGGTGAGATGCTCGGTCTGTTGCAGATCGGCGAATTGCGCAAGCGCAAGCCGGACCAACTCTCCGGCGGCCAGCGCCAGCGGGCCGCCTTGGCCCGCACGCTGGCCAAACACCCCAAGCTGTTGCTACTGGACGAACCGCTCGGCGCACTCGACAAGCGACTGCGCGAGAGTGCCCAGTTTGAATTGGTCAATCTGCAAGAGCGACTCGGCATCACCTTCGTGACCGTGACCCACGATCAGGAAGAGGCGATGACCATGTCCACCCGCATTGCCGTTATGAATGCTGGGCAGATCCTCCAGGTGGACACCCCAACCACCATCTATGAATATCCCGAATACCGCTTTGTTGCGGACTTCATCGGGTTGGTCAACCTGTTCGATGGCCGGGTGGCGGAGATTCAGGACGACCGGGTGTTGGTGGAAACCCAGCTGGGACGGCGGCTGCACATGCGCTGCTCCCACCCCCACGCCATCGGCACCCCGGTCACGGTGGCCATCCGACCGGAAAAGCTCCAAATCTGTCAGACCTATCGGGAGGACGGAGTCAATCAGGTCAAGGGGGTGGTGGAGGACATCGCCTATTTGGGCGACGTGTCGATCTACCGGGTGCGGGTGAGCCCCGAGCTGCTGGTGGAGATGACCCTCACCAATATCCAGCCACGCACCGAGCAGGCCTTGACCTGGGGGCAGGAGGTGGCGATGGAGTGGTCGCCGACCAGCGGCGTGGTCCTGACCGAATGACACGGACCACGCGCCACATGCAACAAGAAGAGTCTCACGCCAAGGCGCCAAGACGCCAAGGGAAGAAAAATTGCGCAAGCGACAGAAACCTATAGGCATACCCATTGGCCGCCACAGCCGGACGGATGCAGGAATAGCCGCGACCGCGGCTACCCGTAGTCATTCTCTTCTTGGCGTCTTGGCGCCTTGGCGTGAGCCCTCTTCCTGGCGGGGGGTAATAGCATGGTGTTCATGACTAAACACCATCTGCACGACCGGCACCTGTCGCGGGCACTGAATATCGGCACGCCCTATCTGTGGCTGGGGCTCTTCTTCCTGCTGCCCTTCGCCATCGTCTTGCATATCAGCATGGCGGAGACGGCCCTCGCCCAGCCGCCCTATACCGATCTCATGTCTTGGGTGGACGACGGGGTCTTGCAGATCAAGCTCAATCTCCAGAACTTCGTGACGGTATTCACCGACGAACTCTATCTGGCGGCCTTCCTCAATTCGCTCTGGATCGCCTTGGTCTGCACCGTCCTATGCCTGCTGATCGGCTACCCCATGGCCTATGCCATCGCCACCTCGCCGGAGCGGCGCCGGGTCATCCTGTTGATGTTGATCATCCTGCCCTTCTGGACCTCCTTCCTGATCCGTGTCTATGCCTGGATCGGCATACTCAAGCCCAACGGGCTGCTCAATAATTTTCTGATGTGGCTGGGTCTCATCCATGAACCTTTAACCATACTGCATACCCAGACCGCCATCTATATCGGGGTGGTCTATTCCTATCTGCCCTTCATGATCCTGCCGCTGTTTGCCAACCTGACCCGGCTCGATTTCAGCCTGTTGGAGGCGGCGGCGGACCTGGGCTGCCGACCCTTCAAGGCCTTCCTCAAGGTCACGCTACCGCTGTCGTTGCCCGGTATCGTCGCCGGCTCCATGCTGGTCTTCATCCCGGTGGTGGGCGAATTCGTGATCCCGGACCTGTTGGGTGGCCCCGACAGCCTGATGATCGGCAAGATGCTGTGGACCGAGTTCTTCGGCAATAAGGACTGGCCGCTCGCCGCCGCACTCGCCATCTGTCTGCTCGGGCTGCTGGTGGTGCCTTTCGTGTTCATGCAGCGCCTGGAGAGCCGCATGGGAGGGGATGAACTATGAACCGCGGACGCTGGAAGCTCTATACCTTTTTGGGCCTGGGCTTCGCCTTTCTGTATATCCCGGTGCTGCTGCTCATCGTCTATTCGTTCAACGAATCGCGGCTGGTCACGGTCTGGTCGGGCTTCTCGATCAAGTGGTATCTGGAGCTGATGCAGAATCAGCAATTGCTGGACGCTGCGTGGCTGAGTGTGCGCATCGCCGCCACCAATGCCTGCTTTGCGGTCGTGCTCGGCACCCTGGCGGCCAATGCATTGGTAAGACACGGAAAGTTTCGCGGGCGGACGGTCTTTCAACTGCTGCTGACCGCGCCCTTGGTCATGCCCGAGGTGATCACCGGCCTGTCGCTCCTGCTGCTCTTCGTGACCATGGAGCAGACCATCGGCTGGCCGGACGGGCGCGGCTTCACCACCATCACCATCGCCCATATCACCTTTAGCATGGCCTATGTGGCGGTGGTGGTACGTTCGCGCCTGTCGCAAATGGACCGCTCGCTGGAAGAGGCCGCCATGGACCTGGGCGCCCGCCCCCTGCGGGTCTATATGAGCATTACCCTGCCGCTGATCGCCCCGGCGCTGCTCTCCGGCTGGCTGCTCGCCTTTACCCTGTCATTGGATGACCTGGTGATCTCGACCTTCGTCGCTGGCCCCGGCTCCACCACACTGCCGATGGTGGTCTACTCCAGCGTCCGCATGGGCGTCTCGCCCCAGATCAATGCACTCGCCTCCATCGTGGTCCTGATCGTCTCGGTGGCAGTCATCATCGCCGGGCTCTCGCTGCGACAGCGGCCGGCGGCCAAGGGGCATTGAAAGCATACGACGCATGACCGGCGTAGCCCGGATGGAGCGCTAGCGCAATCCGGGTACGGACTTGCGGGAAAGGCAAAGCACAATGAACCCTGGATTTCGCTGCGCTGCATCTAGGCTACGGGAAACCGCCCCATGGAATACCGGCCCAATCGCGGAGCAGGGGGACGAGGAAAAGTACAATGACCGCACAACAGATCGACTTGAGCCAACTGGAAGGCCATCTCTGGGAGTCCGCGAACATCCTGCGCGGACCGGTGGATGCGGCGGATTTCAAGACCTACATCTTCCCGCTGCTCTTCTTCAAACGCATCTGCGACGTCTGGGACGAGGAATATGATGACATGGTCGCCGACAGCGGCGACGAAGAACTGGCCTGGTTCCCGGAATCGCACCGTTTCCAGATCCCAGAAGACTGCCATTGGGACGAGGTCCGCGCCAAGGCGAGCAATGTGGGGACGGCATTGCAACGGGCACTACGCGAGATCGAGAAGGCGAATCCCGATAGCCTCTATGGCGTCTTCGGCGACGCCCAGTGGTCGAACAAGGATCGTTTGTCCGATGCCTTGCTGAAAGACCTGATCGAACACTTCTCCCGACTGCCTTTTGGCAATCGTAACCTGACCTCCGACCTGCTCGGCGATGCCTACGAATATCTGATCAAGAAGTTCGCCGACGCCACCAATAAGAAGGCCGGTGAGTTCTACACCCCGCGCAGCGTGGTGCGGCTGATGATCGATATGCTCGACCCCCGCGAAACCGAAACCATCTACGACCCGGCCTGCGGCACCGGTGGCATGCTGCTCGCCGCCGTGGCGCATGTGAAGGATCGGCACGGCGACGTGAAGCGGCTATGGGGTAAGCTGTACGGACAGGAGAAGAACCTGACGACCTCGGCCATCGCCCGGATGAACCTCTTCCTGCATGGTGTGGAAGACTTTGAGATCATCCGGGGCGATACCCTGGCCAACCCGCGTCATTGCGCCGGAGACCGGCTGCGCCAGTTCGTTCGACGTGATCCTGGCCAACCCGCCCTATTCGATCAAGCAATGGGACCGTGCCGCCTGGACCCAGGACCCATGGGGCCGCAACTTTCTCGGCACGCCGCCGCAGGGCCGGGCCGATTATGCCTTTCAGCAGCATATTCTGGCCAGCCTGACGCCCAAGGGGCGGTGCGCCGTACTCTGGCCGCATGGTGTACTGTTCCGCAACGAGGAACAGGCAATGCGCGCCCGAATGATCGAGCAGGACTGGGTAGACCAATGCGACCTGATTTTTGGTCGAAGATCTATTGTTCTCGAGGGAGCCGGAAAGTGCTCAATGGTGAGCGACCTATCAGAGCCAGTAATATTTGAGTCATCTATTATTCGCGTAACGCTTGACCCCGAAAAAGCAGTACCAAAATTTGTCTTTGAATGGCTGCGGAGCCCAAAAGGAGCGCAGCAAATCACTAGAATTAGGAGCTTCACGACTATAGCCGGCATTACTGGCTCAGACCTAAAAAAGATATTTATACCGGCGATGTCGATTAGTGACCAGATAGCGACAAGCAATGAACTAGCGTCTTTACGAAACTCACTTAATGAAGTTAGAAATCGGCAAAACGCTAATCTGGCACTGAAAAAACAGGCGCTAGAGAAGCTTCTTGGAGGTAACAATGTTTACTGAATCCAACACCGTCGAAGCCTATCTCCGCGACCTACTCGCCGGCCCAGTCCAGCCAGTCCCAACCAATGCGATCAAAGAGCCGGAAACCGCTTACGGCCTCAACCCCAAAGATGTGTTCTCGGTGGCCACCGAGGGCAAGGAATATCATTATGGTTCGATCGGGCTGCCGGTGAAGGGTTGGGGGCCTTGGCATGCGCATGATACCCCCCTCCCCAACCCTCCCCCACAAGGGGGGAGGGGCCAAGAGGATCAGCACCATCCGTTGCAGACGCTCAAGCGCTCGGCGCAGAGCATGTTGCGCCCGGCGGTGCTGCTGGACATCCTGAGCAATTTCACACTCTTTGCCACCGACCGCAAGCAGCGCCGGATCAAGATCATCTGCCGCTATCAACAATACGAGGCGGCCAATAAGATTGTTGATCGGGTACTCGCCGGCTTCCCCCGCAAGGGGTTGATCTGGCACTTCCAGGGCTCGGGTAAGTCGCTGCTGATGGTGTTCGCGGCGCAGAAACTGCGAATGCACCCGGGACTCAAGAACCCTACCGTCCTGATCGTGGTGGACCGCGTGGATCTCGACAGCCAGATTACCGGTGACTTCACCCGCGCCGATATCCCGAATCTGGAGCAGGCCGATTCGCGCGAGCGGCTGCAACAACTGCTGGCGCAGGATGTGCGCAAGATCATCATTACGACCATCTTCAAGTTCGGCGAGGCAAGCGGCCCATTGAACGAGCGTGGCAATATCATCGCGCTGGTGGACGAGGCGCACCGCACCCAGGAGGGCGACCTGGGCCGCAAGATGCGCGAGGCCCTGCCCAATGCCTTTCTGTTCGGCCTCACCGGCACGCCGATCAACCGCTCCGACCGCAATACCTTCTACGCCTTCGGGGCGGACGAGGATGAGAAGGGCTATTTGAGCCGCTACGGCTTCGAGGAGTCGATCCGTGACGGCTCGACCCTCAAGCTGCATTTCGAGCCGCGCCTGGTGGACCTGCATATCGATAAGGCGGCCATCGATGCGGCATTCAAGGCGCTGACCGGCGGCTTGTCCGACCTGGATCGCGACAACCTGGCCCAAGACGGCGGCGAAGATGGCCGTATTGGTGAATACGCCCGAGCGTATCCGCCGCGTCTGCGAGGACCTGGTCGCGCACTTCCAGGGCAAGGTCGAACCCAATGGATTCAAGGGCCAGATCGTGACCTTCGATCGCGAGTCCTGCCTGCTGTATAAGGCCGAGTTGGACCGGCTGTTGCCCCCGGAGGCGTCCGAGATCGTGATGTCGGTGCAGGCCACCGAGAAGAAGGAGCACCCGGAATATGCCCTTTATGACCGCGGCCGGGACGCGGAGGAACGCCTGCTGGACCGCCTCCGCGACCCGGCCGACCCGCTCAAGCTGATCATCGTCACGGCCAAACTGCTCACCGGTTTCGATGCGCCGATCCTGCAGGTCATGTATCGCGATAAGCCGCTGCGCGACCACACGCTGTTGCAGGCCATCTGCCGGGTGAACCGTACCTATTCGGAGCAGAAAACCCATGGACTGATCGTCGATTATCTGGGGATCTTCGATGACGTGGCGGCGGCGCTGGAGTTCGGCGACCAAGGCATCAAACAGGTGGTCAGCAACATCCAGGAGCTTAAAGTTGAGCTGCCGGCGGCGATGCAGCGGTGTCTGGCCTTCCTCCCCTGCATCGATCGCTCCCAGCAGGGTTACGAGGGCCTGATTGCGGCACAGCAGTGCCTGCCCAACAATGAGGCTCGTGATCGGTTTGCGGCACAATTTAGCGTGCTGAACAGGCTTTGGGAGGCGCTGTCACCGGATAGCGTGCTCGGCCCCTTCGAGAGCGACTACAAGTGGTTATCGCAGGTCTATCAGTCGGTGCAGCCCGCCGGCGGTCACGGCCGCTTGATCTGGCATTCGCTGGGCGCCAAGACGATCGAGCTGATCCATCAAAATGTGCATGTCGATGCGATCCGCGGTGACCTCGACACCCTGGTGCTGGATGCGGACTTGCTGGAGGCGGTGCTCGCCAATCCCGACCGCAAGACCGCCAAAGAGATCGAGATCAAGCTGCATCGGCGGATGCGCAAGCATCAAGGGAATCCAAAGTTCAAACAGCTTTCTGAGCGCCTGGATGCATTGAAAGACCGCTTCGAGTCCGGGGCGCTGAACAGCGTGGAGTTCCTGAAGCAACTGCTGCAATTGGCCAGGGAGCTGTTACAGGCCGAGCAGGAGGTACCGGCCGCGCAGGACGAGGATCGCGGCAAGGCGGCGCTGACCGAGCTATTCAACGAGGTGAAGACGGCGCACACGCCGATCATGGTCGAGCGGGTAGTCACCGATATCGATGAGATCGTGCGCCTGGTGCGCTTCCCCGGCTGGCAAGACACTCAGGCGGGCGAACGCGAGGTGAAGAAGGCGCTGCGTAAGGCGCTGTTCAAATACAAGCTGCACGCCGACGAGGAGCTGTTCGAGAAGGCGTATAACTATATCCGGCAATATTACTGAGCGGGCCATCGCCGCAGCCATCGGCCTTGACGCGGCCGGGGGGCCGCTCCTACGGGCGCCGGGACGGCCCCAGGCCGCGATCACCCCGTCGGGGCTCGCTGCCGGAAGCGCTCACGCAGGCCCCGATACCATGGCGTCTCGGGCAGCATCACCAGATACACCAGGGCCACGACCAGGAGTTGATACCAGAAGCTGGTCAACCACAGCGGAGTAGTGCCGTTCTCCAGCCAGGTCTCCGCCAACTGCTGTAGGTTGAAGAAGGTGAAATAGGCCAGAAAGGCGAGCACGAGACGGCCGGTAGTCTTCTGCCGCGGTGAGATAGCGACTAGCGGAACGGCAATCAGCAAGAGGGTGAAGATCGCCAGCGGCGCGGCAATGCGGTGCTGGAGTTCGCCTTGGGCCGCCGGGTCCGGGGAGGCCCACAGGGTCCGGGACGGGGTGGTGGAATTCTTTTTCACCTGGGTCGGCTCCGGCCCCTGGCCGTCGATCCGCAACTGATATTCACGGAATTGGCCGATCGTGTAATCGCCCTCACCCGCATTGCCGTCGAAACGGTGCCCATCGGTGAGCGTGATCAAATGGTCGCCGGTCTTCTGGTCAAGCCGATGGTGGCCGCTATCACTTACCACTAAAATGGGTTTTTTCCCCTGTCGCGACAGAATAAACACCCGTTCGAGCTCCCGGCTCTTGGCGATGGAGCCGACATAGATGATCGACTGGCCGTCCTCCTCTACATAGAAGCGCCCGGCCTGCAACCCGGCGACCTGAGTGGCCTGATCCTTCTGCGCGAGTCGGATCTCGGCAATCCCAGCCGACGCCCAGGGCTGCAGAATCAGGGCGAACCAGCCGGTGACCAGGGCCACCGGGAGCGCCAGCAGCAAGAGCGCCCGATAGAGGCGCCGCGGCCCGATGCCGCAGGCATTGAGCGCCACCAACTCGCTGTCGCGGGCCAGCCGGGTCAACGCCCCGAGGGCGGCCAGAAAGAATGATGGCGGCAGCAGGGTCGAGGTATCGCGCACCAGCTGCAACCCCAGAAACCGCAGCACTAGGTTGGCGTTCAACGCCCCCAGGCTCACCTCTTCCAGGGTCCGCAGAAACAGCATGCTGGTGACGATCAACATCAGCGTGATCAAGATCGCCAATAGCGCCTTGGCGACCTCGCTGAACAGATAGCGGTCGACGAGCGGGAGCATAAGGGCGCGGCGCCGGGCGGCCGGGCGGCCAGTAACCCTCAATAGGGCCCGCCAGTCCTGAGCATATAATTGCGCAGTTGGGTGCTCTCTTGGTTGGCCCGCGTCAGGTTCGTATGGGTGATGCGAAAGAGTGCGCGCATGACCCGATAGAGCAGCATGGGATGAAGCTTGCCGAGCGACTCAAAGTCGGCAGGCTCAAGGGTGAAAGCGGTACACTCACCGACCGCGCGCAACCCGGCCTTGCGCGGCGAACCGTCGACGAAGGCCCGGGTACCGGCGAATTCACCGGCGCGCATCTGATAGATCACCTCCTCGTGACCGCCGACGATCTGGGAAACATTGACTGCGCCCGCGGCGACCAGGAACAGCGTGCGGCTGTCGTCCCCCTCGGAGACCAACAACTCACCGTCGCTCAGTGCAGTGACGCCCATCTGCCCGGCGAGTGCCTGCGCCTCGGTGTCATCGAGCTCCGCGGCGAGGTGGGAGGCGCGCAGCGCTTCCAGCTTATCTACTTGATTCATCGGTATGTACTCAGCTATTCCAAGCGGGCACTCAATAGCGCCCGCCAGTCTTCAACAAATAATTACGCAACTCGGCACCCTCGAAATACACCCGTGTCATGTTGATGTGGGTGATACGGAAGAGCGCACGCATCACCCGGTACATGAGCCGCGGATGGCGCTCGCCCAGCGCCTCGAAGGCCTCGGGCTCCAAGGTCAGGACGCTGCTCTCGCCTACCGCACGCAGCCCCATCATGTAGGGCGAACCGTCGACGAAGGCACGGGCACCGACGCACTCGCCCACTTTCATCTGATAGATGATCTCCTCGGTGCCGCCCGCCCCCCGGCAAACATCCAGCGCGCCCGCGGCGAGAACGAACAGTGTCCGGCACGCCCCCCCTTCGGCGACCAGCATCTCACCGTCAGGCACCGTCCTCACCCCCATCGGGTCGGCGAGTGCCGCCATGTCGGCCTCCTCGAGATCGGCGGCCAGGAGCGATTTTTGGAGCGTTTCCAACTTGTTCACTTCATTCATCGAGCAGTCGCCTGTGGTTGCAGCGGGAAGGAGACGGCGGACGGACGATCCGGCTAACGGCCATGGCGCCCGCGCACCCCGAAAGATGAAAGTGGCGGACGCCTTAGCCGTTCCCCCACCCCGCCCTCCCCCAATGGGGAGGGCATATTGGAGCGCGCTCCCGGCGCGACTTTCACGGTAACCACGGGTCCCCGTGGCCGCCGCAGTTTAGCGCACCGCCGCCGTCGACGGCAGTGCCGGTGAAAGTTCCCTATTGCTGACACATTTTGCAAGAATTTGAGTCGCTCGGCCAGGGGCGCGTCGCGCACTGTTAACCCAAAGTAGTAATGTCCCCTCCGTGCAATGTAGAGATGTCCCCTTTGGGCAACCGAGGGGGCGTGATGCCGGAGGAGACCATCGAGATGACGAAGAAGGCGCTGCACCGTCTGCGGGCGGTCGAGGCGGTGGC
>NZ_CAJAXH010000204.1 GCF_903946935.1 uncultured Thiodictyon sp.
CTCACGAAGGTTCACGCACGGGGCCTCGGACAGTAAGGGGACCGACGTGCTTTATACCCGGGCCACCTGGCGTTGTCCAGTGTTGCGGACAACCGCCGGTTGCAACAGAGAGTCCTGGCTAGAACGGTTCCGCCCTGGCGCGTTGCGAACGTTGATCCGTGGGCGAATGTCGCGCCGTGGCTAGCCGATAACCTGCGTCCTCTCGCTGAGCGCTCTGAGCAAAACGGGGTTGCCGATCGCGTCAGTGACCTGGCCGCCGAACGCAAGACGACCAAGGAGATTGCCAAGGCCATTGGCGCATCGGAAGAGGTGGTTCAGGCGGTCAAGATTCGGCGCAACATCCCCTCTTGGACGACCGCGACCACCATGGCGGGGGCAGCGGTCGAAGACCCAGAGTTCACGGCATGGAGGGAGCAATGGTTGGCGCATCGGCAAACGGCCCGCGCGCCCGAGCCCCCGATCCCCGACGACGTGCCCTTCTCCCGCGACCCCGTGGTGAGCCCCGAAAGCCAACTCGCCGACCACGAACACCCCGCCGGCCTGTCCCTGGACGAAGCCCAAACCATCGCCGACGACTTCGGCGCGCGCCTGCTGGGCGCCTCGGTGGAAAAGGTCCAGGTGCAGGTGGTAGAAACCCAAGCGGAGGCCTTCGGCGCCGACTCCCTGCGGCGCATCGGGCGCGTCAAGGGCGCCTATGACCCGGACAGCAACCGCATCATCCTGGTCGCGGAACACCTGCGCGACCGGGCCGACGGTGAGACCGTGCTGCGCCACGAGGCCATCGGTCACTATGGCCTGGACCTCTTGACCCCGGCCGACAAACAGACCTTCCTGGAGATGGTGGACGCCGCGGCCGACACCACGCGCTACCTGCGCCGGCTCAAGGCCCAGGAGCAGAAGCGCGCCAAGCCCGGGACCGACCGGCTGGTGATCGCCGAGGAGATGTTCGCCAAGCTGGCGGAGCAACGCCGCTCGGACCTGGGCACCGCCTGGGATCGGCTGTTGCTGTGGCTGCACGGCAAGTTGAAGGCCCTGGGACTGGTGAGCGGACGGCCTAACCTGACCGTGATGCGGGTGCTCGCGGCCGACCTGGCTCGCGCCATCCGGGCCGGGCAGGAGCGGCAGAACGGCACCGGTCGGCTGACCGATGCCCGGCTGGCGGGGCTGGTCAAGCAGTATGCCAACGAGGAAGGCGCGCCAAGCGCGGCGGAACTGGCGGAGGCGGTGCGGCAGTACCGCGCGGTCGAGGACCGGTATGCCGATGTCCTGCGGGCGCATGACGAACAGGGGCAACCGCTGCCGACGCCCAACGGCAAACCGTCTAAACTGAACCGCGAACAGTGGGTGTTGGTGCGAACCGACAACTTCAAGCGGTGGTTTGGCGATTGGGAGGCAACCGATGGGCGAGATACGCAAGCCGGACGGGACGGTGATTTCTCAGGACGAGTGGACGGCGCTGCTGTGGCAGGCACAAACGCAGCAGGAAATCAGCGCGGTGATACAGATGCTGCCGGACGATACGGATTCGTCGACCCCAACGGCGAGCCCGCCGTCTTCCACCACGGTACCGCCGACGCCTTCACCGCCTTCGACCTGAATCATCCCAACCGCAAAGATCGTGGCTGGTTGGGGCGGGGTGTCTACACCACCAATGATGATCGCCTGGCGCAATCCTATGCCAACATCAAGCGCGGGTCAGCCGATCCGCGCGTCATGCCGCTGTTTGTGGCGGTGCGCAATCCCTACCCCGCAGCGCTCGCGGACAAGAAGAAGTTACAGCACGCGAACCAGGAACAGATTGACCAGGTGACGGCGCGTCTGCGCGCGGCGGGTTACGATGGGGCGGTGTTGCGGTTCGGGGACGGGACGCTGGAGGTCGCGGCCTTCAATCCGGCAGCGGTCAAGTCGGCCACCGAGAATGCCGGTACCTACGGGCCGTCGAAAGACATCCGATTCGCCTTCGCGGGCGAGCGGGCAGCCACGGCCGACACCCACGCCTTGAGCCGGGCGCAGGAGTGGCTGGCCGATGGGATGACGGCCGAGGACGTGCGGCGCCAGACCGGGTGGTTCCGGGGGCAGGATGGGAAGTGGCGGTTTGAGATCAATGATCGGGATGCGCGACTAATCCCCGGGGTGCGAGATGGCGCGCTCAACGAACTGCTGGATCATCCGCGGTTATTCGAAGCCTATCCTCAATTGGTGAATATGCAGGCGACATTGGATGTGGGCGCGCATGTAGACCAGCGCAGCGGGGAATATAAGCAGGGCAACCCGAATGGTCGCCATTGGCATGAGCGGCAACCGTCGATCGCGGTACGCGCACCCACCCAGCAAGAGGCACTGACGACTCTGCTGCATGAAATTCAGCATGGTATCCAGTACACCGAAGGGTTTGCTGTCGGCGGCAACCCCGCGTCATCCGAGACGGCGGCGCTCGCTGAAGATAAGTCCGCTGAACTGCGCGCCGCATCATTCCAGGCGCAACAGCGTGGAGACGTGTTAGAGGCTCGCCGGCTATGGGATGATGCCTTCAAAATCACTCCTTACAGCGCATACCGCCGACTGGCCGGCGAAGCCGAGGCCCGCAACGTCCAGGCCCGCCAGCACCTGGGGACCATCGAGCGCGAGAACACCCCGCCCGGCGCGACCCAGGACGTGCCAGACGCCGATGTCATCGTGGTCTTCAACGGGCGCGAGATGCACAGCGCGCCACGGCCTGAGAATGCTGGAGCGGCGGACGCCTCGACGGCGGCGAAGCAAACGCAATTGACCGGCATGACGCCAGTTCCGGCGGCGTTTCCTGATGCGTTTAAGCCGGATATAAAGGACGCTCGGGCGTCCGCGCGGGCCGCTTATGAATCGGTGCGGGTAGCGACTGAAGCGGACGGGTTTGGCGCCTTAACGCGGGACGGACGGCGGGTTAAGTTCTCGGCGCGCGGCTTCCGTGAGGCATCAAGTCATGCGGCGGATCGTCGCGTATTGGCGGCGACCGCGCACTTAAAGGCGCTGTTCGCTCAGGCGATCCCGCTGTATTCCGAGGCGCCGCGCGCCACCGAACAGCAAGTCAGCGCATACCATTACTATGCGGTGAAGGCTGATTTTGGTGCGGCGGGGAATGCGTATGTGCTGCTAGTACCGCAGGATGAAAATCCTAATACCGTTTCTGAAGAGCGCGTTGTAAGATGCAAACTTCGTGATCTACTCTGGTTTTTTCGATGCCCTTGCTTCGTCCTGCGCCTGTCCTCGTAACCGATCGCGAGCGTCAACAA
>NZ_CAJAXH010000205.1 GCF_903946935.1 uncultured Thiodictyon sp.
CACATCAACCCCAGACCCGGAATCCCTCGTCATTTCCCGCCAGGACTGGCAATGCGTGCTGGATCAACTGGCCTCGACTCCCTGAAATGGCCAAAGTCGAGCTTTACACCTCGCCTGCTTTCGTGCCTACGCATCGACGCGTCCGTTACCGTTCGCGCCGCAAGGCTCAATACTGGGCTCGCGGCTCACGATTACCCAGGTGGGATTTGCACCCACTAGACTACGCGACATTGCCAAGCCGCACTGGCCCCTTATCCCTAGCTCTTTATTCCTAGGCGACATCTTGCAGCAAGTTTGCGTAATCCCTGCCGGATGTTGGAGATGGCAAAGGCTTCTGATCACGCTTGTACAAAACTATCGCTTCATCAACGATTTGGCAAAGTTCCTCAAAAACGAGTTTCTCGTTATCGCCGTGACAGCCCCGAAAATCAATCCTGGGCAACTCCCAACATAGCAATTGTCCTCTTCTGACCATTCCACGATCTTAGCGTAACGCGCACTATCTTTCATTAGGGCATTTCTTCGCCATGCTGCCAAAGCTCATGCTCACTGAGATCAATTTCTGAGTTCCATGAAACTGCGTAACCGCCTGGCTCTATCGAGACATTCTTGAAAAAAGCGCTGTTTTTCAGCGGCGCAAACATTTCGCGGCCCATTAATCGATGCGTGTCGTATTTTTTCTTTTTTCCATTCGAGAATGTGACCAAGAGCAGATGGTCGTCGAATGGTATGACACTTTCGATTCGTGGAGAACTCATGACTATTGCAGCGGCGGCAATTTACGGAATTCTTGGCTTTCCCATATCTGCTTGAGTTCTTTTTGATAGGCTTGAGCCCACTCAGAAACCAGTTTTCTTGCCCTGTCTGGTAGATCGCCTTCGATCACTTCCAAAGTCTCGATATTGAAAACGGCGTTGTGTTCGCCATAAACTGCGTGAAAATGGGGCGGAGGATGGTCGCCGAAAAATATCTTGATGATGATTCCGTAAAAACGTGCGATTTCTGGCATTCGTCTGATCTCTCTGCTTGCCCTCAGCCGTAAGGACGCCGGTTACCCGGCGCCCCTACGGCCGAGGCTATGCTTCTTGTTCCGCGTGAATTAAGTATACTGTCCCCGGAACTCCTTCTATTCGTGGAAATCGTTGTCTGTCCTCAGCTTCCGCTCTTTATTCCCGCCGACCAGGGAGCAGCTATGCTCGGTCGGGGAAACATACATGAACTCTACACTCACCTCTTTACACGCTTCCCTGGACTCGGATAGTGCCCATGAGGTCATACGCTCCTCGGGAGTCGGGGCTGTATCGATGACCATCATGACAGGGACGAACGACGCGTTGCGCTGCTGTGCCTCTTGTCGATGAGCGGCCAGCTTATTAATGTCCCGGATGATCTCGCCTGACCGAAGTCTCGCCCCTTGCCGCTCAGAAGCCTTAACTTCTATCGCGAGGAGTAGTGCCGCCATCGTGCACTCAGCATTTCGCCTGCGCCAGTCCGATTTTATCCTGCGAGAGAAAAGACATACGTCGGGAATGGGCTCGAATCCGCCGCGAAAATTCTCGTGCTTCCGAGCATCCAATTCGCGGAATAGGTCTGACACGGGATCGTCGATCCACATCTTCACATTCATGCCGATCTGTTCCAACGGAACACCGCCATACGTGCGAAGACAGTGGTATACCATAGCCTGATAGTGTAGCTCCGACCCCAGAACCAGCCTCACTTCTGAAACGATGTGCGGCCACGCTTGAACGAGGTACCTAATAGCTTCGGACTGATTCTTCATTGGTGCCTAACTAGATTTCGCCGGACAAACTACCTCATAAACCGGTGGGTGTGGCGTAGTGGATCAAAATTTTCCCGGTTTGTCAACCCTCTGGCCGCGGCCTCGTGCTGCACCGTTAGTGTGTGATGCCGCAAGATTGCGGCATCACGCATTAACGGCGATGTTGCTTGCCGCCTAAACCCGAACTTCGCGCTGCGGTAGCGAGAAAGGAATATTCTCATAAACAAGAGGGTGGGGGAGCGGATTCCGCCTAATTCGGTGAGCTGGTACGCCAAATTTGAAGATTTGGACCCAAGTCCAGTGATCTACAATTCAACGCACCGCTCGACGTGGCCGCCGATCTAGGCCAATTTCCTGTGAGGAGTATATTTGATGCCAATGCTTGAAGAAGTCTTGGATAGTGCGCTCGGCTTGGCGGTCGAGGACCGCGCAGTGGTCGCTGAGCGGCTCTTGGCGAGCCTCGACGATCTCGACGAGCGTGAGACGGACCGGCTCTGGGGCGATGAGGTGCAGCGGCGGCTCGCCGCATTTCGCACGGGTAAAGCGCGGGCACGGCCTGCGGAAGACGTGTACGCGCGGGCAGAGCGGCTCTTGAACCTACATCCCGCAATTGCTCACGCCAAGGCGCCAAGCTCGCCAAGAAATATAGTAGGGTAAGCGAAATCACCAGCTTATTCGCCGGGTGAATAGCTCAAGGCAGATAAGATGCTGAAAAACCTTGGCGAGCTTGGCGCCTTGGCGTGACAACTGCCCTTTCTAGGTTGAATGTGTGATCTTGGCGGTCGCGCACGGGAGTCGGCGGCCAGCGTATTGGACCGACCGTGTTAACCCGCAATAGACAAAGACTCTCCGTTTTCCAGGATCAACGCCACCCACAAAAAAAAAAGCGGCCCGGAGGCCGCTTTTTTTCTACCAACCGCAGGGGCGGGACGCCCCCGCTCCTTTGCTACCCCGCATCCGAGGTGTTGAGCGCCTTCTTGAGCGCCTCAGACAGTTCCTCGCTGTCCATCTCGACCTTGCCGGAGGCACGATCCTCCTCGCGGCGCAGGCGCTTGCGCTCGTTGTGGTAGGCCAACCCGGTCCCGGCGGGGATCAGGCGGCCGACGATGACGTTTTCCTTGAGGCCAGTCAGGCGGTCGTTTGAGCCGCGCACCGCGGCCTCGGTCAGCACCCGGGTCGTCTCCTGGAAGGAGGCGGCGGAGATGAACGACTCGGTGGCCAGCGACGCCTTGGTGATGCCGAGCAGCAAGGGCTCGTAGAGCGCCGGTTGCTTGCCCTCGGCCTCGACCCGCGCGTTCTCGTCCATCATCGCGGCATGTTCCACCTGCTCGCCGCGCAAGAGCCGCGTGTCCCCGGGGGAGATGATCTCGACCTTGCGCAGCATCTGGCGGACGATGACCTCGATGTGCTTGTCGTTGATCTTCACGCCCTGGAGGCGGTAGACGTCCTGGATTTCCTTCACCAGATACTCGGCCAGCGCCGTGACACCCTTGAGCCGCAGGATGTCGTGGGAGGCCAGTTCGCCGTCGGCGATCACCTCGCCGCGCTCCACGCGCTCGCCCTCGAACACGTTGACGTGGCGCCACTTGGGGATCAACTCCTCCACCGTCTCGCCGTCGTCCTTGGTGATCACCAGGCGCTGCTTGCCCTTGGTGTCCTTGCCGAAACTGATGGTGCCGCTAGCCTCCGCCAGCAGCGCCTGTTCCTTGGGCTTGCGCGCCTCGAACAGGTCCGCGACGCGCGGCAGACCGCCGGTGATGTCGCGGGTCTTACTGGACTCCTGCGGGATACGCGCCAGGATGTCGCCAACGCCCACCTGGGCCGCATCCTCCACGCTGACGATCGAGTTGGCGGTGAGGAAATAGCGGGCGGGCAGGTCGGTACCGGCGATGTTGAGTTCCTTGCCGTTTTCGTCCAACAGCTTGATCATCGGGCGCAGGTCCTTGCCGGTGGCCGGGCGCTGCTTGGGATCGATGACCACGCGCGAGGTGAGTCCAGTCACGTCGTCCACCTGGCCCTGCACGGTCACGCCCTCGATGAAGTCCTCGAATTCGAGCTTACCGGCCACCTCGGTCACCACCGGATGGGTATGCGGGTCCCAGTTGGCCACGACATCGCCGCCCTTGACCAGGTCGCCGTCACCGGCCCGCAGGGTGGCGCCATAGGGGACCTTGTAGCGCTCCTTCTCCAGCCCCTTGTCGTCGACCACCGTCAACTCGCCGGAGCGCGACACGGCGACCAGGTTGCCTGAGTGGTGCCGCACGGTCTTGATGTTGTGCAGCCGGATGGAACCGCCGTTCTTGATCTCGATACTGCTGACCGCCGCCGTCCGCGAGGCCGCGCCGCCGATGTGGAAGGTCCGCATGGTGAGCTGGGTACCCGGCTCGCCGATGGACTGGGCGGCGATGACACCCACCGCCTCACCCATATTGACCCGATGCCCGCGAGCTAGATCGCGACCATAGCACTGGGCGCAGACGCCGATGCGGGCCTGGCAGGTGATGGGCGAACGCACCCGCAACTGGTCGATACCGGCCACCTCGAAGCGCTCCACCATCGACTCGTCGAGCATGGCGCCGGCGGCGCAGATCAGCTCGTCGGTGCCCGGACGGTAGACATCGGCGGCCACCACGCGGCCCAGTACCCGCTCGCGCAGTGGCTCGACCACGTCGCCGCCCTCGATGACGGGTGACATCAAGAGCCCCTTCTCGGTGCCGCAGTCCGTCTGGAGGACCACCATGTCCTGCGCCACGTCCACCAGTCGGCGGGTGAGATACCCGGAGTTGGCGGTCTTCAGCGCGGTGTCCGCCAGACCCTTACGGGCGCCGTGCGTGGAGATGAAGTACTGGATGACGTTCAGACCCTCACGGAAGTTCGCCGTGATGGGGGTCTCGATGATGGAGCCGTCGGGCTTGGCCATCAGCCCGCGCATCCCGGCCAATTGCCGGATCTGGGCGGCCGAGCCGCGAGCGCCGGAGTCCGCCATCATGTAGATGGAGTTGAAGGTGTCCTGCGTCTTGCCGGTGGGCACCGACTCGGTGGAATCGGCCGGCAACTCGCCGCGGCGCGAAATCTCCAACAGCGCCTTGGACCGCGCATCAAAGGCCGCGTGGTCGATCTCTCCGGCCTTGAACTGCGCATGCAGCGCCATGAGGTGATCGCGAATCCATTCGGCGAAGGCCATGTCGGGGTCGAGCTTGACCTCTTGCTTACCCAGTTTGCCCATCATGGACTTGGCGACCTGGTCGTTGGTGTGCGACCAGATGTCGATGACCTTGTTATAGCGCTCGCCGTTGGTGACGAGACCCGAGGCGTATTGCTCCTCGATCTCCTTCACCTGGCGCTCGGCCTCGGCCAGGATGGCGGGCTTCTCCTCCGGGACCGCCATGTCGTCCAGGCCGATGGATACACCCGAGCGGGTGGCCATGCGAAAGCCCATATACATGACCTGGTCGGCAAAGACCACGGTCGGCTTGAGGCCCAAGCGGCGGTAGCAGGTGTTGATGAGCTTGGAGATGGCCTTCTTGCCCAGCGCCCGATCCACCAGGTCGAACGGCAGCCCCTCGGGCACGATGGCGAAGACCAGCGCGCGACCGAGCGTCGTGCGCTTGATGCTGACCACTTCATGCAGGGTGCCGTCTTCCTCCTTGATCACCTCACGGATGCGGATGCGGATCCGCGCCTGGAGGTCCGCGTGCCCGGTCTCGTAGGCGCGCCGCGCCTCGTCGATATCGGCGAAGACGCTGCCCTCGCCCTTGGCGTTGACCCGCTCGCGAGTGGTGTAATAGAGCCCGAGCACCACGTCCTGGGACGGCACGATGATGGGTTCGCCGTTGGCGGGCGAGAGGATGTTGTTACTCGCCATCATCAAGGCGCGGGCCTCGATCTGCGCCTCCAGCGACAGGGGCACATGCACGGCCATCTGGTCGCCGTCGAAGTCGGCATTGAAGGCGGTACACACCAGCGGGTGGAGCTGGATCGCCTTGCCCTCGATCAGCACCGGCTCGAAGGCCTGGATACCCAGTCGGTGCAGGGTGGGGGCGCGGTTGAGCATCACCGGGTGCTCGCGGATGACCTCCTCGAGGATATCCCAGACCTCAGGGGTGCCGCGCTCCACCATCTTCTTGGCCGCCTTGATGGTGGCCGCCTGGCCGCGCAGTTGCAGCTTGCTGAAGATGAAGGGCTTGAAGAGCTCCAGGGCCATCCGCTTGGGCAGACCGCACTGGTGCAGGCGCAGCGTCGGGCCGACCACGATGACCGAGCGCCCGGAGTAGTCCACGCGCTTGCCGAGCAGGTTCTGGCGGAAGCGCCCCTGCTTGCCCTTGATCATGTCCGCCAGCGACTTCAACGGGCGCTTGTTGGTGCCGGTGATGGCCCGACCGCGACGGCCGTTGTCCAGCAGGGCGTCGACCGCCTCCTGGAGCATGCGCTTTTCGTTGCGCACGATGATGTCCGGGGCCACCAGGTCCAGCAACCGCTTGAGCCGGTTGTTGCGGTTGATGACGCGCCGATACAGGTCGTTCAGATCCGAGGTGGCAAAGCGCCCACCGTCGAGCGGCACCAGCGGGCGCAGCTCCGGCGGCAGCACCGGCAACACCGTTAGGATCATCCACTCGGGGCGGTTGCCGGAGTCGATCAGCGACTCCATCAGCTTGAGCCGCTTGGCGAGCTTCTTGATCTTGGTCTCTGAGTTGGTGGTCTGGATCTCCTCGCGCATCCGCCGCACTTCGGCCTGGACGTCGATGGTGCGCAGCAGTTCGTAGACCGCCTCGGCACCCATGCGGGCGTCGAACTCGTCCCCGTTCTCCTCCAGGGCCTCCAGATACTGCTCGTCCGTCAGCAACTGGCCCCGCTCCAGGTTGGGCACCATGTTGGGGTCGATGACCACGAAGGACTCGAAATACAGTACGCGCTCGATATCGCGCAGCGTCATGTCGAGCAGCAGACCGATGCGCGAGGGCAGGGACTTCAGGAACCAGATGTGCGCCACGGGGCTTGCGAGATCGATGTGCCCCATGCGCTCACGGCGCACCTTGGCCAGCACCACCTCGACGCCGCACTTCTCGCACACCACGCCGCGGTGCTTCAAGCGCTTGTACTTGCCGCAGACGCACTCGTAGTCGCTGATGGGGCCAAAGATCTTGGCGCAGAAGAGCCCGTCGCGCTCCGGCTTGAAGGTGCGGTAGTTGATGGTCTCCGGCTTCTTGACCTCGCCGAAGGACCACGACCGGATCATCTCGGGGGAGGCCAGTCCGATCTTGATCGCATCGAACTCCAGGGCCTGACCCTGCTGCCTGATAATCTTGAGAAGGTCTTTCATTTCACGATCTCCCAGCTTGACGTAGGAGGCCCGCCCGCGGGCCGATTGGTCGCGTGAGTCGCGGCGGGGTCGCCGCCGCTCCTACGTTCAATCCTGTTCCAGTTCGATGTTGATCCCGAGCGAGCGGATTTCCTTCACCAACACGTTGAAGGACTCCGGCATCCCGGCCTCCATGCGGTGGTCGCCGTCGACGATGTTCTTGTACATCTTGGTGCGTCCGTTCACATCGTCCGACTTCACCGTGAGCATCTCCTGCAGGGTGTAGCCGGCGCCATAGGCCTCCAGTGCCCAGACCTCCATCTCACCGAAGCGCTGACCGCCGAACTGCGCCTTGCCGCCCAGCGGTTGCTGGGTCACCAGGCTGTAGGGGCCGGTGGAGCGGGCATGCATCTTGTCATCGACCAGGTGGTTGAGCTTGAGCATATACATGTAGCCCACCGTGACCGGGCGCTCGAAGGCGTCACCGGTGCGGCCGTCGCGCAGCAGACTCTGGCCGCAGGGGATGCCCTGGGCGCTGTTGTCGCGCTCGGCGAGTGCCAGCATGTAGCGGATCTCGTCCTCCGTGGCGCCGTCGAAGACCGGGGTCGCCAAGGGCACGCCCTTCACCAGGTTGCGCGACAGGTCCAGGATCTCCTCGTCGCTGAAGCTCGCGAGATCCTCCTTGCGGCCGCTGGTGTTGTAGACCTTGTCCAGGAACTCGCGCAGCTCGGCCACCGCGGTCTGGGACCGCAGCAGGCGCTCGATCTTCACGCCCAATCCATTGGCGGCCCAACCCAGGTGGGTCTCCAGGATCTGCCCCACGTTCATACGCGAGGGCACACCGAGCGGATTCAGCACGATGTCGACCGGCACGCCGTCGGCGGAGAAGGGCATATCCTCCACCGGGACGACCTTGGAGACCACGCCCTTGTTACCGTGGCGCCCGGCCATCTTGTCACCCGGCTGGATGCGGCGCTTGACCGCGACATAGACCTTGACCATCTTGAGCACGCCTGGGGCCAAATCGTCCCCGGCGGCGATCTTGCGCTTCTTGACCTCGTAGCGGTCGCGGAACTCCTCGCGCTGCTGTTTGATCTGGTTGGCGACGGCCTCCAGTTGCAGGGCGACTTCCTCGCTGTGCATCCGGATCTCAAACCACCGGTCGCGCGATCCCTTCTCGGTGATGTCCTGCAGATAGGTCTTGGTGATCTTGGCCCCGGGCTTCAGCGTCCCCGGGCCGCCATCGGCGACCTTGCCGATCAGCATCCGCTCCACGCGCTGGAAGGTGTCGTTCTCCATGATGCGCGCCTGGTCCGCGAAGTCCTTGCGCACCCGATCGAGTTCCTGGTCCTGGATCTGCTGGGCGCGCGCGTCGCGTTCCACCCCGTCGCGGGTGAAGACCTGCACATCGACCACGGTGCCGGTCATGCCCGAGGGCAGACGCAGCGAGGTGTCCTTCACGTCGGAGGCCTTCTCACCGAAGATCGCCCGCAGCAGCTTTTCCTCAGGGGTGAGTTGGGTCTCGCCCTTGGGCGTGACCTTGCCCACCAGGATGTCGCCGTCGCGCACCTCGGCACCCACATAGACGATGCCCGACTCGTCCAGCTTGGCCAGGGCCGACTCGCCCACATTGGGGATATCGGCCGTGATCTCCTCCGGCCCCAGCTTGGTATCCCGCGCCAGGCAGGTCAGTTCCTCGATGTGGATGCTGGTGAAGCGATCCTCTTGGACCACCCGCTCCGAGAGCAGGATCGAGTCCTCGAAGTTGTAGCCGTTCCAGGGCATGAAGGCGACCCGCAGGTTCTGGCCCAGGGCCAGTTCGCCCATGTCGGTGGAGGGACCGTCAGCCAGCACGTCGTCCTTGGCGATGCCGTTGCCCGGCCGCACCAGCGGACGCTGGTTGATGCAGGTGTTCTGGTTGGAGCGGGTGTACTTGGTCAGGGTGTAGATATCGACACCCGGCACCCCCGGCTCGGCCTCCTCGTCGTTGACCCGCACCACGATGCGGGCGGCGTCCACCGACTCGATCACGCCACCGCGGCGCGCCCGCACCACCACGCCCGAGTCCTTCGCCACCGCCCGCTCCATGCCGGTGCCCACCAGGGGCTTTTCGGCGCGCAGCGTCGGCACCGCCTGGCGCTGCATGTTGGAGCCCATGAGCGCGCGGTTGGCGTCGTCGTGCTCCAGGAAGGGGATGAGGGAGGCCGCCACCGAGACGATCTGCCGCGGGGAGACGTCCATGTACTGGACCTCGTCCGGGGTCTTCATGGCGAACTCGTTCGCGTGCCGGCAGGACACCAGGGCATCGGTCAGGTTGCCATCGCCGTCCAGGGTCGCGTTGGCCTGGGCGATGACGAAGTTGCCCTCCTCGATCGCGGAGAGATAGTCGATCTCCATGCCGGCGCGCCCAGCCTCCACCTTGCGGTAGGGGGTCTCCAGGAAACCGTACCGATTGGTGCGGGCATAGACCGCGAGCGAGTTGATCAGGCCGATGTTCGGGCCTTCAGGGGTCTCGATCGGGCAGACGCGGCCGTAATGGGTGGGGTGAACGTCACGCACCTCGAAGCCGGCACGCTCGCGCGCCAGGCCGCCGGGGCCGAGGGCAGAGACACGTCGCTTGTGGGTGACCTCGGAGAGCGGATTGTTCTGGTCCATGAACTGGGAGAGCTGGCTGGAGCCAAAGAACTCCTTGATCGCGGCCGACACCGGTTTGGCGTTGATCAACTCCTGCGGCATCAGCCCCTCGGACTCGGCGAGCGACAGGCGCTCCTTGACCGCGCGCTCCACCCGCACCAGCCCGACCCGGAACTGGTTCTCGGCCATCTCGCCCACGCAGCGGATGCGCCGATTGCCCAGATGGTCGATGTCGTCGACGGTGCCGCGGCCGTTGCGCAGCTCCACCAGCACCTTGAGTGCATCAAGGATGTCGGAGGTATCCCCGTTGGCGGCGCGCAATGCGACCGAGAAGGCGTCGGTCCGGCCACGGAAATAGCGCCCGTCGTAGAGCACCCCGGGGCCCTCTTCCTCGGGCCGGCCGAGCCGCCGGTTGAACTTCATGCGCCCGACCGCGGACAGGTCATAGCGGTCCGGGGTGAAGAACAAGTTGTGGAATAGGTTCTGGGCCGCGTCCTTGGTCGGCGGCTCGCCGGGGCGCATCATCCGGTAGATCTCGACCATGGCCTCCAGCTCGGTGGTCGAGGGGTCGATGCGCAGGGTCTCGGAGATATAGGGTCCCTGATCCAGGTCGTTGACGAACAGCGTCTCGACCTGATCGATGCCCTTGGCGACCAGGAGCGCCATCAGCTCGCGGGTGAGCGCCGTGTTGGCCTCGGCGATGACCTCGCCGGTGGCGGTGTCGACCTGGGCCCGCGCCACGACGCGCCCGACCAGGAAGTCCGGCGGCACCTCCAGGCGCTCGATCCCGGCCTTCTGCAACTCGCGGATGTGCCGCGCGGTGACGCGCCGGCCGGCCTCCACGATGACTTGCTCGCCGATCTTCACGTCGAAACCGACGGTCTCGCCGCGCAGCCGCTCGGGCACCAGGTCCAGTGAGACCTCCTCGCCCGCGAAGCGGAAGGTGTCGGTCTCAAAGAAGAACTCGAGGATGTCCTCGACCCCGTAGCCCAGGGCGCGCAGGACGATGGTCGCCGGCAGCTTGCGCCGCCGGTCGATGCGCACAAATACGTTGTCCTTGGGGTCGAACTCGAAGTCCAGCCAGGACCCGCGGTAGGGGATCACACGTGCCGAGAACAGCAGCTTGCCCGAGGAATGGGTCTTGCCCTTGTCGTGGTCGAAGAAGACGCCCGGGGAGCGATGCAACTGCGAGACGATGACGCGCTCGGTGCCGTTGATGATGAAGGTGCCGGTCTCGGTCATGAGCGGCAGTTCGCCCATGTAGACCTCTTGCTCCTTGATATCCTTGACGACCTTGGCGCCGGCCGGCGCCTCCTTGTCGTAGATGACCAGGCGCAGCAGCACGCGCAGGGGGGCCGCGTAGGTCGCGCCGCGCAGGTGACATTCGCGCACATCGAAGGGCGGCTCGCCCAGGCGGTAGCTCACATATTCCAGCACCGCGTAGCCGGAGTAACTCTCGATCGGGAACACGGTCTTGAAGGCCGCGTGCAGGCCCTCGTCCACGCGCTTCTTGGGTGGCAAATCGGCCTGCAGGAACTCACGGTAGGACTCGATCTGGGTCGCCAGGAGGAAGGGCACGTCCAGGATCGTCGGACGTTTGCCAAAGTCTTTGCGGATGCGCTTTTTTTCGGTGAACGAATAAGCCATTATGCCTTCCCTCGAAAAACTTGATCGGACCCGGATGGAACCCGGATTCAGGACCGCCACGGGCGCGGCGCCGACGCCCCCAGGTTGGGGCAACCAGGACACCGGACGTATCGCCCTTGCAGTAATACGCTTACTGTGACTCTCAACCAAACGGCAAAAGGCCGGCGGCAAATCGCCGCCAGCCTAGTGAGTCCGCGAAGAGAGGTTGCGACGCAATGCGTCGTTACTTCACTTCGACGGTGGCGCCGGCCTCCTCCAGTTCCTTCTTGGCGGCTTCGGCATCGGCCTTGGACACGCCTTCCTTAATGGTGTTGGGGACGCCTTCAACGGCATCCTTGGCTTCCTTCAGCCCCAATCCGGTCAGCGCCCGCACCGCCTTGATCACGCCAACCTTGTTGGCGCCGAAGGAGGTGAGGATCACGTTGAATTCGGTCTGCTCTTCCACCACCGCGACTTCCGCGGGGCCGGCGGCGGGGCCGGCGACGACGGCGGCGGCGGCGGTCACACCGAACTTCTCTTCCATCATCGAGATGAGGTCAACCACCTCAAGCACGGTCATGTTACCGATCGCGTCGAGGATCTCTTCTTTCGAAACGGCCATTTGCCTGTCTCCTTAAATCACATTGCATTGAACGAGGCGCGCTTAAGCGGCCTCTTTGGCATCGCGAACTGCGGCGAGGGTGCGGACGAGTTTGCCCGGGACCTCGTTGATCGTCGCTGCAAGCTTCTGGACCGGGGCCTTCATGGTCGCCAGCAACAGGCTCAACGCCTGATTGCGGGTCGGCATCTTGGCCAGATCGCTAAGCTTGGAGGGGTCGAGCAATTTGCCCCCGACAGCCACCAGGCGTACCTGGAACTTGTCGTGCTCCTTGGCAAATGCCACTGCGACCCGCCCGACTGCACCCGGGTCTTCCTTCGCGAATGCCAGGATCAGCGGGCCAGTCAGCCCATCCTGCATACAAGCGAAGTCAGTCCCTTCCAGTGCGCGCCGGGCCAGGGTATTCTTGACCACCCGGACATAGACACCGACCTTGCGCGCCTCGACGCGCAACTTCGTGATCTGTCCGACGGTCAGTCCCCGGTATTCGGCCGCGACGGCCGAAAAGGCGCCCCGTGCGACTTCCGCAACTTCGGCGACGATTGCTTCTTTCTGCGCAAGATTGAGCGCCACTGTCGTCACCTCTCCAGTCAAGGTCCACCCGGCCGAATGGCCGGGTCGCGTTGTCGGTCAGTCGTTCCGTCGACCGCCGATAACGCCATGCAGTGCGCCGTCATCAGCAATGTGATTCGGGAGCACCGTCTGCGCAGGCGTCTCATGTCATTAAGGCACGGGCCCGGGTCCCTCCCGGGGCGCGCACCACCTGCGGTCTTTGACGGCTCCGAGCAAGTCGGTGCCCCAAAGAGCGGCCCGGCCGTCCACGGCCGGACCTCAAAGAAAATGCAACTAGATGAGTGACAGATGGTCCACGACGAGGCCAGGCCCCATGGTGGTCGACACCGTCACCTTGCGCATATAGATGCCCTTGGAGGTGCTCGGCTTGGCCCGCATCAGGTTCGCCAGCAGCGCCTCCAGGTTTTCGCGCAGCTTATCCGCGTCGAAGTCTACCCGGCCCAGGGGGCAATGAATGATGCCGCCCTTATCGGTGCGGTAGCGGACCTGCCCCGCCTTGGCGTTACGCACGGCCTCGGCCACGTCAGCGGTGACTGTACCGACCTTGGGGTTGGGCATCAGACCACGGGGGCCGAGGATCTTGCCGAGTTGACCGACGACCCGCATGGCATCCGGGGAGGCGATGACGACATCGAAGTCCATCTTGCCGCCCTTGATTTCCTCGGCCAGGTCATCGAAGCCGACCCGATCCGCACCGGCGGCGGTGGCCGCCTCGGCGTTGGCGCCCTGCGCGAAGACCGCGACCCGCACGGTCTTGCCGATGCCGTGGGGCAGCACGGTGGAGCCGCGCACCACCTGGTCGGACTTACGCGGGTCGACACCCAGGTTCACGGCCACATCGACGCTCTCGACGAACTTGACCTTGGCGAGTTCTTTCAGGAGACCGAAGGCCTCCACCGCCGGATACGGCTTGCCGCTTTGGACGCGCGCACGGATCTCGACTTGGCGCTTGCTTTGCTTCGCCATGATTAAATCACCCCCTCGACGTCCAGGCCCATGGAACGGGCACTGCCCGCGATGGTGCGCACCGCCGCGTCCAAATCGGCCGCGGTGAGATCGGGCATCTTGGCGTTGGCGATGGTCTCAAGCTGCTCACGCGTGACCGTGCCCACCTTGGTGATATGGGGTGTCGCGCTGCCCTTGGGCACACCGGCAATCTTCTTGAGCAGGATGGACGCCGGCGGGGTCTTGGTGATAAAGGTAAAGCTGCGATCCGAATAGACGGTGATGACCACCGGAATCGGCATGCCCTGCTCGAGCTCCTGCGTTCTGGCATTGAACGCCTTACAGAACTCCATGATATTGACGCCGTGCTGACCAAGCGCCGGGCCGACCGGCGGGCTGGGATTGGCGATGCCCGCCTTGACCTGCAACTTGATATAGGCGTTTATCTTTTTCGCCATTTCTCGTCTCCTGTGGGGTGCTGACGCCCGGGATTGACACCCAGGCTCCCCCGGTTAGTGCCCCGTGCCGGGGCCAATAAAGAATGATTGTCCGCAAATTAACGCAAATGAACGCAAATTAATCATTTGTCGAATAAAGCGTCCCTGGCGCCAGCGTCTCGAGTGAGCGGCCGCCGCACCATGCATTCTTCACTCTTATTTGCGTTCATTCGCGTTCATTTGCGGACAAAAACTTCTTCCAAGATATTTTTACCGAGCGATCCGTGCCGATTCGCGACTACTCTAGCCCTTTTCGACTTGGGAGAACTCCAGGTCCACCGGTGTCGAGCGGCCAAAGATCAGTACCGAAACCTTGACGCGGCTCTTGTCGTAATCGACATCTTCGACCACGCCGTTGAAGTCCGTAAAGGGTCCGTCGACCACGCGCACCACCTCGCCGGGCTCATAGAGCACCTTCGGCCGTGGCTTCTCGACGCCATCCTGCATCCGCTGAAGGATCGCGTCGGCCTGTTTGTCGGGGATCGGCGCCGGGCGGTCGCCGGTACCGCCGATGAAACCCATGACCTTGGGCACACTCTTGACCAGGTGCCAGGTCTCATCGGTCATGTCCATCTGCACCAGGACATAGCCTGGGAAGAATTTACGCTCGCTCTTGCGCTGCTGACCATTGCGCATCTCGACGACCTCTTCGGTCGGGACCAGGACTGACCCGAAGGCCTCCTCCAGACCCGCCCGTCGAACCCGCTCCTCGAGCGAACGCTTGACCTGACCCTCAAACCCCGAATAGGCGTGAATGACGTACCAACGCTTGGACAAGATCAGCCTCCTTGGCCTGTGAGAAACCTCAAGATGGCCATCAATACCGTATCGAACAGCCACAACACCAGGGCGACCACGACGACCATGGCCATCACCACCAAAGTGGTCTGGATGGTTTCCTGGCGGGTCGGCCAGACGACCTTGCGCACCTCCATCCGGGCATCGGCAATGAATTGCCAGAGTGCGCGTCCCTGCTCCGTCTGAAAGGCGATGGCCACTGCCGCGCCGGTGATGACAAGCAACCCCAGGACTCGCAGCAATCCCGACCAGGCGGCAAAGTAATAAAAAGCAAAGATGCCGACAATCAGCAACAATGCGGCACCAGCCAGCTTGGCTAGATCCAAGCTGGCGTCTTTGACCTCAACGGTTGATGTCATGGGTGACGGGTCGCCTCGGGGTGGGTAAGGGGCGATGGTTGTATGGCAGGCCAGGAGGGACTCGAACCCCCAACCTGCGGTTTTGGAGACCGCTGCTCTGCCAATTGAGCTACTGGCCTAAGAAACACTCCTTGGATTGGCGTCCAAGGCTTGGGCACGCCGGGATTGGCCCGGCGCCCCCTCCGGATTACTCCAGAATCTTCGCGACTACGCCGGCGCCGACGGTACGGCCACCCTCGCGGATGGCGAAACGCAGGCCCTCTTCCATGGCAATCGGGTTGATCAGCTTGATCACCATCTTCACGTTATCCCCCGGCATCACCATCTCAATGCCTTCCGGCAGGGTGCAG
>NZ_CAJAXH010000206.1 GCF_903946935.1 uncultured Thiodictyon sp.
CTCGCGAGCTCGGTGGGCCGATTGAAGCTGTGCAGCGGGTCGATGCGCACCGACTGGGCGGGAAAGGCCGGATGGAAATGCACGAAGCGCTCCGGGGTGCCGGCCAGGACGCACGCCCGTTGCGCCGTATCGCGCAGGTCGCGGTCGCCCTTGGGATCAATGATCAGGACCGCCTCGCCACGCAGCACGGCTTGGGTGACCAGCAGGTCGAAGGTGCGGGTCTTGCCGGCGCCCGTGACGCCGACGATGAGCATGTGTCCGTCGGTGTGCGAAAGCGGGATGCGCAGGTCCCCATCGCGTCCCCCCAGGCCGTGCAGCCAGGTGGCGCCCATGCGCTGCGGATCGCTCGGGGCGAACTGCTCCGGTCCCGCGCGCATGAGGTCCAGTGCGAGCTGCGTATGCACCGGAAGCCAGTCGAAGCCCCAACCCAGCCACAGGTCCCCGGACCATGACGGCAGGCGGGCGGCGAAGTCCTCCGGGGCGATGCACCCGAGGTGGTGTCCGCGCAGCCATTCGTGTTGGCTTGCGATCCGCACGGCACCCCGGACCCAGGTCAGCGCCATGGCGAGCGAAAGCCAGGCGAGCCAGTGAAAGGCCCCCGTCGGTAGACCCCACAGACCCGCGGTGACCGCGGCAACGACCGCGACGACGACCCACAGGATGAGCGCCCGCCGTTCGTAGTTGGGGCCCCAGGGGTCGGCAAAGGGCTTGGTCATCTGGGATGCTCTCGATCGCTGCGACGGCATCGTCTATGATTCGGCATCCGGCCCCGGGACACAGGACGAAGCGCAGGAATTTCGACTTGATCCGGTCCGCAGCGAGGTCCGGCGCGGTCAGTGGGCCGTGCCCCTCCCTACCCGTCGGCGGTTTCGTGGCGCAGAAGTATCTGAGCCCGGCGCCTTCCCTATGCCGCCAACCTGGATCAGCCAAGGAACCGACCCTGCCATGAGCATCTACCACGCCGTGATGGCCTTCAGCGCGATCACGGCCCACTTGACCCGCGTCTCTCAACAGCGCACCGCTACCCAGGACGGCGACCAGCAACGCGCCTTTCAGCAGCAGCAATTCGAGGCGCAGCGCGAGGAACAACGCCGGCAGGCCAAGGAGCGACGGGAACAGGAATGGGCCATGGCGACCCGACAGCGCCAGACCGCCCTGGAGTTACAGGAGAACCAGAAGGTCCTGGACCACTGGCCGTTGCGGCTTTTCCCCTCTCAGATTCTGCAATCGCACCGCTGCGACGGGCCGACGCCGCTGCGGGTGTTCCTCTCGCTGCCCGCCAACGGCCCGCGCGACCTGGAAGGACCGGTGCGCCAGGCACTCCAGCAATTCCTCTCCACGCACTACAATTTCAATCTCGGCGTGCGCCCGATCGAACTCCTGGACGGGGCCTGGAAAGACGGCCAGTTCCAGGGCGCGGCCAGTATCAAGGCACTGCATGAGCGGTTGCGCTCCGAGCCGACCCTGGTGCTGGAGACCCAGATGCCGGAGGGCGACGACTATCTCTACATCAATCTGGCCTACTGGGGTCCTGCCCAGGATCAGTATCTCTATCAGACCTTGGAGAAGATCGCTTATCGCCCCGTGGTGGAGGATTCCGCCCGCGCCGCGGCACGGCAATGGCGGCAGGCGCGCGAACGCCTGGTCGAGCAGGGTGTCGCCAAAAACAACCCGGATGCCGACCAGCGTTTCGGCGGTGTGCGCGCCACCAACCTCAAACGGCTAGAGCAGGAGGAGGCACTGAGTGCCGCCGGTATCGGGCTCGATCAAGTGGACCTGCCGCCCTTCCAACTCGTCAAGGAGGATTGGTGCGCCATCCACCAATTCCTTATCACCTGGCATTGCCTGACCATGGGATGGATCGGTGATCTCTACCACTTCTCCTATCGGGACACCCCGCCACTCTTGCCGAAGTTGCTGCCTGATCTGCTGCACCAGGACTTCCCGCCGGAGGTCGCCCGCGCCTTCATCGACCACTATTGCCGGAGTTACCGGGCAGTGGCCGCAGAGCGGCCGGCCTGGACGCCAGAGCTTGCGCTACAATTAGCGGTACCGCTCGCCGCATTGCCGAACCGCGCATGGGCCGTCAGAGAGATAGTCCACGCCATTCAGAGCTGGCTGGCTCAGCGTGGGCTTCCGACTATTGCGGGGACTGGTATCGCGGTGCTAGACGACTTCTGCGCCCAAGTTGGCGCGGCCGATGGCCCGGTCGGTCCGGCAGTCCTGGTAGACCCAGGGTTCCTCGCCGGGCTGCGCGATGCTATTGGCAGTCTAAACCGTTCCGACCTGATCGCACGTTTGGGGGGCGCGGCGAGCGCGGCGGCGGCGCGCCAGGAGCGGGAGCAGATGGAGCGGGAGTGCAAGGAACGCGAGCGGCTGGAAAAAGAGCGACAGGAACGGGAGCGGTTGGAGCTGGAGCGGCAGGAACGGGAACATCAGCAGCGATTGGAGCAGGAGCGCCAAGAACGAGTGCGGCTAGAACAGGAGCAACAGGAGCGGGAGCGTTTGGAGCTGGAGCGGCAGAAGCGGGAGCGCCAGCAGCGGTTGGAGTGGGAGAACCAGCGGGTCCAGGCTGATCGTTGGGCGACACAGGTGCCGCAGGACATCCATGGATGGTCCACCACGCAGGTTCAGGGGTTACAGCAGTCGGTGGCTGAATCGCTGGGGTTGGGGCCGGTCTTTCGCGCCCCGCTCAAGGATGGCAGCAAAGGGCCTGAGATGGTATTGATTCCACCTGGAGCCTTCCTCATGGGTGCGTCGGAGAGCGACGACAAAGCCGATGACAGCGAGAAGCCCCAGCACCGGGTCAGCATCGCCCGGCCATTCGCCATCGGACGCTATCCGGTCACCTTCGATGAGTATGATCGCTTCTGTGCCGCGACCCGTTGCAAGAAGCCAGGCGATGAGGGGTGGGGGCGTGGTCGACGCCCGGTTATCAACGTCTCCTGGAATGACTCCGTCGCCTATTACGCCTGGCTCTCGGACCAGACCGGACGGCACTACCGTATGCTGACCGAAGCGGAATGGGAATATGCCGCCCGTGCCGGAACCGCAACCCGCTGGTCATTCGGCGACGATGAGAGCGCGCTGGGAGACTACGCCTGGTTTGAGGAAAACGCCTATGCTTTCTTCCGCTTAGGCGGCAAGACCCAGCAGGTGGGAGAGAAGCGACCCAATCCCTGGGGGCTCTATGATATACACGGAAACGTCTGGGAGTGGGTGCAGGACAGTTGGCATGAGAACTATACGGGCGCTCCGGCCGATGGTATGGAATGGTACCAATCTTGCATTTCCGTTGGCCGGGTGTTACGCGGCGGCTCTTGGTACCTCAGCGCGAAGAACGCGCGCGCTTCGGACCGCTTCAGGTACCGCCCTGAATTCCTCGGCAAGAACCTCGGGCTGCGGCTTGCTCAGGAACTTTGACCTTGTACACTTTACGACTCTTATCGTTCTTTTTTTCTTTTCACCGCTCCTGCTGCTCGGGAGCAGCAGTCACAACTGTGATCGGTTCGCCGTCCTCATGGCAGAGAAGAATCAAGCGCTGCTCGTCACTATCGTGGACTCCAGCGAGGTAGGATAGGCAACAGCTCTGCCTTCGCACTTGATTGCTCGCGTGAGGGTATCCGCGCCTTACCCTTCCGCCGCACATATAAGCTATACCAGGGATATCAGATAGAGATTCTGCATTTTGGTCATCTTGCGAAACAGCACCAAGAACTGGGGCGCCGGCTCGGCACCCAAGCTGATTGGGTATCATATCACTTGCATGCGCAAATCGCTGCCAATTTGCTGGGCCATCTCATTTGCTTTTTCTATAATATAACTCTTATGCCTGCCAATCTCACCTAATTGATCGGCGTCAATCGCAACAAGCCCCGAACTGGCATCCCTGCATTGATTGACGATCGCAACTATTTGCGAAATCGCGTTGCGGACCGCTGTCAAGAATGCTTGTATTTTCGGATCGGAAAAGCTATCAATGCTCTTTCCTTTTTGTTTCCGTCCAATTGTCCCTTTGCTGATTAGCTCGGTGATTTCATTCAATCCCTTAATCATGTCAGCGTAAGAACCCTCACACGCCATCCGATGTTTTATCGCGCTTCGATCAATGCACCGAAGAACTATTTCAAGGCAATTGTTGTCATCGTACGGGTGTACCCGCGAGAAATCCGAGTGCTGTTGGAGGGCATCAACGAGATCCTGCGCAAGATCATCATCGTTCCGGTCGGTTACTAATGAAATAAGATCATTTATGTTAAGGACCGTACAGAATGTCGGCAGCGCCTTGCTCCTTGAACATTCGATAAAGCCAAGAATGATCAATGTGTCATAATCACGACTCAGTTTGTGTTCATTGAACATCTTCAATGTATGCTTGATTTTCTTGGAGTCGGCGTTAGTAGTCACCTGAACCGCCGTGCGTTGCGCATCATCCGCTAAATCAATCGCCGGGAAGTTTGGGAAGAGGAAGTTCTTGTTCTTCAGGTCAAGGTTGTGCGTCGCCTTAAACATCTGGATCGAGAGGCTTTCCAAGAGCCGCGTCATATCGCTGAACCCTGCCTGCTGGTTGTTTTTCACATACAACTGCACTAGAGAAAAATCATGTATTAGGTTGTTGATTGTTTGCTGTAGCATGACGCTTTCTATTTATCTCTTGCAGCTTAGTAACGGTTGATTTTCGGCAATTCGTCGCGTCTGGTTGGCGCAGCGTAACTGGACTATCTGAGGGGCATAGTTATGGCGGAGAGATCCGGCGACAGTATACCTAATACATATCCTATGGATGAACCTTCAGTTCTAGGGATTTC
Source organism: uncultured Thiodictyon sp. (assembly GCF_903946935.1). GTDB lineage: Bacteria > Pseudomonadota > Gammaproteobacteria > Chromatiales > Chromatiaceae > Thiodictyon. The sequence goes on from NZ_CAJAXH010000206.1 coordinate 4,809, forward strand.
TTTACCGCGATTGGTACGGCAATCGGAACGAACCGATCCGCAGAGTAGAGATAGTCCTCCCCGCTCTCGTCAATGATCCGCAGGTCGCCGTCCGCGCTCGCGTCTTCGTCGGGAAGGACGCGATAAATCTTATGCAATTCCAGGGATGCAGGATAATCCGAGTTGTCGATACAGACAACATACTCTGGAACTTCGCTTGTTTGCTTGTTCATAGTCATTCCAGGTAACACTTGCGCTTCATTTCTCTCTTGCCGATTCCGTGAGCTTCGTACCAATGCAACTCGGCGCGACGGAGTCTACCGCTGTTCAATCGCAGGAGGGCGGTTCCTTTGACTTTGCGCCAATTACCCCTTCCGTACTCGCGGTTCAACCGGGCTATGTCACGGATACCAGGGCCGCGAGCGATCAGCTCAACATCACTGATATCACTGATGATCTCGAAGTCAGACATGAAGCTCTACTGATGGGACTTCGGATGATCTCCGGTCCGCGGTTGCGTGTGGCATCCAAACGTTGCGGACGGGGCGAATGCCCGGTCCGGCGTCGATTGCCGGAGCCCGCATGCAGTCGATGTTCCGCCAAAGTCGTCCGCCAGGTCAAGAGTGCCTTTCATGCTGGGCACTCAAGAAGCCGCCAAGTCTGGAATCTCCAATCATCCCCAGGTCCGCGGGCGCGGTAGTCGCAGCGGAATTCGGCGGATCGCAGATGGCTACAAGGCTTTGCTCCAGCGCAATCAGTCAAGCACCAGCCCGCTGCAGTGGCGGACCCGTACGCTCAAGGAGGAGCCGCGTTTGAGCGAGCCGCGCGGGCGCAGGGCGTCCGCCCGGCACTCCTGTACGCCCTGGCCGTCGCCCGCACCGGCCGGGTCGATGCGCACGGCACCGCCGCGCCCTGGCCCTGGACGGTGATCACCCGCGGACGCCCCCACCACTACCAGGACCGGGCCCATGCCGCACAGGCACTC